>JBJXGP010000204.1:0-25722 GCA_046160425.1 Planctomycetaceae bacterium
ACCGAATTCAGAACTTCGTCGGGAATCGCCGATTCAGTCTCGGCGGCAGGTTCCGGAGCCTCGTCATTCGCGGCATCGTTCTGCGCGACTTGTTGTTTCACCAATCGCAACCGCAATTGATTCGTCGAGGATTGCAGCTTTTCGAACCGCTTGTTCTGCGGATCGAGTTCCTTGAGGACCAGGCCGATCTCTTCTGCCGCGTTGAGGTCGCGGGCTTCGACCGCTTCACCGCCGAGCGCGACGAGTTGCTGCACCTGATGATTGAAGTCGCTGCGGGCGATTTCCAACAGATCGGTCCCCGCGAACGGCACGTTCATGCCGTTCTGTTCCATCGCCCGTTTCCACAGCGGGGCAAGAAACTTGTTCTCTTCGTTCGCCGCTTCGGCCACGATGCGAATGTGCTGCGCATCGTCGGCCTGCGACGTTGAATCGTGATGGATGACGACTTCACCGGGGAGTTCCCCTTGTCCGAGATAGATCGTGTCGCGATCGGATCGCAGCGGCAACGCCTGCTTCGGGAAAATGCGCGCCGACGAACTGCCGAAGTCGATCGTTGCGGGATACTCGACCGCGACATTCACCGCGGCGACGAGTTGCTTGCCGACGACCGACGCATCTTCACTCGTCGTCACCGCCCCATCGACCGTCACCGTCCCGCCCGAAAACTGCGCGAGGGTTCCGAGTAACTTGAGGTCGGTGCGAGGACCGACGGCGAAACTGTGCAACTGAATTTCAGATTTTCGCAAGCGATTTGTAAGATCTTCCAAATTCTGTTGGGAGATCAATGCCGCCGTGCTCATGCCGTCACCGAAGTACAGGATGGAACCGTTCGATACTCCGGCGAGCGCGTCGCTCGACGCGGTGATACCCAATTCGAGATCGGATGAACCGAGCGGAACGCGACGGTTCAGCGTCGTCATCGCCTGAGTCATGGCGTCGCTGTCGCCGGCTACAAATGCTTCCGTCAGCGGCGTGACATCGACGTCGATGGCATAAAGCTGCACCAGATCCTGCGGCGAGAGATTGGCCAGCGTCTGTTGCAGAACCTGCATCGTGCGCTGGCGATGGTCCCCCTTCTGGCTGGCTGACGTATCGACCAGCAGGATGATGTGATGAACGCTCTGGGCGTCCTGAGAGGTCGATTCTCCGCGAATCGCCACGGCGAAGTGGTTCGCTTCATCAGAGGATTGATATTGCCAGGCCTGCGCCTTGTGGTCGCGAGGTCCGACAGCATGGGCAGAGATCGCCCAGAAGCTCCAAACCATGCACGCGGTTCCCAACACGATTACGGTCGGGCGGTGAAACTTCCGAGTCATGTCTCTCTCCATGTGTATTGAGTCGCTGACAGCCGCACTGACGATCGTCAGGCATCACTGTGTCAACGAAACGTGAACCTTGATTGTAAGGCAAACCTTCGGATAACCACGAAGGAAATACGCTGAAATAAATAGTTATTGCCGAAATAGTCGGTGAATAATGCGGTCTCGATGTGTCCTCACATGAGAATCGATCCATTCGACGCATGGTCATGCGGATCGTGACGAATAGACACGCTTCCGGGGATATCGGGGTCATCGCGAACAAGCCAGAAAGTCCGCAGGTTCAAAGCCCGAACAATGCCTGTTATCGAAGAGCACAACCAGGACGGATTCGTCCTAACTGCTGTGGCATCCACCCCAATCGGCACGCGAGACAACGTGGGAGGCGCTTTAACGGAGGTGTTCGCCGAGAGAGCCGCGTCACATGCGGAGTCCATTCATGAACACAACGCACGGCGAATCAAACGTGTTCGGATGACCTGCTCACTCATTGCGAAAAAGTGCGATCGATTCGATCCATGGAATTCGCATCGATGTGGATTTCGAGACTTGGCGAGTTTCAAGCTGCAAAGCAAGTAGCACGACATGTGGCTGGTCTTTGTGGAGCCGGACCGAGTTCATAACATGCGCGCCGCCAGAGATCTCTAATCGATATCAATTGTCATCAGCGTCGACATGAATTGGGTACGTGTGAATGACACACACTTCTCCGTCAATCAAAGCTTGTTCGTAGATCTGAAGAAAATCAACGTCATCATCAGATGACGGTTCTCGACGAGCATATGTTTCCCGATCAACGATCTCCCAAGCCTCAAATTGATGGAGGATCCAGCCACTTTCGAGAATCAGCTTGACGGCTCGACGTTCGGCAGTGATATAATCCTCTGCGTCTATCCAACAGTTTGCAATGCCGCCACGATAACGAAGATGGTTTTCAGAGTCAGGTTCCGGAAATACTTCAAATCTGATCAAAAAGATTTGGTCAGATGATTTACGGACAACGTTCTTGGAGCAATCGCCATTGAATTCGCGAGAAACGTCAATCATGGCGAGAAATCCGTTTCAAGAATAGTACTTTGTGTTGCTTCTGAAAACACACCTCACGCCAGCAGTTTCTGCACGACGTTCCCGGCGACGTCGGTCAGGCGGAAGTCACGGCCCTGGTAGCGGTAGGTCAAACTCAAGTGATCGAGGCCGAGCAGATGCAGAACCGTCGCATGCAGATCGTGGACGTGTACCTGATCTTCGACGGAATAATAGCCGATCTCGTCGGTGACGCCGACGGTTTGTCCTCCCTTGATTCCGCCGCCGGCGAGCCAGACCGAATAGGCTTCGATGTGATGGTCGCGGCCGGGGACGTCGCGCGGTTCGCCTTGCGGCGTTCGGCCGAATTCCCCGCCCCAGATCACCAGCGTATCGTCGAGCAAGCCCCGCTGTTTCAAGTCGCGGAGCAGGGCCGCCGTCGGCGAATCGACTTCCTTGCAGCGTTCGGTGAGCGAATCTTCGAGGTTGGTCCCCGGATTGCCGTGATGATCCCAGTCGGTGTGATACAACTGCACGAAGCGGACACCCTTCTCGATCATCCGCCGCGCCAAGAGGCAGTTTCTCGCATAGGAAGGAACGGCCGGATCGACGCCATACGATTCGAGAACGTGTTTCGGTTCGCCGGCGATATTCATCAGTTCGGGAGCGCTCGATTGCATGCGGTAGGCCATTTCATACGTGGCGATCCGCGTGGCGATTTCAGGATCGCCCAGAGCTTTGAGCCGTTCGTTGTTGAGCGCCGAGACCGCATCGATGAAGTCCCCCTGCCGTCCGGCGTCGATTCCTTTGGGACTCGAGAGATTGAGAATCGGATCGGCGGCATTGAGGAACGGAACTCCCTGATAGGTCGAGGGGAGAAAACCGCTCCCCCACAACGGCGTGCCCCCGCGCGGTCCGCGCGGTCCCGAATGCAACACGACGAAACCAGGAAGCGAAGAGGCTTCGCTCCCGATGCCGTAAGTGACCCACGACCCCATGCTGGGCCGGCCGAACCGGGGCGAACCGGTGTTGCTGAACATCTTCGCCGGGCCGTGATTGAAGACTTCGGTCTTCATGCTGCGGACGAGGGCGATGTCGTCGGCGAGGCCGGCGATGCTGGGCAGGAGTTCGGAGATTTCGGTCCCCGATTCACCCCACTTGTGGAACTTCCGCCGTGTGCCGAGGAGTTTGGCATCCTGCTTGATGAAGGCAAAGCGTTTATTCTTGACGTACTCGGGAGGAATCACCTGCCCGTCGAGTTCCTTCAGTTTGGGCTTGTAGTCGAAGAGTTCGAGCTGGCTCGGCCCTCCCGCCATGAAGAGATAGATCACCCGCTTGGCTTTCGCGGGGAAATGCCCTTGCAGCGGCGCGAGCGGATTCGTCGCGCGGGCACCCTCGGCACCGACGGGGGTCGCCGCCGCGAGGCGAGAATCCTGACCGAGCAGACCGGCGAGGCCGATGCTTCCTAATCCCAGGGCGCAGTCGGAGAAGAAATGCCGGCGCGTGCGCGCCTGTAAAAACGCTTCCGCTTGCTGAAGTTGGTCAGGATGATTCATGCTTCGTGACTCCTTGCGATGAACATATTCGTCATCGGCTGTGTCTTGGTGCGTCTTGACGCACCCTACGAATTATTATGTGAGTCCAATTGCAAAGAAAAGAATGGTGGGCACAGCCCACCCTACTCTCTGGTCATCAATTCATCGAGGTTGAGCAAGACGCGGCTGACGGCGGTCCAGGCGGCGGCTTTGGTGACATCGATATCGGAAGGATAACTCGCCGGCGCCACCGCCTTTGCATCTTCGGGACTGGCCGCAAACGAGACCTGTTGTTTCTGCAAAAATTCGAGCATCAGAGATTGCTCGGTCGCCGACGGTTCGCGCGAGAGCACGGCTTGAAATCCGTATTGCAGCCGGCCTTCATCAAAGGTCGGACCTTCTCGCAATATCCGTGAAGACAATCCCTGAGCGAGTTCAAAAAAAGCACGATCGTTGGCCATCGTCAGCGCCTGTAGCGGCGTGTTCGAACGGCTGCGCCGGGTGCAGGCGGTGTTGCCGTCGGGGGCATCGAACGTGGGGAGCATGGGGTACGGGCTTGAACGCCAGAAGAACGTGTACAATCCCCGGCGGTAGCGGTCGGTTCCCGTGCTTTCAGGCCACGCTTTTTTGACCTGCGTGACGATGTAGATCCCCTCGGGCTGCGGCGGGAAGACCCCTTTACCGCCGAGAGTCGTCGACAATAATCCGCTTGCCGCTAGACTCACATCGCGGAGAATCTCGGCTTCCATGCGAATGCGGTTTTGCCGCGCCAGCAGTTTGTTGGCGGGATCGATCTCGTGCAGGTCGAGCCGGATCTGCGACGACTGCCGATACGTCGCCGAGGTGACGATCAAGCGATGCATCGGCTTGACTCCCCACCCCTGCTTCTGGAATTCATCGGCGAGCCAATCGAGCAGCAGCGGGTGCGTCGGGTTGGAACCCTGCGTGCCGAAATCGTTATCGGTATCGACGAAGCCGACGCCGAAGAACTGCTGCCAGTAGCGATTGACGGTGACGCGGGCCGTGAGCGGGTTGCGTCCGTCGACGAGCCAGCGGGCGAAATCGAGTCGATTGGGAATCTGACTCTCGGTTTGAATCTGCGGGAAGAGTGCGGGAACGCCTCCTGTGACCGCTGCCCCCTTGCGGAGAAAGTCGCCTCGAATCTGAATGAACGATTCGCGCCGTGCCGGTATTTCTTTCATGACGAGCGTCGTGGGGATTGCCTGCTTGAGGGCTTCAATGCGCCCCAAGATGAAGTTGACCTTGTCGGCGAGCGGTTCCCGCGCTTTGTCGGTCGACTTATACATGTTGGCGAGTTGCGACTTTTGTTCTTCCGTCCGCTGATCGGCGGGAGTCTTTAGAATCAGTCGACCAGCGGCAGGGATCGAAAGCAGCTCCGCCGAGGCATTACTGACGGAGAGCCGGAACCGACCCAGCAGATGTTTCGGCAAACTGCTGTCGTGATGCAGGCGGATCACCAGGCGGTATCCCTGATCGTTTGCCAATTTTTCGGCGGGGAAATAAACCGCTTCGCGATCGACGTTCAAGCTGCCGGAGTTCACGTTGATTGCCCAGCCGGTGTCCGGCTTCCCATCGAGCGTTGCGGTTACCGGGAAACCATCCTGAGAATGATCGGCGACGACATGAGCGAGTTTGACCGGCTGAAGTTGATCGGGGGCGTTCAATGGAGCCACCTGCACTTCGAATTCGGTCAGTACGAAATTCCCCGCCGTGCCGCGCCCCGGTCCTTTCATCGGCAAATCGGCATGAGTGATTGCTTCCAGCCGTATCGCCGAGATCTCTTTGACCGGCGTGTCGGCAACGATTCGGAACGTGTCGTTATTCGGCGCGCTGAAGTCGACGTGAAACGCAAAGTCGGCTTGCTTCGTCAGCAGCGCCCCTTTTTCGCCCTTCGCTTCGCTGGCATCGAGCGGGATCCAACTCGGATCCTGCTGCAACGCCGCGGTCAGTTGCTGTTCCCACGCGGGCATCCCTTTGAGAAATTCGGCATCGTGAGCGGCCAGCGGCGCTTGGGCCGCAGCCAGATCGATACGCAGATTCTCCATGAGCTGCGCCTGACTCGGCGTCGGGACATCGACGGTGGGAGGAAGCGTATTGATGTCCTCGCCGTGATTGAAGATATCGTAGACCTGATAATATTCGCGCTGCGATATCGGGTCGTATTTGTGCGTATGGCATTGGGCGCAGCCCAGCGTCAAGCCGAGGAACACCGAGCCAGTAGTGTTGACGCGATCGACGACCGCTTCGACGCGGAACTGTTCGGGATCGGTCCCCCCTTCCTGATTGACGAGGGTGTTCCGATGAAACCCCGTGGCGATCAACTGATCGACGGTGGGGTTCGGCAGCATGTCTCCCGCGAGTTGTTCGATCGTGAATTGATCGAAGGGGAGATCGCGATTGAACGCATCGATCACCCAGTCGCGATATTTCCAGATCGGACGTTCGGCGTCGATCGTAAAACCGTTCGAGTCGGCATAGCGCGCCGCATCGAGCCAGAACCGCGCTTGCCGTTCGCCGTATTGCGGCGAGGCGAGCAGACGATCGACCAGCCGTTCGTAGGCGTCGGGAGAGTCGTCGTTGAGAAACTCGGCGAGTTCCTGCGGAGTCGGAGGGACGCCGAGCAGATCGAGCGAGACGCGACGAATGAGCATCGAGCGATCGGCATCGGGTGACGGAGCGATTTTCAGCTCATCGAGCTTGGCGAGAATGAACGCATCGATGGGATTGCGGATCCACTCCGGCCGGCTGACTTGTGGCAACAGCGGTCGCACCACCGGCTGAAAGGCCCAGTGTTGGCTTTGATGATCGGTCTTGGCGACTTCCCCTTCCGGACCTTCGGCCCCTTGTTCGATCCACGTCTTGATCAGCGCGATATCATCGGCCGAGAGCGGTTCTTTCTGATGCGGCATGCGCGGGAGGTCGTCGGTACCGGCGAGGGCTTTGAGCAACCAGCTTGCAGCGGGATCGCCGGGAACGACCGCCGGGCCGCGATTGCCGCCGACTTTCATGGCTCCGAGAGAAACGAGCTTGAGGTCGGATTCGGGATCGGTATTTCCGTGGCAACTCAGGCAATGCGTATCCAAGATCGGCTTGATCTGAACCACGAAATCGATTTTGGGAGAATCATCGGCAGCGCGAAGAGCCGTGCCGACGAAAAGGACCGCCGCTCCCCAGAAGAGGACTCCGGCGAACAGCCTTCGAACCCGAACCCGCTGTCTCGATATATCATGCATCATCGGCATACCTGTGTATCGTGAACTGGAATGGCAGAGAATCCCCCTCGAGGCCCGACCGCCATCGCACGAAACGCAGGCGCAGACAATCGCTGCGGCATGCTCGAGGACGCGATTCGATCAGGCGTCGGAAATCGAAACTCAATCTCTCTTGGCTGCGCGCGATACGTTCCCAGCGCAACGCAACCCTGAAGTCCTGCATAATAGAATATCATCAATCGGGAAATGAGGGCAAGGACGAACCCGTTTTTGGACCCCATTTTGCGAATTCGAAGTCGACAATTCATACGGGTTTACAGAGAATTTCCTGGTTGGATTCATTTGTGGTTTGTCCCTCGGCGAGAGAAAGCGTTACAATAATACTGGTTCCGACGTCCGGCTGTGGGAAATCCGGACTTCGGTCACTCGCATCTTTCAAGCATCATCTCGTCCCCTCTCAAGGTTTTCACGATTAATAAAGTCCGGTCTCTAGCGGACGGTGTTCAATGATCTTAGCGGGTTGGCAACGGTTCAAGTCATTGAATTCCGGACGGATGCGACCACGGATGGAAAGGTGACCATGTACGATCGGCAACGCCTGATTGGGTTATTTCGCGAACGGGCTCTCAAATTCGGCGATTTCACTTTGGCTTCAGGACAGAAAAGTTCGTATTACCTTGATGGAAAGCAGATCACGTTGCATTCTCTCGGATTGCGACTCGTCAGCGAGGGGTTGCTCAGTCTGCTGGGGGAATACGAATTCTCCGCCGTCGGCGGCATGTCGATCGGGGCCGACCCGATCATCGGAGGCATGCTCACCGTGGCGGCGGAGCAAGGTCGAAAACTCGACGGGTTTCTCGTCCGCAAAGAACCGAAAGGGCACGGCACGCAAAAATACATCGAAGGCCCGATTCAACCGGGGGCCAAAGTCGTGGTGATCGACGACGTGGTCACGACGGGGGGAAGTTCCATCCAGGCGGTCGACCGCGTGCAGGACTTCGGCTGCACCGTCGTCTGCGTCGTCGGCATCGTCGACCGACTGCAAGGGGGAGCCGCCAATTTCGCGGCCCGCAATTTACCGTTTATACCCTTGTTGACCGTCCGCGATCTGGGAGTCGAACCGCTCCGCACTGGGAATTCGACTTGACGAATCGAAAAAAACGCGTACTGTCAAAGATATATCAATACACATCAGAACGAGTTGCGCATGCCGACAGCGGTCGAGCCTTTTCTCCCCGTGATCGAAACGGAACCGAAAACATCGGTCGTCGCTCGCGGTGCAGGAACTCAAACCGCTCAGAAGCGACCGACCCCCAAGGTATCCGCTCCTCCCATCGATCAATCGGCCAACGCCACAGACGGCCTCACCTCGAAGCCACCCGACGATACCGAAGCCGAAGAACTCACTCCCCTTCTCGATCAGCGGCAACTGACCGTCGGGGGTTACGGCATCAGTTTGCTGCTGCATCTTTCGATTTTCGCGCTCCTCACCACGATCATTTTTCAAGCGGAAGAACCTCCCCTCAAACTCGATTCGATCACCCTCTGGGAAGGAGAACCCGGTCCGCTCGATGCGGATGTCGTCGAGGAACCGGTCAAACTCGATGTGAATTTGAACCCCGTCGAGCCGGAGAAAAAGGAAGACCAGCCATTGCCCGAGTTGAATAGCGAACTCGTCAAGACCGATATCGTCGTCCAGGAAATATTGAAACCCGATGCCACAGAACCCGAGTTGGCCGACATTCCATTTCCCACGGGAATCGCCGTGGGCGAAGGAACGATGTTTTCCGGACGTGGGACCACGTCCCGCCAGGCACTCGTCGCTGCCGGTGGAGGAAATTCCGAATCTGAACTCGCCGTCGCGATGGGCCTCCGCTGGCTCGCCGATCATCAACAACCCGATGGAAGCTGGAGTTTCGATCATCGCGGCGAGCAGTGCGGCGAATCATGCACCGAACCCGGCGGACTCGGCGATTGCACGATGGGGGCAACGTCGATGGCCTTGCTGACGTTCCTGGGGGCCGGTCATACACACCAGGCGGGGGAATACTCCTCACAGGTCCGCAGCGGGCTTGATCATCTGCTCAAAAACATGCTGGATACCAATGATGGAATAGATCTCCGCCAGGGGAATCGCCAGGGGAACATGTACGTGCAAGGGTTGGCGACCATCGCGATCTGCGAAGCCTACGCCATGACCAAAGACCCGGCCTTGTTTCGCCCGTCGCAGCGAGCCATCAACTTCATCGTCCACGCACAACACAAAGGGGGCGGCTGGCGATACGAGATCAACCAGCCGGGAGATACCTCGGTCGTCGGCTGGCAAGTGCTGGCCCTCGAAAGCGCGAGAACATCCAAACTCAAGGTTCCCCGCGCCACTTACGGCAAGGTGACCAAATTCCTCAACAGCGTCCAAAGTCACGGCGGGGCGCGATACGGGTATATGTCTCCTTCCGATTCACCGACCACCACGGCGGTCGGCCTGTTATGCCGCATGTATTACGGATGGGAACGCGATCGGCAGGAAATCCGCGAGGGGGTCGCCTATCTTTCGGAGATCGGTCCGCTCCCCGACAACATGTATTACAACTACTATGCCACGCAGGTGCTGCATCATTACGGCGGCGACGAATGGACTCAGTGGAATACGAAAATGCGAGACCATCTGGTCGATACGCAGATTCGCCGGGGACACGCTAAAGGAAGTTGGGATCCTCGCGATCCTCACGCGAATTCAGGCGGGCGGCTCTATATGACGACGCTCGCGACGATGACGCTGGAAGTCTATTACCGGCATCTTCCGCTGTATCAGTGGCGCGATTTCAGCAAGTGAGTCTGTCCGGCGGGAGCGAATTCAATCTGACGAATTCCTCACGCCAGAAATAATTCGCCAAGAGTCCCATCGTGTCTCTCCCCAGGATCGCATACGCGGCGTACAGCGCTTCGATGGTCGCGAGGCCTCCTTGCGGGTCGACGAAATGTTTGGAGACGCGCGGATACGCCGACTTCCACGGCGGGAGACTGCGAATCGGCACATCCTTGTAAAACGGCACCATCCGCTCGGCGAGCCGCCATGTCCCATCGAGAATCAACAGGCCCCGATCGGCATCGGCGTTCGTCAGCACGGGTCCGCCGATCCCCAGTCGCACGTATCCGCTGCAATCGATGGGGGGCGTGACGGGAAAATCGCGGAATACAAATCCGGGCCGGCCGCGCAAGAATTCAACGGTGCATTTCGACCGCTTTTCACGCGGATGCACCACAAAGATCGTCGGCGGGAATAACGACAAGTCAGCACTCATGGCAGAGAAATGAAGTCGAATGGTGGGAAACATCCAGTCGGGTCACGGCTCCAGGTCACTCGGCCTGTATCTTCTTGATTTGCGCTTCCAGATTCGCGATCTCCTGTTGCAAGCGCTGAACGTCCGCCGGGTCATCCATCTGCTGCTTGGCACCGGCGAGTTGCAGCCGCAACTGCGCGATCTTCTTCTTGGCGACTTCGATTTGCTTTTTCTGTTTTTTGTCGAGTGACATGGAGGATCTCTTCGCTGACGGTGACGGGTGGCCTGGTCCGAACATCTGCTATCTTAGAACATCGCCCCGCCGCTGCAAAGTGAATCTCAACTCGGAGTTGTTGATACGACATCCCTTCGCATACAGTATCGGGATCGAAGAAACATGCACACGGTCCTATCTTCACAGCCCCGCAGCGAGTTCGCCGATGAGCGACGAGCAGACAACTTCCACAACTCCAGCAACGGCTTTCCCGGATGAGTTCGCACAACGCATCGGCGGAGGGGAGTCTCTGCTGCTCGTGTTCAGCAAACCGGTCGACCGTCAACATGAACCGAAACTGACGATCAGGCCGGTCACGATTCGCGGAGCCGCCCATTATCAGTTCACGATCAAAGAGGGGACGAAAGAGCGGCATGAAAATCTGACCCCCGACGAAACGATTGCCCGCTGCCGGCAACTGTTCGCTGCCGTCTATCGCGAATGTTATCTGTACACGGCAGAGGCCGATCTCTCGGCTCGCGGCGATGGTCGCGGTGTCGTTCGCATCAAGCGGAGTTCTCCCACGCGCCAGGCCGAAGACTCCTCGTCAGCGCATAACCGCGCGAAACAATATCTGATCCCCGAAGGAGAAGTCTGCCCGTTCCTCGTCGAGATGGGCGTGATGTCGAAATCGGGAAAAGTGATCGCGGCGAAGTCGCACAAATTCCGGCAGATCAACCGCTTCCTCGAGTACATCCGCGACGTCGTCCCTGAGTTACCGCAAGAGAGGCCGTGGAACATCATCGACTTCGGCTGCGGTAAAAGTTACCTCACGTTCGCCATTCATTATCTGCTGACGCACGTGTACGAGCACGATGTCCGCATCATCGGACTCGACCGCAACGCCGAGATCATTCGGCATTGTGCGGAGGTCTCCCAGCGCTTGAACTGCGCCGGGCTCGAATTTCACGTCGGCGAAATCGCCTCGTTCGCGTGGACCGATCCCGTCGATATGGTTGTCTCGCTCCATGCCTGCGATACCGCGACGGACGATGTGCTGGCTCAAGCCGTCGCCTGGAAAACGGGAGTGATTCTCGCCGTCCCCTGTTGTCAGCACGAAGTCGCCGATCGTCTGGACTCGCCGGCGCTGGCTCTGTTGCAAAAGCACGGCATCGTGAAAGAACGGCTGTCGGCGCTGGCGACCGATGTCTTGCGGGCGCAAGTTCTGGAAATCTGCGGATACCGCACGCAGATTATCGAATTTATCGATTGGGAGCACACACCGAAAAATCTGCTGATTCGAGCGATTCGCCGACCTGACGGGTTTGATCCTGCTCCTCAACTCCTGCAAAATTATCGGGAATTGAAACGAACGCTCGGCCTCGATGAACTGCATCTGGAACGGCAATTGACAAATCTCGCTTGCGGACCGTTTGCTGCTCAGGATAGTGTAGATAAGCCTCAAGAATAACCGACCTCGATCCGAAAGAGACTGTATGCCGGTGACACCCGCGCTTCGAACTCCATGAATTCATCGCTCAAAGTATCACGTCTGATTTGGGGAGGTCTCCTGCTGACCGGCTTGGTCGCATGGAGCGTGCTCGATATTCGGCTGCAACTCGTTTTCCCTCCGCACAACACCGTCACTCGCCCCGCCGCCTACTCGCCTCAACCCACAACATCGGCCCGGTCGATCAGGCTCGTGGAAGAAGAGCAGGAACAAACCCCCATCGGCGGGCCAAAATCATCGGTCACGACGGCACAATTTTCGGCCGAAGAATCTTATGAAGCCGATACTGAATCTGAAGCGGCGGTGAGCCCGCTGTTCGATAAAGATCGGGTGGGCGCGGCCATTTTCCCTCGCAAATCGGTCGATGAGGTCGATGACTCGGTTGCTGCAGTCCGACCGTTCGAACTCGAAGCGGGGCTGGCGACATGGCGCAATCCGTTTCATCCCAAATTGTGGGCGGCACCGGGCTGGATTACCATCACTCACGGCATGCAGGGGACCGGCGCAGCTCGCTTTCGAAAATCGTACGCCCGGCTCAGTCTGAGTCTCGCGGTCGAAGCGGTCGATGAAGAACTCATCCCCGAACCGTCGCTCCGCCTCGAAAATGAAGACGACCATACCCGCGCGGTCACCATTCATTGGAATCGCGAAACGGTCACGCTCATGCGCGAACGAGACGGTGTGGGTCCGACGCTCATTCGCGAAGTTCATATCCCCGACCTCAAGCCGCGGCAGGAACATCCCCATCGACGGCAAATTCAGATGATCGCCACGGGGAACCGCCTGATCATCGCCGAAGCGGGCCGCCGGCTGATTTTTTGCGATCAGCCTTCGGAGATCTCCGGCCAGTCGTTCCGTTTCACGCTGAACGTCGGCGACCAGGAAGTTCGCCTCCGCGACCTCCGCCTCGACGGCGAATGACTTCAAATCACGCGATGTTCACCACGCGTTCGCGGTCGGCTCCGGTTAACGGCAGCGGGATGAAGCGCGACTGCTGGTCGTGCGAGACGTGGCAACCGACGATGATTTCCATCGTGTGTACCGACGTCGAAGCGGGGGTGCCGAACGGCTTGCCGTATTGAAGCGTATCGACGATCTCGGCGACGGCGCGGTCCATTGAGGTCTCGTTCCGTTCGGGGAGCGACCACGATTCGTTCTTGCCGTTCCACCACGAGATCGAAACGCCATCCCCATCGATCCTCGCGAGTCCCAGGCTGGCATTGAGTGTGATATACGCGGGGGATTTCGAATAATCGGGAGCCTCGAAGAGTGCCATCAAGCCCCCTTCCATGCGGAGCATCCCCCATCCGCCTCGATCGCGGAACTCGTCTCCCCGGCAATCGGGTCTCCCCGCCAGATCGAGCGTCGCGCTCACTTCGAGAACTGCTCGACTCGTCACCATCTGCAATGCATCGAAGAAGTGCGTGCCGACGTTTCCCAATCGGCCGGAACCCCAATTCACGTGAGCCGTGATCAATTCACCGAGTCCTCCCTCCGCCACGAACTCACTGAGTCGGCGAAATAGTGGATGAAATCGCCGATTGTGATTGATGGCGAGCACCGTCCCCGATTTTTTGCAGGCCTCATCCATGCGGGCGGCATCGGCGACCGACGTTGCGATCGGCTTCTCGCAGTAGACCGCTTTGACTCCCGATTCCGCACAGGCAACCGTAATCTCGGCATGCTGACCGGCGTAGGTCGCCACGCTCACGATGTCGAGCTTTTCTTTCGCAAGCATCTCGCGCCAGTCGGCGTAGGTGTTGGCTTTCGTGCGAGCCGAGAATCGTTCGCGGCGACCCTGATCGCGGCTGCTGCCGGCGACGACTTGTATGGCGGGATGCTTCGAGAGCGCCTGCAAGTGCGTTCCATCGAGATCGGCGACGTTCTGGCCGAGTCGATCCCCCGAGACCTGATCGCCGGCCCCGATGAAACCGAGTCCGACAATCCCCGCGCGATAGCTCTTTCCTGCCATGTCAAAAACCCTTCAACGCTTGGGATTTTCATACCGGTCGTGTAATGTGGTTGTTGTGTCTGAGCATGATGCAGACTGAGATGAGTATCCCCGAAACCGACGTCGCTTGTCGATGATGGACTCCTGAAATTCTCGCGAGAAACGGATCACCTCACGGATCATGAAACCCACTCTCAATCCTCCACTGGACGAAACCATCACCGGCGTTCTGCCGCAAATCTTCGCGCGTCGTCTGTCGAGCCGCGATCTCGTCGAACGCTGTTTGTCGCGGATCGATGAACGCGAACTGGAGATTCAAGCCTGGATCCAGATGGATCGCGCCGGCACATTGGCCCAGGCCGACCGGCTCGATGCCCGTTTGAGCAACGGCGAAGCCCCCGGCCCGCTGCAGGGGATTCCCATCGGAATCAAGGATTTGATCGACGTCGCGGGCTTTCCGACCGGTGCAGGTTCGGAACTGCGATCGCTGAACATCGTCGAACGCGATGCCGAAGTCGTCGCGCGGTTGAGAAACGCCGGGGCGGTGATTCTCGGCAAGACGGTGACGACGCAGTTCGGTTGTTTCGATCCGCCGCCGACGCGCAATCCCTGGAATCGCGACCGGACGCCGGGAGGCTCATCGAGCGGATCGGCCGCCGCCACCACCGCGGGGATGTGCTTCGCTGCCCTCGGTTCGCAGACGGGCGGCTCGGTCATCAGGCCTGCATCATTTAACGGTCTGTGCGGCTACAAGCCGACGCGCGGAGCGATCAGCACCGCAGGAGCAGTCCCCGTCTCGGCGTATCTCGATCACATCGGGCCGATGGCACATACGGTCGACGACGTGTATCGCATCGCCGCCGTCCTCCACGATGGGCTTCCGCCGCTGGGTCCGGAGGATTCGCTGATCGCCTCCGCTAACGAGCGAGCGGGGACGAGTCGGGTGTTTGCTCCGCGGCTGGGACGATTGCGGCATTTCTTCGAGGAGAAAGCCGAACCGGTGATGCTCGCCCGTTTCGAACAGACGCTCGAGCATCTCTCCGGTGCGGGGGCCGTCGTCGCCGACTCACCGTGGCCCGCATCGTTCGCGCAGGTCTGGAGTTGTCATCGCACGATCATGCTCGCCGACATGACCGCCTATCATCGGCATACGCTCGTGCGGCATCCCGACGATTTCAAGCCGGGCATTCGCGGATTATTGCAGGAGGGCTTAACGCTCAAGGCGGTCGATTATCTGCACGCGCTCGAGCATCAGCGAAAATTCACCAGCGAGATCAACGCGGCCCTCGACGACTTCGATGTGCTGGTCAGCCCCGCCGCCCGCGGCCCCGCCCCCACCCCCGAAACGACCGGCGACCCGGCCTTCAACGCCCCCTTCAGCTACAGCGGCCAGCCGGTCGTGACGATCCCAATGGGCCTCGCCCCCGACGGCCTGCCCCTCGGTTTGCAGCTCATCGGCAAGTCAGGGAACGATGAACATCTTTTCCGCATCGCGGCGTGGTGCGAGCAGCAGTTGCGGTCGGGGATGTGAGTTTGGGGAGAAAAGGACTTGGCTCGATCATCGTCATTCGTTATCAGCACATATTCCCATGACCCGCCCATGTTGGATATGATGGATATGAGCGATATCTCCTACTTCAACAGGCCCTCAATTGAAAGAACGTGGCCGATGAACGAGCAGGAACTTCTCCAACGCATCACCGTCAACCCGCAGATTTTTGGAGGCAAGCCGATCATTCGTGGTCACAGGCTCGCCGTTGAGCATGTCTTGGGCATGCTGGCGACAGGAGATGAAATTGCGACGATTCTGGAAGGTTACCCCTGGCTGGAGCGAGAAGACATTCAAGCCTGTTTCGTCTACGCCCGCCGCCACATCGGCCACGAACGGATCGAACCCTTGACGATTGAAACGGGATCGGCGCTGTGAAGCTGCTGCTGGATTCGTGTGTCTGGGGGAAAGCCAAAGAGCGTCTGATTGCTTCAGGTCATGATGTGGTTTGGGCAGGTGACTGGCATGAAGATCCCGGAGACGAAGAGATCTTGGCGCGAGCTTTCACCGAAGAGCGAATTCTAGTGACGCTCGATAAGGACTTCGGCGAACTGAGCATACTGCACAATACGCCGCATCATGGTATCGTGCGAATTGTCAACATTCCTGCCCGTCGACAAGCCGATGTCTGTATCGAAATTCTCGATTTGCACGGCGAAGAACTATTTGCGGGTACCATTGTGACTGTGGAACCTGGACGTGTACGAATCCGCCCCGCGGATAGTTCGGCCGAAGCGACTGATTTCGAATGACCATTCTGGTGTGCCATACCGCGAAGTCTATGCAAGGTAGATTTCGCAGCTTCCAAATAGGAGCATATCGTGGATCATTTACATCTGCATGACGTCGGAAAAGAGGCCAAACTTTTGATGGCCCTTTCCAAGCAAGCTGAGGCCGTCGCACTGTTGAAAGAGGCAATTGGCGCGGCAGACGATCAGGAAAAGAATCTACCTTTACGTCTGATTCTCATTTCCATATACAGGTACTTTAACGAGTGGAATGACGCACATGCCGTGTTCAATGAAATTGAAGATTTGTCGCTTCTTGATAACGAATGGCTGCTGTCGTCAGCATTCTGTGCCTATTGGGCAAAAGATTACGCAGACGCTGAATTGAGATATTTAGCTGCGGCGGAGCGACAGCCGGACGACTATAAAGTCTGGGCGATGTTGGGCAACATCCATGTTGGAATGGGTGAATACGGCTTAGGATGTGAAGAATTCTTTCGAGGCTGTGATGTGAGTGGAGACTCGCGTGAATGTCTTTTATCAGCCGCGGGATTGCTTGCCACGTGCATAGACGACAACGTGCGAAACGGGGAAGAGGCTCTGAGACTGATTCAAGGCGAAAAAAGCTCGTTACAACCGGGGTGGATTTTATCGGCCTTGAAGGCCGCCATCTATGCTGAACTCGGGAAGTATTCTGATGCGATTGAATACGGTGTAGGCGCATGCCTCACTGCTCCACCGTGGGAACGAGAAACAAGACGACAACGACTGGAAAAACTGATTGAAAGAAATCCCATTCGCCTGTCTGGTACAGATTACAGGCACGATTTAAGACGTGCAGTTGAACATGCTCTTCGGCATAACGAGAGTGAAATGACAACGATCAACTTTGAACATAGAACTGATGGAAGAAATAATCTTGAATCCTGAATCAAATACCTCAGTTTTCAGTCCGTGTCTTGAACATTCGTAATTCGTCATTGTCCCATTGCAATGAGACTATAGATACCGCTCCCACCACTCCAGAATCTGCTTCAATCGATGATCCGCAAATCCGGCGGGTCGCTGCGGCTGAGGCCGTGGCTGGTAGATAGCGGACGAAACGACACATGGCCGGGCGTAATCTCATTGTCTTCTCGTGAAGACGAACTGCCGCGTTTTCGCCAATCGCTGGGAAATCATTTTCAGATACTCTTCCAGCGATTTCACATGCGCGAAGGCGAGCGATTCGAGTGTCGCTTTCGTTGCAGCCTGTTCGCCGTGTTCGACTCGACGGAGTTGACGCTCGGTCATACCGTGGATGTCAGCCTGCTTCAATCCCTGTTCCTCTCTCAAAGAACGTATTGCGGCACCATATTGCTTGTTGAATTCAGCGGTCTTCTTCATGTCAGCCAATGCCGACGTCGGATCGATGATCTGCATGAATTGCTTCCAGCCGAGATGCACGTCGGCATGTGGCCAATAAAGATAACTGCCATCCTCATCGATTTCGAACGAGTTCCATTTGGTGCGATTCGTACCGATAAAGCGGGCGAGTTTTTCGAGCGGAATTTCAAGACGATCAAATGACGGAGAGAGAAGAACCAACTTGTCGTTCTCGATCCAGGCATCGACGATGATTTGCGGACTTGAAGAATCTGTCATAGTTCGTACAGACAGACGTTTGCCATCCCAGGTTCACAACCACCGCTCCCACCACTCCAAAATCTGCTTCAATCGATGAATCCGCAAATCCGGGGGGCCGCTGCGGCTGAGGCCGTGGCTGGTGGACTGGGGGTAGCGGACGAATCGACACGGCACGCCTCGCAGCTTCAGCGCGGCGAAGACTTGCTCGGCTTGCTCGACGTTGCAGCGGAGATCTCCCTCGCTGTGAATGATCAACGTCGGAGCCGTCACGTTGCCGAAAGAATTGAGCGGGCTGTGGTTCCATAGCGGTTGGGGGTTGTCCCACGAATTTCCCGGCCAGTAATGATCGGGGATCAGCGGGATATCGCTCGAACCGACCATGCTCACGAGATTGGCGACGCAGCGGTCGGTGATGGCGGCGACGTAGTCTTGCGAATGGCCGATCGCCCAGTTCGTCATGAATCCGCCGTAACTTCCCCCCATGATGCCGAAGCGTTTCTTGTCGACGAACGGCTGCTCGCGGAGATACTTCGTCACCCCCTGCACGTCGGCCCAGTCGGCGATTCCCCAACTGCCGCGAATCGCATCGCAGAACGCCTCGCCGTAACCTTTGCTGCCGCGCGGGTTGCTGAACGCGACGACATAACCGGCGGAAGCGAGCACCTGAAACTCGTGAAAGAAGGTCTCGCCGTATTGCGTGTGCGGCCCGCCGTGGACTTCGAGGACCGTGGGATATTTTTTCCCTGACTTGAAACCGACCGGCTTCATGATCCAGAGTTGCACCGGCGTGCCATCCGCCGATTCGACCCAGACCGACTCCGGCGGACTGACCTGCCGCGTCTTGAGAAACTCGGCGTTGAAGTCGGTGAGCGTCTTCACCGTAGAAGCGTTTTCAATTTCAGCGTCGAGTTGGCCGACTCCGACACTCGGCGGGGTCACTGCGTCGGCGTGGGTCAGCGCGCATGTTTTGCCGTCGTCGCTGATGTTGCCGAGCGTGTGAATCGCCGATCCTGAGGTGTAGAACGTCCAGAGTCCGCCGTCGATCGACTGCGAGGCGACGTGGCAGGTGCCATGCCAGCCGATTGTGCTGAAGACTCGCCGATTATCGGGACTCCAGACGAGCGTCGCCCCGAAATCGGCATCGGCGGTATCGCTGAGCGTCGCCACCGCGAGACAGTAATCGTGATCGGCGGAGAGATCGCGAGTCGTCCCTGTCTCGGCATCGCAGAGATACAGCCGCGTATTCCGCGAGCCCCAAATCTCTTTCCCCTCACGGCCGGCGAAGGCGATCCACTTCCCGTCGGGCGACCACGCCACCGCCGACTTGCTGCCGACCGGGACGTGCGGAATCTTCTTCACCTTGCCGCTGCGAACATCGACGCGAAAGAGTTCCGCCTTCCACGGCGAGGCGATGGCATCCTCGGCGATGTTCGCCGTCACCGCCAGTTCGCGGCTGTCGGGGGACCAGTCGAAGCTGAATCCGCCGACGTTGTCCTGATTGAAGAGGAGCCGATGTGCTCCGTCGGCGACGTCGACGATATACAGCTCGAACCGCTTGTCGTTGAAGTAACCATCGCCGTCGAGCCGGTAATATTGCTGATCGATGACGCGCGGGGGATGACTTTCGCCGGTCTCTTCGCGGTGTTTGGCAGCGGCGAGCGTGAAATCGGCTTCGGTTTCGCGAAAGGCGACGGCGAGCATCGTGCCGTTGGGTGACCAGCGAATCGTGCGGATTTTCCCTTCCGGAAAATTGGTCAGCTTGACCGCTTCTCCACCCGAGGAGGGGATGAGATGGATTTGCGGCTTCCCCTTTTCTCGTTCGCCGATGAAGGCGATCCGCGTGCCGTCGGGAGACCAGCGCCCTTGAAAATCTTTGTTGCCGCCGGTGAATTGCCGCGGCGCGGAACCATTCGCGCCGACCGACCACAAGTTGGTGATGGTTTGCAGTTTGTCACCGATGTGCTTGCGAGTGAAGAGCACGGTTTGGCCGTCGGGAGAGATCTGCGGATCGCCGACGAGGATGAACCGCAATAAATCCTTCGGCTTGACCGGTTTTTTCTCGGAGCCGGTCTTTTTCGCGGACGTTCCCCCCGACGATTTATCGGATGGTGCCGTGCGTTTCTTCGCGTCGGATGATTTAGCCATTCGCAGGTTTTTCCTTCCAGTGCAGTCGTGTTTCGTTTTTCAAGGCGACAAGGCCGAGCATATGTGTGATCGCGGCGAGCGGGTATTGAATCAGACCGACGGCGGCTGTGATCCCGGCCCAGATCGTGATTTCGCGTCCGTCGATCAGGCCGATCGAAAAATCCTGTTGAACGAGCGCTGTGTAAACTCCCCATGTGATGGCCGCCCCTAGAATCAGATACGGAGCCGCGACCACAAAGCAGGCGAGATAATCGATCGCGCACAGAAGCGACCACCGCAGGACGCGGAACGGATTCGTCGAGCCGGTAATCCCCGCGACGGAGAACCCGACCGGAATATACAACGCCGCGAAGATTGCAACGGCCGTCAGTGCCGGAAGATAAGCCGGGTCCGATTGAATCTCTTCCATTGTCCAGCCCTCTTGATAGATCCGATAGGCTCCCCAGCCCGCAGCCAGCAGCGCCGGCTGAAGCGACCAGCCGATCACCATCAACCCGCGGACGAGATCACCCAGCGGACGCGATTCGCCCTGCAAAGCGGTCACTTCGTCCCAGGCGGCGCGCTTGCTGATCCACATCAGGTTCCCGCACTGAGCCGACAGGCTGCGCAGAAAAGCAAACGACATCATCACCAGCAGCGGCACGGTCGTCAGCAGGATCAACTCGACGTTCACGGTCTCGAACGAGAGCCGCGATTGCAGCCATTCGCGAGCAGGCGCAGGGAGAATTTGTTCCTGCAAGGCGACGATGACGCAGCCGATGCCGACGGTGAGCAGGTAGATCGTCCCCCAGCCGAGCGAAAACGCGAACAGCACGCTGAGGCTGGAATTGATCACCGCGTAAACGAGTAGCGTCTGTTTGTTGCCCGAGAGCACGATGTCGCGGTACTCATAGGCCACGTAACAGAGACCTATCAATAGCGACCAGCCGCAGAAAACCAGCATCGAAACGAACGCCTCGGAGAGAACGTGCTCCATATCGAAGCAGCCCAGCAATACCTGCTTGAGCGTGGGTTTCGTTTTGAGCGAGGGGCTTCCCACGGCCGCCGCGCTCTCCTGCCACAGCAGATTGCGCTGGAAGTCGGATCGTTGCAGCGATGCGGGAGTTTCCCCCTGACCCGCGACATCCGCAGGTTGCTCCTGCAGCGCATACGATTCGTTCGAATCGGCACTCGCCAGAAAACTCTCGTCGGCCCGCGACTGATAGCCGGTGCCGGCGTCGCCGAGCGGCGGCGCGGGACTATCGCCCGATTTCAACCGCTCCGATTCAGAGGTGCCGGTAAGAGTCTTGCGATAATACTGCGAGACAGGCGTCGTCCGTGAGTCGGGTTCCGGCACCGAAATGTAAATATCCGATGCCGGCGTGGGCAACTGGTCGAGTTTCGCTGTGCCGCCGAGTCCCGCATCCTGATGCTGGATGGGCGAATCACCCTCGACGTCATCGACCATCGCAATCGGCGTGCGATCGAACGTGTCGGGGGGGACTTCGGGAAAAGTCGAGTTCGGTTCCGCGTGCTGCGTGAGCGAGCCGATTTGCAGCCCTTGCGCCAGATCGACGAATTGCTGCCGGACTGTTTTATGGCCGGTCCCGACGATCATCAACCGCTCAAAGGCACGGAGCGTCGGCAAATCGGTCCGGTGCAGATGCTCTTTGCACCGCTGATAGCGAATGCGCACCGAGATGAATTCGCGGAAGCGATGTCCCAACGCCAGCCCTGCAAACAAACCGATCAGCAGATAGCTGAATTCGAAGTTCCAGATCGCCCACAAAATCCCTGCCACCCAGCAACCGATGACGATCCACACGGGACGGCGAAAATGCTCGACGATACGGAGTTCCGAATTACGCTCTTCGCGCGTCCGCTTGCCGCAGGCGACGCAGCATTCGGGAAGGTCGATCTCCCAGCTCTCGCCGTTCCATACGCCGCCGACTTGCGGTCGATCGGCATCGAGGATGATCTCTTTGCGGCCGGTGCCGGCGGAGCGAAAATTGGGATCGAAATCGATCAAATACTCTTTGATCGCGTGGCTGTTCTGCCAGTAATAGCGCCAGACCGTCGTCGCGTATTCCAGCACGCGTTTGCCCCACGTCATGGCGAACCGGATCACCGCCCCGCCCCACCCCTTGAACATCGCCGCTGCCCGCTGATAGAACGACGATCTTCTGGGTGGCTCGGTTCCCGCCGATGAACTGAGCACCGTCGATGCATCGGGAATTTCACCTTGCGATGGTCCGGACATCAATACCGTCACCGCACCGGGATCGACCTTGCGAACCACGGCATCAGTCGTCGAATGCAAGACGGTCGGCGATGGAGCCGTCGGAGGGACATCGCTCGATGAGACATCATTTGCTTCGTTCTCCGCTCGATAACGACCTTTCAGTCGTCGGTTGATATTCCCCGCGAGTGAAACTATCGCCTGGACGATCCATCCTCCCACTCGGCCTGTGAAGAGGATCAGCGACCATAACATTCGCTTCCATCCCGTTGAATTCGAATTCGACCCGTTGGACATGCTCACGATTTGATATCTGAAAAAAACGGAGGTGTTGTTTCAATGTTGCCGATGGTGTTCGATCGTGTGTTATCGGTATTCGACCGGATTCACCCGGCGAATGCAAGAAGAGGGCATCGACCGGTGTACGCCCGCGGCAGACCGGCCGTTCGGCATAGCAGCCCGTTGAAAAATGATCAAATGCTGAAATTCATGAGCCGGGTGGTTTATCCAACCGGTCTTTTCCCAACGAATATCAACCTCACTGCCGGTCAAACCAGAAGCAGCACCCATTTTCATCGGCCTGATAGGGCAAATTTTCTCCGTGAACTTTGACGGCATGGGTCAATCTTGGTTCAATAGCGGCTGTCTTCCGTGTCTCAGTCCATTAAATCGGGGTGGCACTGGCGGCTTGCCCGCCAGTGTGAGACGCCGAGAATCTACGATCACTGGATCTGCAATCGCACCATTCACTTCAACGCCAACAGGAGCACCCATGAGACAACACCGCGGGATTCTAACGGAATTATGGAAATCGAATGCTGTCAGGCTCTGCGCCTGCTTGTTGATGACGTCGGCGTTCGCCGCATCCGCATTGGCCGATGTGCGCCTGCCGAGCGTCGTCGGCAGTCACATGGTCTTGCAGCGCGACAAGCCGATTCATCTTTGGGGCTGGGCGAGTCCCGATGAAAAGGTGACGGTCACGCTCGGTAAAGACAGCGAATCGGCGACTGCCGACGCTGCGGGGAACTGGTCGGTCGATCTCGATCCGCTTCCCGCCGGTGGTCCGCACCAGATCGCCATCGAGGGGAACAACGCCATCACGCTGGAAAACGTTCTCGTCGGCGAAGTCTGGGTCTGCTCCGGACAATCGAACATGGAATGGTCGGTCAAAATCACCCAAGATGGCGAACAGGAAATCGCCGCGGCCGAGTATCCGCAGATTCGATTGTTCCATATCCCCAAGGTTCCGTCGGGGACTCCGCAGAACAACGTGAACGCCGCGTGGGCAGAATGCCATCCGCAGACGATCCCCGCGTTCTCGGCGGTGGCGTATAACTTCGGCCGTCATCTCCATCAGGAGTTGAACGTCCCGATCGGACTGATCAACACTTCGTGGGGCGGAACCCGCATCGAGCCGTGGACCACCGTCGACGGTTTCAAATCGGTCCCCGCGCTCTCGTCGATCGTCGATGAGATCGCACAAGCCAACGCCACCCATCAGGCCAATTGCACGAGTACCGTCGCACAAATCGCCGAATGGCTGCCGAAGGCGCAAGCCGCCGCCGCTGCGGGGGAAGCGATTCCCGATCCCCCCGTGTGGCCCGTTCATCCTCTCAACGGCAATTCGCGGCCGACCGGTTTGTACAACGGCATGGTGCATGCGATTGCTCCTCTCGCCGTTCGCGGAGCGATCTGGTATCAGGGGGAATCGAACCTCGGCGAAGGGATGATGTATCACGAAAAGATGAAGGCGCTGATTCACAGTTGGCGCAAGTTCTGGGGCGATGAAATGCCGTTCCTGTTCGTGCAGTTGGCTCCGTATCGTTACGGTGCCGCGCCGAATCTGCTCCCTGAAATCTGGGAAGCGCAGACCGCCACGCTGGCGGTGCCGTATACCGGGATGGCGGTCACGACCGACATCGCGACCGTCAACGACATCCATCCCCCCAACAAGCAGGACGTCGGCAAGCGACTCGCGTTGTGGGCACTGGCGAAGACCTACGGCAAGAGCGATCTGGTTTATTCCGGTCCGCTTTACAAGTCGATGTCGGTCAAGGGAAACAAAGTCGTGCTCTCGTTCGATCATGTCGGCGGTGGATTGGCCTCGCGCGACGGACAACCTCTCTCGCACTTCACGATCGCCGGCGAGAATGGCGAATTCGTTCCTGCCGTGGCGACCATCGAAGGGGAGACGATCGTCGTGACGAGCGACAAGGTCGAGCAGCCGAAAGCCGTCCGCTTCGGTTGGGATCAACTCGCCGAACCGAACCTGATGAACAAGGAAGGCCTCCCCGCGTCCCCCTTCCGAACCGACAAGTGATACGAACGTTGTCGGCATAACAATTCGATGTCATCCTCTTAGCCCCCCCGTCATTGACGGGGGGCTTTTGTTTCGTATCAATGCAGGGATTACCGTTGAATGAATGCTATTGACATCGTGTAGCCAGTAGGATACACTTCTGTGATCATGGAGATTCTTAAGACCGATGTCTTTGCCCGTTGGATTGACAACCTTCGAGATTTACAGGCTCGAACGCGCATTTTAATCAGGATCGAACGTCTGGCGATGGGCAACCCCGGGGATGTCAAACCCATTGGAGAAGGCGTTTCGGAATTGCGAATTAATCATGGACCGGGATACCGGGTGTACTTCAAGCAACATGGCCGAGAAGTAATTGTTCTATTGGCGGGAGGCGACAAGAGGACTCAAGCCAGCGATATTAAGACTGCCTTACAACTCGCGCGTGATCTGTAAAATTAGTTTCAGGATAATACAATGGCCAAAACTATCACCAGCCGTTACGACGTCGCCGAGCATCTGCGGACCGCGAAGGAAATGGCTGCCTATCTCGAAGTCAGTCTCGAAGAAGCGGACGGCGATGCAGCCTTTGTCGCCAAAGCGCTGGGTGACATCGCCCGCGCCAAAGGAATGTCGCAAGTGGCCCGCGACGCGGGGTTGTCTCGCGAAAGTCTCTACAAAGCCCTTTCCGGCGAACGAAGCCCGAGCTTTGAGACGATCCTGAAAGTGATCAACGCTTTGGGAATCAAACTGCACGCGAAAGCGGTGAAGGGATGATTGTTGGTGTGCCCGCCATCATTTGTGCCGATGTTTTTTCAGGATCAGATATTTTGTGCCGCTCAAAATGCTAAGAATTGCGCCGTATATCACCAGATTGGGCAACGAATCCCAGTTGTTAGCGGGAGCGAATTGTGCCATGAGCAGCGAAGAAACGGAAAGCAACGCGAAGATGGTAACCGCAACCAGCAGGACTATTCCGACATCTTTCATGACGTTGGACTTACCCACAAATGGTGGGCGCCTTGAGAAGAGTGTAAACTCTGAGACAAGGAGCAGACATCATGAGTGGTTCACGACGGTCGTATACGCTG
>JBJXGP010000205.1:0-2530 GCA_046160425.1 Planctomycetaceae bacterium
CCGCGGAATTTACGACCGTCATCGAAATCCCCCTCGGCTCGAGCGTGAAGTATGAGCTGGACAAGGCGACGGGGCTGCTTAAGCTAGACCGCATTCTGTATTCGGCCGTCTATTATCCTGCCAACTACGGCTTTATTCCGCAGACGCTGGCGGAAGACGACGACCCGCTCGACGTGCTGGTGTTGTGCCAGGAGCCGGTCGACCCGTTGACGCTGGTCGATGCCCGGGCGATCGGGTTGATGACGATGGTCGATAGCGGCAAGCGGGATCACAAGATTCTCGCCGTGGCGACGCATGACCCCGAATACAACACGTTTACCGAAGCGTCCGAATTGCCGGTCCACCGCCTGGCGATGATCCGCCGGTTCTTCCAGGATTACAAGACGCTCGAAGGGAAAGCCGTGGAAGTGGACGAACTGACGCCCGCCGAAACGTCGATCCCCATTATCCGCGACGCGCTGGAACGCTACAGTTCGCTCCGCCGCCGCGGGTTCCAGTATAAAGGCTGATGCGGAAGCCGCTTTGACGCATCCCTTTGAACCCATCAGAAATCACCCGCCGATGCTCTTCGTAAAATTCGTGCCCTTCGTGGTTCATTTCCATTTTTTCAACCGCTCAGCACCCTCTGCGTGAGACCTGTATTTCTACCTCGCACATTTTCGACCAGGAACCGTCGTGGAGACGACGCTGCATCGGCACTTGAAGGGACTCTATGGAATCGACGATTCCGAGCGCGAGGTCCGCTTGGGCGAGTATCGCATCGACGCTGTCGTCGATGATCTGCTGATCGAGGTGCAAGTCGCTTCGCTGGCCGCCATTCGCCGCAAGATTTCCGATCTTGTTCAGCGGCATCGCGTGCTGGTCGTGAAGCCGGTGGTGATCCGGTCGTACATCGTCCGCAAGAAGTCGTTACTAGGCGGCATTCTGGGAGCGCGCTACAGTCCGACCGTGCATGATCCCCGCGAACTGTTTCTCGATTTCGTTCATTTCGCCAAGGTCTTCCCGCATCCGAACCTGTCGGTCGAAGTGCTGCTGATCGAGCAGGAAGAAGAGCGCATCCCCCGGCGTTCCTGGCGGCGCGGACGAAACTTCCGCGTGACCGATCGAAAATTGCGCTCGGTGATCGATCGGCATCGCCTGGCGACCGCCGCGGATTTGCTGCGCTATCTCCCCGATAATCTCCCGATGCCGTTCACGACCGCCGATCTGGCCCGCTGCGCCGGCATCCCCCGTTGGCTGGCTCAAAAGGTCGCGTATTCGCTCCGCTGGTGCGGAGCGATCGACGTTGTCGGCAAGTCGCGGAATGCGGTGATGTATCAGGTGCGAAAAACTCGGCAACGCGCGGCGTAATGATTTCGTAGCCGGCACTCTCCGAGTGCCGAAGCCTTCCGCACTCGGAGAGTGCGGACTACGAAATCAGTTCCCCACGTACCGGGCATAAAGACCGCGCGCCACGGTCGGGTCATCCGTCCCTTGAATGATCGCCCGGCCGTCTTTGAAAACGGTGATCTCGTAATCCGGATTCGTTACCGTCAACCGCGCGAGAAACGGATTCCGCATGACGGTTCCCAGCGACGCCCAACCGGCCGTCAGATCGTCGAGCGAAAGTTTCAGCGATTGCCCCGGCGTGATCTGCACGGAATTCCGGCCGCACAACACGACCGATTGCGACGTGCTGTCGCCGTGCAGCCAGTCCCGTTTCCCCTGCACGCACGCCGGGCATTGATTCGCCGACCGCAACTGGCTGACGTCGAGTTGCCGGAACGTGCCGTCCCACACGTCGATCATCGTCAGCTTCGGCGTCACGAGTTCGCGCTGTCCGGAGAGAACCTTGAGCGCGGCGACCGCCTGCAAGGACGTAACGACATGGACCGCGGGGCTGATCACGCCGGCCGTGTCGCAGGTCTCGGTCATGCCGGGATCGGGCGGGGCCTCGATGATGCACCGCAGGCACGCCGTTTCGCCGGGGAAAATCGGCAGTACCTGACCGTGACTGCCGACGACGCCCCCGTAGATCCAGGGGATGTTTTGTTCCAGCGCCGCATCGTTGATCAGGAACCGCGTCTCGAAATTGTCGGTGCCGTCGAGAATCAGATCGGCACCCTCCGTCAGCGACAAGATGTTGTTCGGAGTGACGTCCGCGACCACCGGCTCGAGCGTGACTTGCGAATTGATCCGGCTCAACTTTGTGGCAGCGACGGCGGCCTTCGGCAGATGATCGGCGACATCCTGTTCGTCGAACAACACTTGCCGCTGCAGATTCGACAGATCGACGAAATCGCGGTCGACGATCCGCAGGAATCCGACGCCGGCCCGGACCAGCATGTCGGCCAGCACCGTTCCCAGCGCCCCGCAACCGACGAGCAACACCCGGCTCGCGCAGAGTTGTCGCTGACCGTCTTCGCCGATCCCGGCGAAGCGCATCTGACGGCTGTAACGATCTAGGTTTTGGTTCATGGATCGGCGATTCAGAAAAGCGGTCAACGCAAAGACACGAAGTCCGCAAAGAGTAACTGAGAAGTAGTGTATC
>JBJXGP010000206.1:0-10271 GCA_046160425.1 Planctomycetaceae bacterium
TTGTTCGTCACTCATCATACTGACTCACGATCCCTGTGATCGCCCCTAACAGGTATTAGACCGCCGAAGTGCGGTAATGCCTTACCGCACTTGGGCCGAGTATGGATTAACAAATATGTCACTTCGAGCCAAAATTTGTGCTGAGTCAAAACCAGGGAGTTCACGCTCCCCGCTCGCTTGTTCTCCTTGTCTCCCCTCAATCAGGAACCCATTCCGCCACGCCATCAAGAACCGCCTCATAGTGCAGTGTGCTCAATTCATCGTAGCCGTTCCGGCGCATCGGCTTGTTCGTCCAGCCCCGTTCTGTCGGCAAGCGCCTTGGAAATGCCGCTTGGATTACGGCGACAGTCAAGAATCGCAACGACATCGACCGATTCACCTGCAACCTTGTAATACAAAGCGTATGGAAATTTCTTTGCAAGCATGCGATGCAGTCCGAAGACTGCCTCATGACCGCCAGCGAATGTTTCCAGTGACGCCGGATGTACAAACATCGCGTCTGTAAATCGGTCGCCAAGCCCACCACGTTGCCGTTCGTATAACCATGCAGCTTCGACCAAATCGGAAATTGCCTCAATTCGGAGTTCTACGTGCATTGATCGCCTCGATAACAATCTGCTTGGCTTCGTTGAGAGGCAGAGACTGTCCGGGAGAAGGAGTCGCAAGTCGATCGGCAATGACATCCCCGTGCCACTCTGGCGAAGGAAACGAATTTGGCTCTGCCGACAGATCGCGCCAAATTAGCTCCAACGCCGTCAACTTTTCCTCTAAAGATAAGTTTTCGATCATTGTTTCGAGCGTCATTCACGGTTTCCTTTGCACTTCGGCGAGGTCGAGTATGGATTAATGAAGTATAAATATGTCGTGATTCGCTGGAAATATCAAGTTCCTGAAAATCGACAGCATTGCTCGACCGCATGTTGCCAGGCGGATCGAGATGCATCCTGCAAAACTTTTATGACGGATCAAAACCAGGGAGTTCACACTCCCCGCTCGCTTGTTCTCCCCATCTCCCGATCCCCCTATCACTCTTCCCCCCTCACACTCCCAGCACATCATTCCGCATCTTCACGCTGCGCGTGATATATTCGCGCATCGTCTCCAGCTTGAATTCGCTGGCGACTTCTTCCACCGGCAAGTCTGCGCGGTGCGAGGCCATCAGGAAAATGCCTTCGGGTTCGTGGACTTCGAATTCCACATCGGGCGAATACTTCTCGCGGATGGCGGTGATGTGCTCCTGATTGTAATCGAGGTGATACAACTCGCGGTTGATGTGTACGTCGCCGATCGCCCACGGGGGGAGATTGCCGCGGCGGACCTGGAACGTGTCTTGTCCCTGTTGAGAAAGATACTGGCCGTTCATGTCGATGATCGAACTTTCGAGTCCGTATGCGGCGGCCATCGCGAAGCCGTAACGCATTGACCAGTGTTGTAGGAACTCTCCCCCCCAGTACATCGACGGCCAGAAGACCAGTCTCGCGCGGCCTGTTTCAAGTTGGGCGGCGATCTGATCGAAGTTCGCATCGAAGCAGACGGCGGCACCGACGCGCACGCCGTCGCACTCGGCGACGGGGACTTCGGTTCCCGGCGTGATGCCTCGTTCGAGCTCGTGAATCGTCGGATAATTCTTGCGATAAACCAGCACGAATTTGCCCTGCCGATCGACGATGGGGACCGAGTTGTAGACCTTTCCTTCCGAGCGTTCGATGAACGGAGCCACGATCGCCGTGTTGAACTCGCGGGCGATCTTCCCCACCTCGGCGACGTACGGTTCGAGTTCCGGCGCGACTTCGATCCCTTTTTCGAAACCCTGTCCGCCACAGGTGCAGATTTCGGGATAACAGATGAAATCGGGACGTTCTTTCGCAACCTTCGCCGTCATGTCGCGGAGAGCCGAGAGATTGATCCCCGTGCGGTGATCGTGAAACGGCATCGCATAACTGACGGCGGCGACGCGCACGACACATTTCGCCGCGGTTTTTGAAGTTTTTTTGCTCGATTTGTCACCGGCCCTAGCATCGTTCGCCAGAGCGAGCGCCCCGGCGGCGGCCCCCACGGCACCCAGGATCTGGCGGCGCGTGAGGGTGGGATCGGAAGACGAATTGGAGTTCGAAGAATTCGTGGGCATCGACGGGATCCTTAGAATAGCGAATGGAGGTTGTTCACCTGCCCTATATTCTATAAGAATCGCCCGTCATTTATGAAGTCAGCACGCCTTGATTCTGCAAACAAGCGGTGCTTCCCCCAACGAATCCTTCAAAGTCGTTACCGATGCGGCACGTCTCTCGATGTCCTGATCGAATTCGTGCTGGTGATCCCAGTAATAGGCGAGGGCCGAGTGGATCATACCCAGAGTCAGATGGGGGAATTGGAAGTGGAGTTCTTCGGGACTCCATCCATAAGCGAGATGTGCCAGCGCCAACTCGACAACCTTCATCGTTGTCCCGGCGATTGTGGGGACACCGAGATCGTCGAGTATAACGTGTTCGTAACGCGTATCGATGGACATGAAGAACCCTGTTCGAAACTTGCCGCGAGAGACGCATCTCATTCGCTGATGCAATCGTTCAATCCACCATCATACGCAGCCAGGACACGGACTGTCAAATTTTCATGGTTAAACACACGATAATCCACCGGCGACGAGGCTCGAACTTAATGCCGCTCACCCTCAACGCTCAGAACGGCGAGGTCGAGTCATCCAGCGATTCGACATCGACGATGCGGGCGGAGGGGCGCGACATGTCGATCACGATCGGCTGCGGGGTGACGGTCTGATTGATGTTCCCGGCGCGGTCGCGAGCGGTGATCTGCAGGTAGAGTTTCGCCGGAGCACCAGGACCGATGTTCCACGAATAACTCCCCGTATTCTCGATCCAGCCGGCGATCGACTCCCACGGCCCCTGCGGGTTCGACGCATACGCGATCGAAATCGGCTTGTCGGCGAGCGAGTTGTCCTCAGCGTTCCAGCGAATCGTCAGTTGATTCAGTTTCTCACCTTTACCCTGCTGGACCGGAAGGAGTTCCAACTTCGGTGCGGTCTGGTCGATCTGCACTTCGATGACCGGCTTCTCTCCCGGTTGAGGCGGATCGTCGGTGAGTCCGACCCCGCTGTGTACGCGGATGGCGAAGCCGTAGGTTCCTTCTTCGGGGACTTCGACCATGAACGGGCTTTGCTTATCGGGATCGTTGCCGTACTTGTACCACTTCTCGCCATCGTTTTGCGTGATGAAGAGTTCGACGGCGCTGACGCCCGAGGGTCCGACGTCTTCGATGCGATAACCGATGTTGAATTTCAGATTGTTGATGACTCGGCGCTGCGAAGTTCCCGCAGGTTGGTTATTGACTCCGGCGGGAGAGTAACGTCCTTTCATGACGTCAGGACGGAACTGCGGGAGATCGCGGACGAGCGTGCCGGGTGGAATCGCCGTCGCGGAAGGGAGCGGTTCTTCCGGCTCGACAGGATCGAGAATGTCATCCGGCATCGGAGCAGCAGATGAAATCGCCGATTGCGCGGGATCGGTGATGCCGGAGAAATCCGCGGAGCTGTCTGGCGAACTCGACAGGAGATCTTCGACAGGAGCGGCTAGCATAGGTGTCTCGGTCTTGAACGGCAAATCCTCTGAGAATTGGGAATCGGCAACTGTCGGCTCACGTCGCGATGATTTTCCCGGCGTGATGATCAACGTGTCATTGTTCGCTTGAGGTTCGGCCAACGGCGCTGGGTTACCGTTCGCAATCGGCTGAGTGAAATCGGGCGCCGGACCTTTGGGAGCGGGGCCCGCGTTATCGCTGTCAATTTTGATCTGGCTTTGAGACGTGCCGATGTTTCCCGAGCGATCCTGAATCGATCCGCGGACGGCGACTTCCGCACCTGCAGTGACCGTCCAAGAGGTCTCGCCATCTTCGAGCGGCAAGACATTGACGGCGTGCCATTGATTGTCGCCGCTTTGAATGAATTCCATTTTAAGAGATTTGACGTCGAGATTGGGGTCGAAGCTCTCCCATTTGAGTTTGACTTTGCCACCTGGCAGCGATTGCAGTTGAATGTCGAGTTGCGGCGGCGCGGAATCGACGACGACCTTGAGGCCAGCACTGAGTTGTTCGGTCGCGGGGTGAGCCTGGTTCATGCCATCGATGGTTTGCACGGCGAACCAGTAGCCACCATCCGAAGGGGCTTGAAAGTCGAATCTACCGGTTTGTGCATCGACCGCCTGGCTCAGTTGCCAGGTCAGACCCTGATCGAACGAAACAAACAGCCGAATCTCGCGAGCATTCAAACGCCGGATTTCTTCGGCATCAAAGCGGAAGGGGATGCGAAACTTTGTTTTGTTGGTGTACAGAGTATTCGAGGATGTCTCTTGTGCGCGGACCGGACCCACAGGCCAAAGCAGCCCCAAGGCCAGCCCACTTGCCAGGATCCATTTCATGCCCCGTTCTCCGTAATTCTGATGCGTCGGATGACTCGTTCCATCCGCGACGTGCCGTACACAACTCTTGAGATCACAAAGATAGGGAGAGGAAGTCCCCAATCCGGAACCTTCCCCTGATGACAGGATCTCTTATTGTCCGTATCGACTTTAACGGTCAGGCGACTTGAAGCGGATTTAACGATTATAACGGTTTTACCGATTGGCTGAGGCCGACATTTCCAGGCGCGCACCTTCACAAGATATTACAGGATATATTCTTACGATATATTATTCTTGCTTTTGAAATGATCTCGCAAGACTTTTTATGGACAGATGGATTCTGTGTCATCATCCGCGTATCTTGACCGAAGAAAATACTAAACATAAGTCACCTTGCAAAAACGGGGTCGAACAAGTAAAGATTCCTCCCGTATGTGTCGGAAAGTTCTCGTTTGGCAGGATGCCGGGTGGGAACGACAGGGTCCGTTTCGGATTTCTGGTACCGCTGGAAGAAATCGTCGCGTCGGCGTGATGCCTGTCGGGACGAATTTTCCGGCTCAAAACAAGGGGCTCATGGATGAGCGGATTAAGACTGTTTGCACCCGTGGAGTCGTCCGATCTGGATGAACTCGAATTCCCGGCGACGATCCCTTTTCCATCGTTGAGAGGGGATACGACTTCGATCGGCATGATGTTTTCGCTGAACTCTTCCGGTCACGTCAACCGGTTGGTTCCGGTACTCCGGGCGAAAGTTCTGCACACCAATCGCGTCTGTCCGTACTGCCGCCGGGCCACGGTCGAGCCGATCGAGTTGAACGACGGCGTGCTGAATCGCCAGCGTCTGCCGATCCCCGGAACCGCGACGCTGGTCGGTTTTCACTGTCAGGAATGCGACGCCGAGTGGCCTGCGCGGTGATAGTTATCGCGGAATAACAAGAGCTATTCGATTCGTTCCTTGTCGGGGACGCGCTGTGTGGAGATTGACTCGTCGCGCAGCCTACACGCTGGCGAAGCCACATAGCGTTGCAGTCGGCAAGCGTCACGCATATTGGATTATTAAATCCTGAATGTCAAACTCGCCTGCCATTCTTCCGGGTGAGGTGTCGGATTTTGGTGTGCGTCAGGATCATTCTTTGCACGTTTGATTGTTGCAGGAATGGTTAACGGCAACGTAAGGGTATCGGCGACTGCACTCAATGGCAGGTCAACAAACCAGATATGTAATCCCAGCCATGCATCCCTTGGTAAATTGGCCGTGTCGGGATTAGTTACAGCTTCACTGAGGATACTCTTTCCCCATGCAGCATCTGTTGTGACGCCCCCGTAAATTTTTTGAGGTGCGGAATGATACCCCTCTTCGAATGATGATTGGGTTCTTACATTTCTGATATCCCATACCGTGAAATTGAGAATCGTCCCACAACCGCTGGTGATAACAGCAGTTAGACTTACTGCGATTAGAATTTGAAAAGGACGCATATTATTCTCCGAATTGACACTCGCGAAATACGGCAAGTCGTTGGTCGAGTCAAGTTGAGAATCGTTCGTTTCGACGCGTATCAACTGATTTTGTAAATCCTTCCCACCTTGGTTTACCCCCTTTCATACCATATCCTATAAGCATGAAATCCCTCACCCAAGAACTGTGGATGGACATCCCCCGACGTCGGGCCATCGTTTCGATTCACGATGACGTCGAACGCCTCGTCGCGGAAAGTGGCGTGCAAGAGGGGTTGGTGCTGGTGAATGCCATGCACATCACGGCGAGCGTCTTCATCAACGACAACGAGCCGGGATTGCACCGCGATTACGACCGCTGGCTGGAAGAACTGGCTCCGTTCGACCCCTCGCCCGAACGCTATCACCACAACCGCACCGGTGAAGACAACGCCGATGCCCACCAAAAGCGACAGATCATGGGTCGCGAAGTGGTCGTGGCGATCACGCAGGGAAAACTCCATCTCGGCCCGTGGGAACACATCTTCTACTACGAGTTCGACGGCAACCGCCGTAAGCGGGTATTGGTGAAGGTCATCGGGGAGTAGGGTTGCAATGTCGGCAGAGTTTCACGCGATCGAAGCAGACATTCGATATTTGACCAACATAGAAGGTGGTCGCAGAACCGGCGTGTCCAGTGGATACAGAGGGCAGTTCCACTATGGAGGCAACGACTACGACGGATTTCAGTATTTCCCTGACGTTACCGACGACGAGACGGTCGAACTCGGAACAACTGTGCGAGCAATCGTCAAATTTTTGCAAGAACGATGGGATGATGTCCACTCAAAGCAAATCACTGTCGGTATGCCATTTGAGATCAGGGAAGGGGCAAGGACTGTCGGACGAGGCACAGTGACAAAGGTGTGATGAAAGGAAGCCCAATGACTGGTAATGCAGACGGCCTTCGCATTTTGGAAAAATACTCACGGATTCCGTCCTCATTCATTCGGTATGTGCCCGACGCAGATGCGGAAATAGTTCGATCCGTCCAGAATGGTGTCCTCTTTTTAGTTGCGTTTTGGAGCGGACCATCCTTGACGGCCTTTTCCAAGCTATCCGAGATCCTGCACCAGATGAATGTGGACAACCTTGAATTGGTTGTCGTGGATGTGGATGGCTCACTCGATATTTACCAGTTGCCAGAAATCAGGGGACTCTTTGGTGGTGTAGTCAATGCCCCACCGGGTTACGGAGAAGTGGTGTATTGCCAAGATGGCCAGATTGTTCATGCTGCGATCATTGGGAGCGGCGACGACACGAACCAATACAGGGTCAATGCAAGAAAGTTTCTGTCATTGTGTCTTCTCAGATGATCGCAGCAGCTTCACGATCTGCTGTGGATGACGCCAGAGCTTCCCAGTGCAAGTCCTGAACCCAAGCTGGTTCAGATCTTCGCAGAGTGAAAGACGGTCGCCTATGAATGAGAATTTCGTTGAAAAAGTGTTCAAACCCGTTTTGGGTCATCCATGTTGGGGGTTATATCATAGCCGACAGCTTAATCTGTCGATGAACTTCGGTAAGCCTTCACTTAGAATTCGCGAACCGATAATCTCGAAAGCCAAATCGGCGCGAGTCCAAAAACAGATGAGTCGTCGATGCGTTACCGTGAAAGGTGAATGGTGGTTATGGATCTACCTCTGTTACTGGCGATTGTCATCAAAGATGGAGTTATTGGCGACTGGTTCGTCTTCCGCTAAGAAAGTCGCAGAGGCGCTCGCTTATCTCGAAGGTGAAAAACTGATTTCTGTGAAATTCGATCCGCATCGTGGAGTGACACAATTCGGATTCGATTTGGGTGCGACGCTTGAGTGCCGACCTATGACGAGAGATTCATTGTCAAAACTCTGGTTATTTTATCAGCCGGATGGAAATGTCGTTTCAGCATTTGCAGATGGCACCTTGACTGTTATTGCGCAAGATGATCCGCTAACCAATCGCTAATGAATCAATCTGACGCACCTCGCTCGCCTTATTACACATCACGCATCAACTCTTCACCGCACCGAGCACGCGCCAGCGGCCGCCGGTTTCGTTGGCTTCGTAGTACAACCGCGCTGAGCCGTTCGGCAGATCGATCACGCATGGCTCCGAGACTTTGACCTCTTGCCACGGTCCGCCGTAGTCGAGGCAGATGCGTTCGTCTTTCTTCCACTGCAAGCCATCGGTTGATGTCGCTGAGAGAATTCGGCCATGAATCGGCTCGGTACACCAACCGGAGTAATACATGCGGTATCCGCCGGTTCCCAGTCGAATGACTTCGGGGGCGTAAACCGAAAGGGATTCCCGCTCTCCCTCCTGCGAAATCCTCGCACCCGGTTCGAAGGCAAAATCGATCCCATTGTCAGAGATCCCACTCAAAATCTGCCGCGTTTGATCGGCCTCCTTCGCGTACGGTGCGCGATGAAAATACAACCGCGTTTGCGGTACGCTAGCCTCATCGCCGTGGGAGGGTTTCAAATACACTCCGCGCGGCGAGCCGTAGGCGTAGGTCTCATCGCCGATGCGAATTCCTGGTTCGGAAGTCCAGTCGATCCCATTCGCCGAGCGAGCGCTCAACACGCGGCTGGGCTGATTCAAGCATGAGGCTTCGAAATACATGCGGTATCCGCCGTCGGGATGCGGGATCACATCGGGACAGAGGACGCGTAACGTCGCATCGGGTCCGAACGGTTCAAGTCGATTCCCCGGCTCGACCTTCCAATGGCTGGCATCGTCCGAGATCGCGCTCTTGATCACGGCGGTGGAGTTTTCGAAAGCGCGGTCTCCGTAAATCAAGGCCGAGTAATACATGCGAAATCGACCATCGGGAAGGTGGATCACATTCGGTGTGATCGCATGGCAGACTCCCTTTGGCGATTCTTCTTCAATCGAGATGTGGAATTCCTTTTCCCAGTCGAGGCCGGGATCGGTCGCGTGAAAATGAACGGCTTCCCAGAGTGGTTTCATGATTCACCGTGTGCGGATCAAGAAGGAACATCATGCGATCGGGTAGCCTCGGTCGCTCGTCAACCGAGGTCGCGCAGCGACAAGAGGCAATAACTCTGCGTCCCGACTCGCTCTACGAAAATGCACTCTATCGGGATCGGAGTGGCATTGGAACAATCCGACATGTTAAATTAGAACCGGGCAAATGATCGTATTGCGACTTCTGTCTCCCCCGAATTTCGAGTCCATGTCGACAGTGACTGACGCAACGAGGTGAACCGAATGCATCCGTGGTGTGAACGAGAATTGATGCAGACCCGCCGACAATTCTTCGGCCAGGGTGCAAGTGGCATCGGCCTCGCGGCGCTGGCGAGCCTCATGGCGGAAGAGCAGGGGGCCTCGGCTGATATTCGCGGTCGGGATGCGGAAGGGCTTGCCGGGTTTCCGAATCATGCACCGAAAGCCAAACGGGTGATTTATTTGATGCAGTCGGGGGCGCCGAGTCATGTCGACCTTTTCGACTACAAGCCCGGTTTGCGAGCCATGCGCGGCACGCCGTTGCCCGCCTCGATTCAAATGGGTCAGCGGCTGACCACGATGACGCAGGGGCAGCCGCAGCCGGTCTTGCCCGCCATCGCTCCGTTTCACAGAAGCGGTGAATGCGGCACGTGGATCTCCGATTTCCTGCCGTATACGGCATCCATTGCCGACGAAATCTGCGTCATCAAGTCGCTGTACACCGAGGCAATCAATCACGCCCCGGCGGTGACGTTGTTTCTCACCGGTGCGCAGTTGCCGGGGAGGCCGAGCATCGGCGCGTGGTTGTCTTACGGATTGGGGAGTTTGAATCGCGATCTCCCTTCGTTCTGCGTGATGACCTCGCGCGATAAAGAAGCATCGTGCGGGCAATTGTTCTACGATTACTATTGGGGGAGCGGATTTCTCCCTTCGAAATATCAAGGGGTAAAGTTTCGCTCGAACGGCGACCCCGTGTTGTACCTCTCGAACCCGGAGGGACTGACGTCGACGATCCGCCGCGGAATGCTCGATGACCTCGCGCGACTCAATGAAATCAAATACAAGCAGGTGGGCGATCCCGAAATCGTCACCCGGATCGCACAATATGAAATGGCGTACCGCATGCAGACGTCGGTCCCCGCGCTGACCGACTTGTCGACCGAGCCGAAGCATATTCTCGACATGTACGGCCCCGACGTGCTGCGTCCCGGTTCGTTCGCGCAGAACTGTCTGCTCGCCCGGCGGTTGTCGGAGCAGGGGGTTCGCTATGTCCAACTAATTCACGCCGGGTGGGATCAGCATCGCAACCTGCCGACGCAGCTCAAAATTCAGTGCGAAGATACCGACCAACCCTCGGCGGCGCTCGTGCGGGATTTGAAGCAACGTGGCTTGCTCGACGACACGCTCGTCATCTGG
>JBJXGP010000207.1:0-3341 GCA_046160425.1 Planctomycetaceae bacterium
GGAGTAATGACCGTACCGCATCCGAAAATGCCGCGGGGTTCTGCGCCCAGTCGAATCAACCAAATTCGATCACCAGTCGCAATACGCTTGTTATGGCCGCAACTCCAGCGATCAGTTCTGACTTCGCCTCGTCTAAATGCGACCATATATCCGGCAAGATTATCCCAAGGCCAATTCTTTGGATTCCACGCGAGTAGATAAGTGGGCATTGTCGCGCCTCTCGCTTTTATTCATAGAACAGTGTGCGCAGCCCACATAACCGTCGTTTCAGGTGGCAGTTTTTAATTCGGCGACATTTGGAAAACATACCGCGGATGTCCCAGCGGGTCGGTTTCCTGAATCAACGCCACGGCGCGCGAGTGCGGCCGACGGCAGACCGCGCTCCGTCGCGGGAACGGATTGATAGCCGTTCTCGGCAAGCCACAGAATTTCGAGTGTTGGGGATGTCGACCGCGCATCGATCAGCCAGTACTCGGCGACGCCGGCGAGCGCATACAGTTCGCGCAACACCTCGGTGTCTTTCCGCACCGACGACGGGCTGACGATCTCCACGACGAGTTCCGGGCTGCCTTCCAGTTCGACGTAGCCGCCGAGTTGACCGCGAACCAGCTTGACCTTCCCCTGTTGAATGGCGGCGAAGGAGACAAATACGGCATCGGGTTCCGCGGACAAATCCGCCGCGTCGTGGCTCAAGCGGACGCCGTCGGAGAAGAGATAGCCATTATTGTTGGCGTCGACGAACTGGCTCAGCGTCGCCGTAAGTTTTGTCTTGACCTGATTGTGCGTGAAGAGTTGTTCCAGGTTGAGGTCGACCCAAAGTTGCCCTTGGAGAAAGGAGAACTTGCCGCGCGTGGGGTAAAGTTCGGAGTCGGCCCAGCGGCGAAAACTTGCCAGGTCGGTGATGCCCGCGGGAATGAACGCCTCGTCGGCGAGATTGATCCCGCGCGGTCGCAAGCGCGCAGCAGTCTCCGGCGGCACTGCCGTCGGGAGGCGAGTTTCAAGGACGGTACTCATCTCGTGATTTTCTCCAGCGTCGAAATTCCGAGAGAACTCTCATCCCGATAGTATCGCCGAAAATGTCGCGGTCTGCCAGCTTTGGTTCTGGCGGGCTTCGGATAACTCACTTCTTGAATTGACGAACCGTGGCTCGGCCCAACCGATGAGACGCATCGAGATGAGCGTTTCGCCTCTCCACCCACCCCGCGCAGAGCCATTGTTGATGAATCGTGACGTAAGTCGAATCGAATCGCATTCGTAGACATTCCCAGATTCTGCGAAACTCCCGAATCGCCATTTTCGGCCTCAGATCACTGTTCGCAAATGCAAAAACCGGCGCCGTGCGCGCACGCTGCGCGCATCCAGCGCGCAGAAACTGACAGAAAACGTGTCATAAACAGCGCGAAAATGGTCCGACTCGCGAATTCGCAAACAGTCGGCTCCAAGACCTTCGATGCTGCGCATCATGCTGCCGAACCCGGTTCCGGGAAACGGATTTCGATTCGTCAACACGATGTCGCGCAACAGCAGCCGGTAGGGTGAACGCTGCACTCGAACCGCAAACGGAACCCCATGCCGCCTTGCATCGCCGCACCAGACCCGGAGGCAGGGACTGCCCGCAGGACAGGCAATCCGGCCCGATCCTGGCGAGATCACATTTCAGTTCTTGACACGGAACTCCTCATCGACACGGAAGTTATGACAGACCGTTCTGTTGGCATCGCTTTTGGCACATCGCTTGCATTGTAATGCGGCGACGCTCATCACGCTTGCTCTCGGACGATCAACCTGTTCGTGCGAGACAACCTTGCCGGAAGTTGCCGTCCGCTCCCTGTGGGACGGTCCCGCCTGATCCTGAACCGGAACGATTGGAGCGTTACTCGATGGAGTCGTGGTTGCTTGCGCGGAGTCGCAGCGGTATCCGTTGGCTGCTGGCGTTGCTGCTCAGCCCGTTCGGATATGCCAAGGAATTGGTGCTGTTCGCCGGGGTGATCGCGACGGCGATCGGAACGATCAGCGGTTTGCAAGACTGGTGGAACAAAGTCGAGATCCAGTCCGGCAGCCGCCGTCGATCTCTCGCTTGAAGATTCTTTCCTCGGAAGATGAAGTGCTGTTGTTCCGGGATTTCCGGGAGATCGCCGCGGTCGATCGCGAAGGAGTGTTGCTCCGGCATCAAATCCACGCGGCGCGGCAATGCCTGCATTTCGGCCGCGATGCCGACGGATGGTCGTACTTGACGATGGATCACACGCTGGGCGTCACCTGGCATCACTCCGCCCTGGGACAGATTCCTTGGGGCGAGGAATTTCGCGCAGGCCCGAGCCGGGAAGTCTCGATGTCCGCCGACGGCCGAACGGTCGCCGTGGCGCTGAATCGCCGGGAAATCGTGATCGCCCGCCGGTCCGATGACGGCACGGTCGCATCGCAGCCGATTCCGTGTTCGGGCCAAATCGACAAGCTGCACTTGTCCGCTCACGGACGACGGATCGCTCTGCGGCTCGTCAACCGGGGATGGCAGTGGCTGGATCTCCGGGACGAGACGCTTCATGCCTGGTCGCCGTCGCAAACGGGAATGCCGCTCTGTCACGGTTGGTCTCGCGATGAAGAGTGGTTCGCCCTGGCGACGGATCAGGGGTGCATCGACGTCTGGCGCGCCGATGTCGGTTCGCAGCCGCGTTACACGCTGCGCGATCAACCGTGGGTTTCCAGCCTGATGTTCGGTTCCGACGGACGCTGGTTGTTTGCCGGAACTTCGACGGGGGAGCTTCACGCGTGGCGAGACGGCGAGCGAGCCTGGTCGACCCAAGTCCATGCCGCGAACATCCGCGCGCTGGACCTGTCCGAAGACGATCGGTATCTCGTCAGCGGCAGTTTGGATGGCCGCTTGCTGATTCATTCGGCGGAAACGGGAGAGTTCGTCCGCGAACTTCCAAATCATTCCGAGTGAATCTTGCGAAATTCCGAACCTGCGGCGGCATGGCGCCGCGCCAGTTCCCAATTCGCGCGGAAATGGTTGAGGTTCAAGCCGCCGATGATCAGGCTCGTCACGCCGGGGTGCTGCAAGCTGAACGGAATCGCCTCGCCAGGCGGAATGTTGCCGGAGCCGAGGCCTTTCTTGACGAACACGGCGACGTTCCGCCGCCGCGCTTCCTCGATGACCGGCCCCTGCGAGGCGTCATGCGGATGAAATTTGATCATCAGCGCATCGGCCCACGGCAGGGCGAGACGGGCGCCTTCGACGGTTTTTCCTGAGAGACCGATGCCCAGGATCACGCCGCGCTGACGGTACTCCCGCAGCACGCCGACGACGTCGGTCTCGGTCAAGACGTCACGGTCATTCCCAG
>JBJXGP010000208.1:0-5116 GCA_046160425.1 Planctomycetaceae bacterium
GTTTCTGGAAAGTTGATATTCCACAGCGACCCTGCCTGCGGATTGGTCGCGAGGATCTGTTCGATCAAGCGGACCGCTCGCATCGCCGTCTGGGTGTAATCGGCTGAAGGTTCATCCGATCGCGAGACGGCGATCGAGGTTACTCCGAAGAAGGCCCCTTCGATGGCGGCGGCGACGGTCCCCGAATACAGCACGTTGATGCCGACGTTCGGGCCGGGATTGATCCCGCTGACGACGAGCGTCGGGCGCTCGCGGCAGAATTCGAGCATGCCGAGTTTGACGCAGTCGGCGGGAGTCCCGGCGACCGCCCAGCCGTAATGTTCTCCATCGATCTTTTCCTCGTGGACGAGCAGCGGATGCAGGTAGGTGATTTTCATGCCGACGCCGCTCTGTTCCGACGCGGGAGCGACGACCTGCACGTCACCGAGTGACCGCAATGCATTGGCCAGCGCGCTGAGGCCCGGCGCATGAATCCCGTCGTCGTTCGTCACCAAAATCTGCATGTCGAGTCCTTTGACTTTCCAGCGGTCCATGAGCCGGGTGGTTTATCCACCCGGTCTTTTTCCTACGGTTATGAAATCCACTGCTGGGCAAGCCAGCAGTGCCACACTTTTGCAACGGACACTTAAACTTTAGCATGTTGGGTGGTTGAGAGCGACAGTTTCCTTGCTTGCAATCGCAAGAGCGACGATCGTCGCCAGTGGCACACGACGGGTGAAGAAACCCCCTCACCCTGTCCTCTCCCACACGCGGGCGAGGGTGTTGGAAGGTCACACTCGGAGCCATTCTTCTCTTCATGCTCAAGACGGACTATCATGTCGTTTGCTACCCGCGCGTCAACGTGCGGCATCATCAATGCGATATTTACCGAGGATGAACATGACAAGTCGCGAGAATGTGAATCGCAGAAACTTATTCGCCGTCATTCCGGCGGCGGGACAGAGTCGGCGGATGGGAAAGCCGAAGCTACTGTTGCCGCTTGACGACGAAACGGTCATCGCGCGCGTGATCCGGACGTTTCAGCAGCCGGAGATCAGCGAGGTCGTGGTCGTTGTGCGTGCGGGGGACGTCGCTTTGCAGGAAGAATTATCCAAGACCGCCGCTACGGTCGTGATTCCCGAAGTCGATCCGCCGCAGATGAGAGACAGCATCGAAATCGCCTTGCGGTGGATCGAACGGACGTATCACCCCCATTCAACCGACGGCTGGATTTTATGTCCCGCCGATCATCCGCTGCTCAATCGTGAGGTGCTTGCCGAGTTGATCGCCGCGTGGAAAAATTGTTCGACCGCGATTCAGGTTCCGGCTTTCGAAGGGCGACGGGGGCATCCGGTGTTTTTCCGCTGGAGTCTGGTCGATGAACTTTTTTCTCTCGCGGATGATGCAGGGGTCAATTCGTTGGTTAAGCGGTATCCCGAAGCGGTGACCACGGTCGAAGTCAGTGACGCAGATATTCTGCTCGATCTCGATACACCTGAGGACTACGACAAACTATGCCAACGCCAGGGGATTTGATATGATGGCGTGCCAACACATTCCTGTCCGAATCCACAACACATATCACTTCCGATTGCAGCAAACATAGATTGATCATCATGTCGGAGAATGCCGATCCTGTTTCCTCCCGGACCGAACCACCAGAACCGCTGGATTCCGCAGCATTGCCCGACAATCTCCCCCCGGTCTCGCCCCCTTCTGCCGGGTTCATCGTGCAGTTGTTCGTGGTTCCCGCGCTGATCGTGATGGCGGTCATCGGCGTGTGGCTGCTGTTCGGTCAACTGGCCGCCGGTGATCAGGATCTCTCCCGCGTTTTGGCCGATTTGCGCAGCGATAATATTCATCGACAATGGCGAGCGGCGTTCAGTCTCGCGCAGATTCTCGAAGCCGATGCGCAGCGAGGCGATCAGGGAAAACACCTTTCGACGTCGACATCGCTGGCGACCGATCTGGCGACGATGTTGCAGACACAATTGAAAGTGACCACGCCCCGGCTCGACGATCTGCAGAAGCAATCGTATTTGACGCGTTCGCTCGGCTGGTTTGACCTGCCGGAGATCGTCTTCCCGGCATTGTCGGATGTCCTTCAACGGCAAACGACCACGGCACCGGAGACCCCGGAGTGGGAACTTCAAGCTGAGATGAAACAGAGCGCGATGACGTCGATGGCGCAGATTGCCGGTCGCGCTCGCGAACAGGGAAATCCACTCGAACATGAAGCGGCGGTCCTCAGTCTCGGCGCGATCGCCGGCGACACCGATCCCCGTATGCGTCGGATGGCCGCGTTCACGCTGTCGCTGTTCACCGGCGGTCAGGCGACCGAGCAGCTCGAAGCGATGCTGGTCGATGCCGATGAGAAGACCCGCTTGAACGCAGCCGTCGGCCTCACAAGAAACGGCTCGCTCGCCGGATACAATGTATTGGTGAAGTATCTGAAAACATCGGCTACCACAATCGTACCGCAAGCGAGTGAGACTGCGTCAGCGGATGACGGCCAATCCGATGAGCAGGCGGAGAATCGAGAGCGAATTGCCGAATTCGAACGAGGGGTCGCGATCAAGAATGTCGTCAAAGCCCTGGGGAGCATCTCCGAAAAGCTGACTTCCGAGCAGCGGAGCGAGCTGGTGAATCTGATCGAGCCGATCAGCCTCCAGCACGAGATCGCGGAAGTTCGACAGTCGGCACTCGAATCGTTGAACCAGTTGCGGTTAACGAACGGCAGGAATTGAACTCATGCCGTGGGGGGAAGTTCACCGGCAGATGATTCGAAGTAACGCTTACGGCGAAGCTCCTGCTCGGGGGCCGCTTCCGCTACGGTCGATAAATCGTCGAGGTTCGCCGCACAGAATCGGCAACCGACGACCTCGGCGTGAAAGCGAATGTACTCCCTCATTTCGGCATCGAGCATTCCCAGCAGATAACGTCGCAGCACGCTCCGATCGGGACAACTGAGTCGTTGCTCTCGCCAGATTTCCCCGACCGAGTGCTCCCCCTGATTTCGGAGTGAAATCAATTCCGCCAACCGAGAGCGGAGATTGGAAGAGCCGCGCAGCTCCTGCTCCAGACGAGTGACCGTCGGTGTGGCGAGTTGTTCATCGAGATAGGCGAACAAATCCTGATCCGTCCAATCGTCCGCCGGTGCGGATGTTGTCCCCGAATTCGTACTGCGATCAGCCGCAGAAGGATCGTTCATGGCCATCGAAAGTTATCCGCATCAGAGATCGGGAAAGAATTCGAGTTCATCACAGGGGAAGATCGACAAGCCGCATTGAATCTTTAGAGTCCCTCAGAGTTTGCAGCAAATGATCGCAGAGGGTATCAAGCATAAACGATGACTGGTGGTAAAACATGTCGACCTGGAAAAAAAGATCGACCGGATAAGCCAAAATATCTCGATTTCAGCAGGATTCATGCCGATCCGGTTGTCACGATTCGCTTCCCACGTTAGCATACTCGGCGATTCAAATTTTTGGAAAGGAACTATCGTGACAGAAACGCGTTCTCTCGATTCGTTGCAGGAAAAGGCCCGCATCATCCGCCGGCATATTATCAACATGACCACGGCGGCAGCGAGCGGCCACCCCTCGAGCAGTCTCTCGGCGACGGAAGTGGTCACCGCGTTGTTCTTCGGTGGGTTCATGAATTACGATCCGCGCCATCCCGACTCGCACGAGCGAGACCGGTTTGTGCTCAGCAAGGGACACGCCGTTCCGCTGCTTTACGCGGCGATGGCCGAAGCGGGATATTTTCCTGTCGAAGACCTGCTCACGCTGCGAAAGCTGGGGAGTCCTCTCGAAGGGCACCCCAACATGCGGCGACTCGCCGGCATCGATGCCTCGACCGGGTCGCTGGGGCAAGGTCTTTCAGTCGGTGTCGGTTACGCCCTCGCAGCGCGCATGGATAAAAAGCCTCATCGCGTTTTCGTTCTGATCGGCGACGGCGAAATGGGTGAAGGACAAGTCTGGGAAGCGATCGCCACCGCCTACAAATATCGACTGGGAAATCTGACGGCGATCATCGATCAGAACGGGTTCCAACAGACCGGTGCGACGAAAGACGTTCTCGATCTCACCCCGTTTGCGGATAAGGTCGGAGCGTTCGGATGGAAAACGCAGACGATCAACGGCAACGATATGGCAAGCGTTGTCGATGCACTCTCCAACGCGGCGAAAGTGACCGATGGGCCTTCGCTCATCGTCTCGCAGACGCGCAAAGGTTTCGGCATCATTCCGATCCTGGAAGAACAAAAAGATCTCAACTATCACGGCAAGCCGTTGTCTCCGGCGTTGGCGGAGAAGGCGCTGGCGCTGTTGACATGATGGCACCGCGTCAGGCAATTCCATTGGCAAGAAAGTGAACGAGTCATGTATCTCGGTGAATTGAGCGGATTGAAAATGGGAAAAGCGACCAGAGATGCGTTCGGCGACGCCTTGCGGGCGCTGGGGGACAAGTATCCTGACGTCGTGGTCGTCGATGCCGACGTCGGCAATTCGACGCGGACCGAAGTGTTTGCCCTTGCATATCCCGACCGTGCATTTAATGTCGGTATCGCCGAGAGCAACCTGGTGAGCGTGGCGGGGGGATTGGCCGGTGCCGGTAAAACGCCGGTCGTGGCGAGCTTCGCCTGTTTTCTGATGTGCAATGCCTACGATCAGATTCGCATGTCGGTCGCCTTTCCCGGTTTGAATGTGAAGCTGGTCGGCACTCACGCGGGGATTTCGATCGGCGAAGACGGCCCGTCGCAGATGGGGATCGAAGATGTCTCACTCGCCTGTTCGCTGCCGGGGGTGACGGTGATCGTACCGTCGGACGGGATCTCCGCTGCCGCGGCCACCGAGGCGATGTTGCAGCATCAGGGTCCGGTATACTTGCGGCTGGGACGGCCGAAAGTCGCCGAGGTGTATCAGCATGGCTGTCATTTCGAAATCGGCAAGGCGCAGGTCGTTCGCGAAGGGGATGATGCGACGGTGATTGCGAACGGATTGATGGTCGCCGCCGCACTTGATGCCGCGCAGATCCTGCAGAAGGAAGGCATATCGCTGCGTGTCATCGATATGGCGACGGTCAAGCCGATCGATGAAGATGCGATTTTGCGGGCCGCACGGGAGACCGGACGAAT
>JBJXGP010000209.1:0-5507 GCA_046160425.1 Planctomycetaceae bacterium
ATCGACGCGGCGCTGTTCTTCGAGACTGGGATCGCGCACGACTTTGACGAGAAAGACGACGGGATCGGGATTGTCTTCGAACCAGACAGTGAGCGTGGTCGATCCGCGATTCAAGCCGAGAATGGCAATTTCATTGGGGCTGTAAGGGACGACGTCGATCACCGAGGTATCGGAAATCGCGGTCCGCAAGACGTTGCTGCGGGCCACAATCAACTGGCTGCGATGATGAATCACTTCCAGTTCATCTTCGATGTCGGGCATCTTCTCGATCATCGGATGCAACGGCTTATCGTAGTTCGACGTCGACTGCACGAGACGAATCGGGTTTTGTGCCTCGGCAGGTTCGGTCCACGCACCGGGCGGTCCCTGTGAAGGCTGCATCAATTGATAGGCCGGCTGGGCATCGAACGCCGGCTGATATTGCTGTGCGTAGACGTTCTCAACTGAACTCGCCCACGTCAAAGCGATCAGCCAGGCTATCGATAGAGCCAACCATTCCGGGATGAAAGACCCCGTCCGTTGAACTTTATTGCCTAAGGTTAGAATTTCCATGCGCGGCCGTTCCTCAGAGAGTGTAGGATTCTCTGAGAAGGTTTATCGGTTATATCACCTGTTCTTATTAGTCCGAATGTAACGTCATGCAAAATCTTGATAATATTCAACTGAGGCACTAGCGTCAGATTGCACAAAGCAAGCAATATGGTGAAGAGGGTGATGGCAGAAAAGGCAAATATCCCCAAAAGAACAAGGGCTTCCGAGAACGAATCGGAAGCCCTTGATTGATATTGGTGATGTGTCAATCGTCGTGCGGACTCATGGCGATTCTTCCTCCTCTCCTCTTGAATTCGCCGCGACTCATCGGCAAATTTTGCCGGTCCCTCGCTCCTGGTTCGATTTTTGTCCCACCGACCGGTGACTTGGTTGATGACCCCTGGCTACCAGGGGAACTGTGTATTGCGCTGAAAACTCGCATCGCCGGGGTGATACCAGGGCCTTCGATAACTATAGTAGGGAAAACGATAGTGCCCCGAGACACCCGACCGATGCAGCCCCGGCCTGAAATGAAAATTGACGGGATCAGAGTGCGCCGGCACGAGCGCCGAGTCGGCCGAGTTCGGCCAGTTATAGTTGGCCATATACGATTTGGAACCGTACCCGGACGATCCGTATCCGTGCGAACCAAAGCCATACGATTCATACCCCGAGGAAACTCCGCCGCCGTAGACCGTCTCTCCGAAGCCATGTCCTGCCCCGTAAGAACTCTGTGGCACGGCGGCACCACCGTCGGGCAGATTGAATGTGACATTCGAACCCCGCGCGGGAACGGGGACATGGGACGGGACGATCCCGCTGGAATAATCGGGGCCATGATTCGCCGCGTTGACGTCGTAACCCCAGCCGCGCACGGCTTGAGGATGTAAGATGCGCGGGCGCGTGTAATAGTCGTCGGGAGCAGGCCGGTACGGTTTTCCGTTGATCGTGCCATAAGGAGTTTCGTCGATCTTCTCTCCCCAATAGGACTTGTACGATTCGGGAATTGAAGATGAACCCCGCGAGTGCTGAGGAACCTCGATCGCGGGTAACGGCGCATCGTTGCGGTCGTACTGAGTGACGGCGTTCGAGGTGTCGGCCTTCGGCGCCACCTTCGGCCGGGGTGTCGGTTGTTGCTGTGCCGAGGGTCGCCCCGCAGATCTCCCCGGAGTTTGCCCCAGAACGAAGTTCGGCCCCGACATCAAGCCAACGCATGTGATAACCATCAGCAAGCGTGCCATCCTTTGAACATGTATCATATTCGCCCCTCGTAATGAGAAGTAAGCTATCACGTGAGCCGTCGGCGGCGAGGTCGTTCGTCGCGTTCGATCGGCAATATTTGCCGCCATACAAATCTAACCCCTGCCGTGGCTCTGCCAAATGGAATTTCGATTTGGCGGCAAGTTACCCGGACGACCCATTTGGTTGTGACAACAAAAAAAACTTCTCCTGTACCGAGATTTTTGATGCGCGGGCAGGATTTTCCGTCCATTCGACCGATACCTATTGTAGGACGTGCGTCGATTGAGTCGATTATTTTGTCAGCATCTCACATCGAATGGGTGCCGTCGGCCGGCGAGGCATCACTCGCGGCGGGATGGCACGAGCGTCAAACGCAAGAGTAGGTCATAGGATTGTTCGCACCGGTAACCCGGTCGGAATAAGGAGATCGTTGTGTCCAGCACTTTTTGTACGTGCATCCTGGTGATGAGTTTGACCGGCGGACAGTTCGAGTACGGCGACGTCTACGGCGACAGCGGAGCCATTTACGAAGAAGCCGGGTCGGGTATCGGCGGCAGCGGTGACCAGCTCTATCCGTATGATGCTCCCGAGCCGTGGCTGCACGGCTATTTTCAGGAGATGCCCGCATACGCCGGGTACGCTCATTTCCGGCCGCATAACTACAAGCACGTCTTTTCGCAAAGCCAGGTCTCAGCCGGATGGGGATACTCTGCGGAATTTCCGTACTCGCATCAGTTCTGGCATCGGTACGAGGCCGCGGCGGCGATGAAACTGCATCTCCCCGAATATCCGACCCCCTCCGACCCGCGTCGACCGGGCCAACGCGCACCGGTCTCCGACATCTATCAGCAGTCCTATCAGTCTCAACAGGGGTATCCGGTGCAGTACGCCGATCCGCGTATGCAGCCGATCGAGTCGCCGGTCTATCTGGTGGATCCGCAACAACATCCTTCTCAGCAATTGCGATACGCCCCCCGGCCGAATGGCCCGACGTTTCGAGCCGGTCGGTAATGAGGTTGTGTTGAAAAATGGGTGTCACTGGCGAGAGGGAAAGAGCAGATCTCCCGGATCAGCGGGCATCCGCTGCTTTGGTTTCCGCCGAGGGTTTCGCCAGCACGTATAACCCTTGCATTGCGAGAAACAGAAACAGCGGGAAGAAGACCAGCACGCGCCCCCACGACAACAGGGTACGCATCCACGGGGACTTCACCGGTTCGAGATGCACGCGCCGATCCCCTTGAGGCACCTGCTCGTCCTCCAATCTCTGCACGATTCGCGCCCGGCGCGCTTCGGAGAGTTCCCGGTCGGCGGCAGTACCTCCCGCAGTTTCTATCACAACCGGCCAAGGCTCATCGCGAATCGTCGGCAACACGCGATGCAAATGCTCGGCTCCCGCCGGAGAAAGGTCCGACCCGCTCTCCGCGAATTCGTGCCCGCGAAACAGCGTATCATGCTGTTCGGCGAGTTGCGCTTCCGCACTGGGAGATTCGACGAACGCCCCGAGCATCAGCAACCCCACGACCCCCATCAGCGTCGCCATCAACAATCCGCACCCCACGGCAGCCATCTGCGCCTTGAACTGCGAACGTTCGGACGGGGTCTCTCCCAACAGTTCGATCGTCCTGCGACGCCGACGCGATCGATGCGATGCATCTAGCATTTCGTAAACCTGCAACGCGAATGCCCACGGCGACGGCCCGCGCGACGTGGACTTCATTCCCTCATGAGACGCATTCGCAGTCGTTCGAACGCTGTCTCGACCGATTTCGCTGAGTAACGATTCCTTGAGATAAAACCCTCGCAATTTTTCGACGTCGACGGCGGGAAACGTCGTCGAATTCTCGCCGACCGTCAGCACGTCGGCGTTCAGCGTCTCGTCGCTGCGGAGTATCGCCGTTCCCGTCTCGCCGCGAACGGTCAGCCGCCACGAGTCGGGGCCGTTCCCCGACTGAATCGCCCATGACGCTTCGGGAGAGCCGCTCGCCGAGATCGTCGTCAGCGCGCGGGAACAGGCCCCTTCAACGTGACCGAGCGTCACCGCCGTCACCTGCGTCGGCCTGCCGATCAGCCGGCACAACGGTTCGGCATCGTGCAGAAAATAATCGTCGAGTTCGCGCAGCGCGATCAACCCGCTCTCCCCTGCCCCGACCGGTTTATGCACGTTTCGCTCGAACTGGATTTCGAGAACGCGACCAAACTGCTTCTGCTCGATCAACTCTTGTAACTGCTGCACCCCCGGATGGCCCCGCCACGGCCAGAGGGGAATCAACTCCGTCCGCACGTCGTCCCGCACGAGAGAGAGTTCGTGAATCCAGCTCGTTCCCATTTCAGCGAGCGGAAAGATCACGAGCGAGCGACCCATCGATGCCAGGACTTTGGCACCTTCCAGCAACTGCGAATCATCTCCCGCCAGCAAGACGAAGTTCAGAGTCTCATCCGACGTGAGGTCTTCCCAATGCGAGGTCAAGCGAACGCCGGTTTGTCCTGTCAGTTGTTCGTTGATGCGGGACGTGCGCACTCCTCCCACGAGCAAGAACCGGGGATCGGATAACAACTCGTCGATGATCGCATCCACGCGGGGATGCTCCCCCAGTAACGCCCAGCGCATGATCGTACTCTGCATCACGTCACGAGGCTCCCTGGATATCATCGCCGCGAAGCACCTGGCGGATTCTCTCCGTCGTCACCGGTGAAATGATCCCCCGCTCGGTCACGAGCGCGGTCACGAGTTCGGCCGGCGTGACATCGAATGCCGGGTTCGCGACGTCGATCCCCTCGGGAGCGGTCTGCCGGCCAAAGCCATGCGTGATTTCCCAAGTATCGCGATCTTCGATCGGAATTTCATTGCCGCTATTGAGCGAGAAATCGAACGTGCTCGAAGGAGCCGCAACGTACATCGGGATATCGTGAGCGCGAGCCAGAACCGCAACCGAATATGTGCCAATTTTATTCGCCACGTCGCCATTGGAGGCGATCCGATCGGCGCCGACGATCACTCCTTGAATGCGACCTTGACGCATCATCCAACCCGCCATCGAATCGCAAATCAGCGTCACGGGGATAACTCGCTGCTTCAATTCCCACGCGGTTAATCTTGCACCTTGCAACAACGGTCGCGTTTCATCGGCGTAAACGTGAATTCGTTTCCCTTGCGATACCGCCGCGTAGATCACGGCGAGTGCGGTCCCGTCTCCCGCCGTCGCCAGACTTCCCGCGTTACAATGCGTAAGGATCGACTGCCCGTCGGTGAGCAGCGCCGCCCCGTGTCGTCCGATCGCCGCACACATTTCGCGATCTTCGCGTTCGATCTCGCGTGCTTCGTGGAGCAGGCTCGGCAGAACTTCATCCGCCTCGTACAATGCAATTCCGACTCGCCGCATGCGATCCAAGGCCCAGAACAAGTTGACCGCCGTGGGCCGACTGGTGGCGAGATAATCGCAGACCTCCTGGAGTCGCACGCGCCAACGATCGGGCGATTCATTCATCGATTGCTGCATACCGAGGACGACGCCATACGCCGCCGCAACGCCGATGGCGGGTGCCCCGCGGACGCGCAGCACCTTGATCGCTTCCCAGACCTGCTCGACCGTCGTGCAGACGATCTCGCGCTGTTCGAGAGGCAGCAACGTCTGATCGAGGAGATGCAACTGGCCGAATGCGTCTCCGTCCCAATGCAGCGTGCGGGGGACGTGAGACCACCCCTCGTTCCCAAGCTCCGCTTGGGAACGCAAGTC
>JBJXGP010000210.1:0-5614 GCA_046160425.1 Planctomycetaceae bacterium
TGGAAGAGACCCTCGGCAAAGAGTTCGAGATGGTGATGCATTCGATCTTCCCCTACGAAATGGGGGGAGCACTCGACCTTTATTATTATCCCGAAGCGGTTCAGGGGACGGGAATCGCGACTAAAGAGTTGAGCAAGTATCCGGACGTCGGTTCCAGCAACGCCGTCTACCTGGCCTATGAGCTGGTCATGTTCACCCGGCATGCGTTATCGCTCGACGATGCCAAGGACGTGGAAACCCCGTTCGGTCGAGCGCATCACAACATCAACGCCATTCTCAATCTGATCGCTCCGTACAGTGAAGATGCGGAGCTGAACCCGTGCGAAACGTGCGAGTTTCCCGACGACATGGAAGAAGTCGGCGGAAAGTGCCTGATCTTCGACGGCTACACACCGTATTCCGAAGCCGACGACGGCGACATGGAAGAATTCGGTCTCTTGCTGTTGATGGAAATCTTCCGATCGGAAATGGAATACGCCCGCGAACACGGCGGAACGGAACTGATCGAAAAGCTAAAGGCCGCCGGTCATTATCCCTACTCCGATATGGACCGCGATCCGGTGGTTTGAAGCCGGATGGATCGTGGATGGGCTAAGCAACCGCATAACGTTGCGGGTCATTTATTTTCCATACCCCGGCCCGATCACCGGTTGTGCCCAGGCCTGCTCCGGTTCTCCCGGTTCGGACGGATTCGGGTGCGGCTTCGAGGAGATCACCCGCGCGCGAACGTAGAGTTCGTTCCCCTGAAGCTCGTACTCGGCCGATGTCCCTTCCACCGCTTTGAGCGTCTGGCCGATTTCGTCGCTGTACTTGCGGGTCGTCTCGAGCGGTTTTCCCGTTTCGTCCAGCACCGGCTGGCTATCGGTGCTAAAACCCTTCAGCGTCCCGACGAATTCGATGCGATATTCGACGCCCGTCTCGGCATGTACTCGCACACTCATCTTTTTCTCATCGACGGCGACTTCATCGAGCAGCACGCCGGAGGACGCATAAAAATCTCCCGCTTCCAGTGCGACGATCAGCGCCTGCGGAGCGAGCGATTTCGTCAGCACCATGACCCAACCTCGCCCCGGTTCGCTCGCCCGGCTGGGAATTTTGTGGTAGCTGTGGCCGTCGTCCGTGGCGAGGCCGTACATGAGGGGCATTTGCAGTTCTGTCAGACGGAAGGCGTTGATGATATCCCAGATTTTCTCGGTCGAAGCGTGCAGATTGTCTCCCCGGTTATACACCGACGGATGCCCGTTGTAGACTTCGAAGAAGTTTTCACCGCGCACGCGCATTAAATCTTCGGCAGCGATCGCGAAGTGAAAATTCGGATGATTGAGGTGAATGAGAATCGGCTGCTTCGTCCGCTCGCGCTGTGCGATGACGGCGTTGACGTTGTTCTGCATCGTGTCGTAAATCGACTCGCCCCCCAGCGGCGGAAGAAGCTCCTGCACATTGGTCGCATTCATATGGACCGGGCGATTCTGAAACCGGTCCGAAATCTCTTCGCCGCGAATCATCAGATATTCGCCGGCCGCATCATGCAGCGCGGCGACTTCAGAAAAAGTATGCAGCCGGGTTTCGGCGTGGCCATCGACAGTTCGTTCCTCAATCCAGTTGTCGGGATACTTTGCCTTGAGCTTGTCGAACGCGACACGTCCCCCTTTGTTTTTCTCGATCTCGATCCATTTTTCCGTCTGATCGAGTGTGTTGTGGTCGGTCACGCATAAGAATTGATAGCCTTGCTCTTTGTACCAAAGGGCGACCATTTCGAGGTAATCGTCGCCGTCGCTCCACAGGGTGTGCGTGTGCAGATTTCCGCGTCTCCATTTGAGGTCGCCGTTTTCCGCGAGAGAGAATACCGACCGCTGCTGTTGATCGGCGAGCGTATGCAACGATAAAGCGGCGAGTTGATCGTCCGCCGATGGCCGGGGTTGGGGATCGGCGACGGATGACGAGTTCCGAAAAATCGTTCCCAACGTCATGAGTAACGCGAGGCCGCAGATGCCGATGTATAAATGACGCGAACGATGCATGATGGAATCCTTTTATGTCACGACACGGACAGGCTGAAATTCCCAAGTGGTTCTGGTTCGCCGAACAGAAATGATGAACCGACGCGAATTGAAAAGATTATCATGTCAGACGAGTTGCCGAGAAACAACTGACATCAACCAAATTCGATTTGACTCCGCCGCTTTATGACGGATTCATTTTTTGGCCGATCCCAATTTCTTTAGCGAATCGTCGATGCCCTTCATGAAAGTGGCGGTCGTGTGGGATTTTACGCAAAGGTTCGATATTTTCGTTAATCCATTATTATGCAATGATTTGCAACACGAACAACATGGCTGACTGCCGATTTGTTTGAGTTAGCTGAATTCAGCCAAAGATTTGATAAAACAACTTGGAGCACTATCATTCATATAGTAAGATTAACAGTTCATTATGTCGTTTTTACACCTGTTGATATTGCACGAGTCGGATCCTCGCTCGCCGACATGCGGAATTAAATTTCGTACACGTGCAACCTTGATACCTAGCAGAAGTTGATTCATGGACCCGCATAAGGTTTTTCAAATCGAACGGCTGGGGAATATTCTCGTCATAATTCCCCAAGGCCCGACGTTGAATTTTCAATATCAGGATGTGCATCACGAGGCCAACTCGCTGTATCGCATCGCCGATGAGCCGCAGGTGCAGAATATTCTCGTCGATCTCTCGGCGGTGGATTATCTCGATTCGATCATCATCGGAGCCATGGTGCGGTTATTTCAGAAACCGAAAAACCGCGGCGGGCAATCGGTCTTCTGCTGCGGGAAACCCGAACTCCTCGAAGTGCTCAAGTGCATCCGCGTCGGTTCGATGTGGCCGCATGTCGCGACGCGCGATGACGCCCTCAAAATGTTTGTCGCTCCACCGACGACATAGCCGACGGTTTCATTGTCGCATAACTCCGTAGATGATGATCGGCGCGCTATTGCTCCCAGTGCTGAATCGTGCGCGGAAAATCCGCCATCTGGAGGCTTTCAAAACAACAGGAAATGGTAAAGGGGATTGCATCCGTTTCGTCCGGTTGAGATAATGTTTTGGTCGAATGGTGAACTGCTTCATCACCTGAAATGTGCGATCGTGGGCCTTCCTGCCAACCGATGACTTCATGCAGTCGAACTTCCCACCTGCTGCGAAAATGATGTCCCCTTTGAACGACAAACTCCTATGACGGATGCCGAGCGATGTCCCCAGAACGTTCACCACGTTCGAGCATTTCAGCCATAACCGCAACGGTCAGGCTGGGGAGACTGCTCTTCGTATCGCTGGCCTGCATTCTGCTCGTCAACGTGGCGTCCGCTCAACAAGCCGACGACGTTGCGAAACTGTCGGATGAAGATCGCGAATTCTTCGAGAAGTCCGTGCGTCCTGTTCTGGTCAGTCGTTGCCAGGATTGTCACAGCGGCGATAACCCTGAAAGCAAACTCAGCGTCGAACATCTCGCCGATCTGATGCAAGGAGGAACGCGCGGCCCGGCGATCGTTCCCGGCAAACCCAATGAGAGTCTGCTCATTCGCGCACTCAGTCATGGCGACGTCGAACTGCAAATGCCGCCAAAGGAAAAACTCCCCGCCGCCGAGATTCTCGCCGTCACCGACTGGGTCCGTCGCGGAGCATTCTGGCCCGGCGAGCAAATCACGTCCAAACCGGCTGCGACGAGCAGTTCCGCGGGATCTCCCATATCCTTCACTGATGATCAACTCCAGTTCTGGGCCTTTCAACCGCCGGTCAAACCGGCGCTTCCGGTCGTCGAACATATGGAGTGGGTCCGAAACCCTGTCGATCGATTTGTGCTCGCCCGACTCGAAGCCCAAGGAATGTCTCCCGCAACAGAAGCCGACAAACGGACGCTGGTCCGCCGCGTGTACTTCGATCTGCTCGGCATTCCTCCCACACCCACTGAAATAGCCGATTTTCTCGGCGATGATGCACCCGATGCCTACGAACGATTGATCGACCGTTGTCTTGCGTCACCTCAATACGGCGAACGCTGGGGGCGCTACTGGCTCGACGTCGCTCGTTACGCCGATTCCAACGGACTCGATGAAAACCTGGCCCATGCGAATGCATTCCGCTACCGCGACTACGTCGTCGGCGCGATGAACGCCGACATACCTTACGATCAGTTCATCCACGAACAACTCGCGGGGGATTTGCTCAATCTCGATCCCAACACGGCGACGCCCGACGTCGAACTCGCCTCGGAACGGACCGTGGCCACGGGATTTCTCTCGCTCGGCGCGAAAATGCTCGCCGAGGATGACCCCGTCAAGATGCAGATGGACATCATCGACGAGCAGGTCGACACGCTGGGGAAGGCGTTCATGGGACTGACGCTCGGCTGTGCCCGGTGTCACGATCACAAGTTCGATCCTGTTTCACAGGACGACTACTACGGACTCGCAGGGATATTCAAGAGCACGCGCACGATGGAGAATTTTTCCGTCGTCGCCCGCTGGCAGGAGATGCCCATCGGCACACGCTCCGAAGTCGAACTCTATCAGCAGCAGAAACAAAAGGTCGATCGGCAAAATCAATCGATCGCCCAATTCCAGTCGCAACAAAATTCCGCCGTGCTCGATCCGGCTCGCCAAAATACGGGACGATACCTGCTCGCCGCGCAACGGGCGCAAATCCTGGCGGATTTGATGACCAAATCCAAATCACGTGGATCCGAGATCGCCGCTGCAACCGAGAAACCTGACAACATCCAGCTACTCGAAGCCGAAAACTTCACCCAAGGAAACGTTCTCGTCCAGACCGAACAATACGGCAAGGATATCGGCGTGATCATCAACAAGGGTGAACTGCCGAACTTCGTCGAGTACGATGTCGAAATCGCAAAGCCCGGTTGGTATCAGTTCGAAATCCGGCACGCCGCCGCCGAGTCTCGTCCTTCGCGGATATCGCTCAACGGCAACATCGTTATCCCGCAGGCGTGCAGTCTCGTGACGGGATCGTGGTACCCCGACACGCAAACCTGGTCCATCGAGGGCTTCGTCGAAGTGGCCGGCGGAAAGAACACGCTCCGCATCGAACGCGACGGGCCATTCTCGCATATTGACAAACTGCTGCTCGTGCCCGTCGCTGCAGAGACCGTTCAACGTCTCGCTGAAAGCTCGCCGTCATCTGATAAGACTTCCTTGCAAGCCGTCTTCGTCGAGGGGTGGAGGAAGATTCTCGCCGGACCTCTGCTCGACCATTCGCCGCTGCTCCCTGCACAACGCGCCTTTCAGGGTATCCCCGCCGATACATGGTTTGCCGACCTCGCACCGGAATTGATCGCACTTTTCGGCGAGCCGTTGCCTCGAACATATTCCGAACTCGCCGATCGGTATGCGGAGATCATCCGCGAACACAAACTGACTGATGCTCCGAATCCCGAGTCGATCGCTGCCCCCCCTGCGAAATCACATCTCGAAGCCTTGCGTAAAACGCTAATTGATCCGCAAGGACCGTTCGCCTTGCCACAGTCTCCCGAAGGATTGTATCCCGTCGCACAGCAGGCAGAGTTGAAGTTGCTCCGCGACGACCTGGCAAAGCTGCAATCCGAACTGACGAAACTCCCGGAAACGAT
>JBJXGP010000211.1:0-13819 GCA_046160425.1 Planctomycetaceae bacterium
CCGCCCGGCGAGAAACCCTCCGACGATGCCGAAGATGAATTCTGGAAGTTCGTCGAGTAGAATCGCGCACATCCGGTTTCATACTACTCCGCTTCAACTCTTCCTTTTCCCCCTGGAGTCTTCACCAACATGCGGATCGACCGAATCTCTCTGTATCACGTGGCGATGCCGTTGATTTACCCGTGGCGCACGGCGTATGGCGAAGATGCTGCAATTCACTCCGTTCTCTGCCGAATCGAGAGCGGTTCGGTCTGCGGCTGGGGTGAAAGTGCTCCGTTCGCCGCCCCGTGTTACAGTCCCGAATGCGCAGGAGGAGTTTTCCAGATCATCAAGGATTGGCTCGCCCCCGCGATTCTCGGTCACGATTCGCCCACGTCAAACGACCTGCAACAGCGGATGTCGATTTTCAAGGGGAATCCGTTCGCCAAAGCCTGTCTCGACAACGCCTGGTGGAGCCTGCACAGCAAGCTCATCGGCAAGCCGTTGCACGAACTGCTAGGTGCCACGCGGAACGAAGCGACCGTCGGCGCCGACTTCGGCGTGATGGACCGCGTCGAAGAGATGCTACCGGGAATTGCGCAAGCGGTCGCCGACGGTTTCCCGCGGATCAAACTCAAATTCCGCCCCGGTTGGGACATCCCCATGCTCGCGGCGGTTCGCAAGCAGCATCCCGATTTCACATTCCACATCGACTGCAACAGCGGCTATCGATTGAAGGACATCGACCTCTTCAAAAAAGTCGACGAGTTCAACCTCGCCATGATCGAACAGCCGCTGCAACACGATGACCTGCTCGACCACGCCGCATTGCAAGCGGCGATCAAGACGCCGGTCTGCCTCGATGAAAGCATGACGCACCCCCGACAAGCCGAGCAGGCGGTGCAATTGAAGAGTTGCCAATACGTCAACATCAAGCCCGGCCGCGTCGGCGGCTTGACGAATGCCGTCGCGATCCACAACATCTGCCAGCAGGCCGGCATCCCCTGCTGGGTCGGCGGCATGTTAGAAAGCGCCTGCGGAGCCGCCCACTGCGTCGCCCTCGCGATGCTCCCCAACTTCACCTACCCGGCGGATATCTTCCCGAGTTCAAGGTTCTATCACGAGGATCTCTCCGATCCGCCGCTGGAATTGCACCGGACGAAGGAGGGAGTGCCGTGCATTCGCGCGTGTGAAACGCTGCCGGAGCCGAATGCGGAGCGTCTTGCGAAACTCACGATTCAAAAGGTTGAGTTGAAGGCGTGAAGGTTAGCCGCGACGCGCAGGGTTTCCGCAGCGGAGCGCTTTCCATTCGTGGATCATACGACGAGAACTTGACGATCCGTGTGATGGATCGGCAGAATGACGTCCAGAAATAGACGGAAATTCTTTTTTAGAGAATTTGGTTCCGGCTCAACTTGAAATGACAAAACCAACATGACTGATCCATGTATTTCCTGATTGGCTGCTCTGGTGTAATGGCTCTCATCGCTTTCCTAGTCGGATTCGCGGTATCGCTGTTTGTCCGTGATGCATCTTGGATTGATCGACTGACGATGGCCGTAATGTCGGCACTTATCACCTTTGTTGCGGTGTTTTTGCTATCGAGCCGCGATTGGGTGAAACGACGCTCGACGATGAAATCCGTTCGCAATCACTTGCTTGCCCGAGATGATACGACTAATAACGAGTTCTTGTCTTCAATCCCTTATGAAGACGTCGCATTGCTGCTGGAAACCAGAAAGGCAATCTCCCGATTCTTCGATGTTCCAATCGAAAGAGTCGGCCGTGATTTGCAATTGATTCACGATCTTCACGTAGACGAGTTCGAACCCTTCTTTCAATTCTCTGTCGTTAATTCCGTAATTGCTTCCCAACAAATCGAACCAAAAGCGTTTGGGTTCACCATAGCGGGACTCGAAACAATTGACGATCTCACTCATGCCATACGCAATGTGCTTGATGGCTTCGAGCGAAATACTGTATGAATACAACGAGCGGCGGGGCTTATCCCCGCCGTCCCCGCCGGGGGATGAAATGTGTAAAGAAAGAAGAAAAACCAACGGCGGGGATAAACCCCGCCGCTCGTGAAGTGGAATGATGCGAACGTGGGGTGACTCGTGACCGATACCGTGGCGTTGTTCATCACCTGGACAACCTATGGCACGTGGCTGCCGGGCGACGAGCGGGGTTATGTCTCGGACACACTGCGACCTGAAGGTGGCTTTCTTCCCAAGCAGAATCAGTTCGGTACGCCATACGCCGACGGGAATGCGCATACGCGCGAGCAGGCCAGCGAACTCCAACAATGGCCGACGATCTGGTTGACGGCGGCGGAAGCGCTTGTCGTGGCGCACTCCCTCGTCCGCCTCGCGACGAAACGTGGATGGATGATCTTGCGAGCGGCTATCATGTCGAACCACGTTCACGCGGTCGTGATCAACTGCCCGATCGACGGCCCGGCCGTCCGCCGAACTCTCAAGGGAATCACGCAGACCGACCTGAGCGATTCGGTAGGAGAAAATCGACGCTGGTGGACATCGGGCGGCAGCAACCGCCGTCGTTGCGGCGAGCGATCGATCAGCGAGACAGTTCTGTACGTCGCGAATCAACACGGAAAGCTGGCGGAGGTCATCGACAATGTTGCAGTCATCCCGCAAGAGAGCGAAAATGAGCGGCGGGGTTTATCCCCGCCGTCCCCGCCGGGAGATGAAGTGTAAAGAAGAAGAAGAAAAGAAAAAAACGGCGGGGATAAACCCCGCCGCTCGTAGAAGTGGTTGAGAAGAAAGTCTCACCGCTGGCACATCACCTTGCGCTTCAGCATCCCGCAAAAATTTGACGTGCAGACTTTTGTGTCGAGCCACATCTGCGAGCACCAGGACATCTCGGCGGGCGATTCTTCGAGCGACGTCTCTTCGATCAACGTCACCGTGCGGCCCGGTTGATAGACTTCGGATTCCACAATCCCGACCGCGAGGCTCGCCGGCGAGACGCGGGAGGGGTTCTCGGCGTGCATCAAGTGGCACGACATCAGGGCATCGGTCGCGTACTCGGCACAGTGGACCCCTGCCGAGCGTTTGCCCGTGACGTGGTGGGCGATGTCGTAGGGCCGGCCGAGTTGGCTGTCGAGGAATTTTTCCAATTGCCGCGCTTTCGCATCGCTGAGCGCGGTGCGCGGATGGAAGACGTAAATCTCCGCCGGGTTTTGATCGGCGAGGTAATTCGCCAGCGTCAGCGAGCGGACACCCTTCCCGCTCGTCGCATCGTAGACGATGACCGAGTCATTCCGGCGGATGACGATGCCGACGTGCGTGTACTTGCTCTGAGTATACATCTTGACCGCCAGGCAATCTCCCTGACTGAAGATGAGCGTCCCGGTGACGACTTCTTGTTCGAGCAACGCGACGGGGCTTTCCACATTCACAGGAGTTTTTGCGGCGGCGTCCCCACCGAGCAATGCCACGATCAATAGCAAATGGGCCGACATGCGGTTCTCCTCCCTTGAAATGACTAAGGCCTAATGACGAATGTCTAAGGAAATCCCAAATTCCAATGCCCGAATACACCACGCACGAAATTTTGGGAATTTGATCATTGGGATTTCGTTAGTCATTAGGATTTCGTCATTCGTCATTCTCCCGTTCGGGTGTAATCCTCGTCAGTAGAATACGTCGTCGAGGATCACACGGTTTACGAAAAAATCGCAAATCTCATAACACCCTGCAAATAAAGCACTTCAGATATTCATTCTCAGAGCAATACGTCGAGACGGGGTGATCGGGGGCCGCTCCGCGCGATTCCAGAATCTGGATCGGACGATGCGACCGCTGCGACACCTCGGCGAGAATCTGCCCGAACATTTCGCGGCTGACGTGGCCGGTGCAACTGCATGTGACGAGAATGCCCCCCGGGCGGAGCACGTCGACCGCCAGCCGATTCAAGCTGTGATACCCGCGAAGGGCCTTGTCGATTCCCTTCAAGTGGCGCACCATTCTCGGCGGATCGAGCACCACGACGTCGAAGAGTTCCTGACTCTGCTGAAATTTCTCGAGCGATTCGAAGACGTTCCCCTGCTCGAAACGGACACGGTCGGCGACGCCGTTGAGTTCGGCGTTCGCCTGTGCGAGTTGAATGGCGGTGGGGGAGGAATCGATCCCAAGTGCCGACTTCGCCTCGCCGAGTTTCGCTGCCGCGATCGAGAACCCGCCGGAGTAGCAGAACATGTCGAGCACTTTCTGCCCGCGACAGTATTTCGCCATCGCCGCGCGGTTGTCGCGCTGGTCGCAGTAGAAACCGGTCTTCTGACCCTGGCAGAGATCGATGCCGAATTGAACGCCGTTCTCTTCGATGAACATCGGGCGTTCGGGTTCTTCACCGGCGAGCAAGCCGTCTTCGAGTTCGAGTCCCTCGGCGTCGCGGATACCTTTTTCGGTTCGCAGCCACATCCCGCGCGGCTTGAGTTTTTCTCTGAGCAGGCCGACGATCTCTTCCCGTCGGTTGGCGAGTGCGAGACTCGTGAACTGCACGGCGAGCCAGTCGCCGTAGCGGTCGACGGTCAGACCCGAAAGTCCATCGGCTTCGCTGTTGACGACGCGGTACGCCGTGGAAACCTTCGACGGCGGAAACAATCGCCGACGCAAGTCGATCGCCTCATCGAGCCGTCGCGACCAGAACTCGCGATCGAGAGGGGTCGCTTCATCCCAGCCATACATGCGGACGCGGATATTGCTGGCGGGATTGTACAGCCCTCGCCCGACGAACTGCCCTTCGTGTGAGGCGAGAATGACCTCGGCACCCGGAGCGGGATTCCCCTCTTCGCTTTGAATCGCCCCCGTGAAGACCCACGGATGCCTCCCAAAAAACGGCTGCGCCCGCCGCGGCTTCAGCCGGATGCGCGGCAGAGTTTCAGTCGTCTCGGCGATCAGTTCGGTGGACATGGATGGGCTTTCGGGAGGTTGCAGCTATGTGAATCGTAAAGCAGTTTTTTGATGCAGGCCCCGCTTACTCCGGCATCATGGCCTGCTCCAACTCGGCGAGGTAGGCCAATAGCCGGTCGCGTTCGTTTGTCAGATGGCGGACGCGCAGCAGAGAGCGGACGCGGGTCGTCAGTTCCATGCGATTGATCGGTTTCGATAGAAAATCGTCGCAACCCGCCGCGACCGCTTTTTCGATGTCCCCCATTTCATTCAGAGCCGTGACGATCAGGATCGGGATGTCTTTGGTCACAGGGTTCTTCTTGATCTGCTGACAGACTTCGTAGCCCGATAACTTCGGCATCATGATATCGAGCAGCACGATGTCGGGTTGAAAGCCGGCGACTTTGTGAAGGGCTTCTTCGCCGTCGTAGGCCATCTCGATCTGATAGCCCTGGCCCGAAAGATAGGCATCGAGCAGTTCGCAGTTCTGCTGGTTATCGTCGGCGATCAGGATTTTCGAGACAGTCGGCGCGGATTCAACGGGCATGATGCGAATTCCAATATGTGAATGATCGAGTCGGCGTCGCGAAAATTTGGCGGACATCCCACTCGTAGACAGGTTAAAAACCGATATAGCCGGATTATACGATTTTTCGCGCCGTGAGAAAAGAATAAGTTTTCAGGCGGAAAAACGCGATAAATGATCCGCAGAGAACGCCGAGAAGGAGAGAGACTAGAAATCCTGTCCGCAGAGTTCGCAGCATGGCGCAGATTACAAAACTTCAAACAGACCTATTGTGTTGGCTTCGCTCCGCGTTTCCCGACGATCTCTGCGATTACCGGTTTGAAGAGTTTGAGACGCAGAGGACGCGGAGATTGCGGAGTCGAATCGAAAACCTGAACCCGATCCTCTGAATCTGTGTCGTTCGGCGAAATCTGTGGACTATCTTTTTTTTTCTGGTATTGTCACGCTAACGAATAGGATTTTGTAAGATCGTCGCCGCGCGAAAATCCACTGGCGGGCAAGCCGCCAGTGCCACCCACGAAACAGAATGAAGGCAGAAGAGTGAAGACTTCCTCGCAGCAGCAGGTTCGTGCCGTTTGTCCGCATGACTGTCCCGATACTTGCGCCATGAATGTGACCGTCGAGAACGGTCGAGCGATCAAGATCGCCGGGGATCGCGAGCATGTTTTTACGCAAGGATTTCTCTGTCACAAAGTTTCTCGTTACCTCGATCGCGTCTATCACCCCGAGCGTTTGACCGTGCCGCTCAAGCGCGTCGGACCCAAAGGGACAGGCCAATTCGAACCGATCTCGTGGGATGCCGCTCTCGATATCATCGCCGACCGCTTTCGAGAGATCGCCGCTGGGCCGCACGGACCGCAGGCCATTTTACCCTACAGTTACGCCGGGACGATGGGGAAGATTCAGAACGAAAGTCTCGACCGCCGATTTTTTCACCGGCTGGGGGCCTCGCTGCTGGATCGAACGATCTGCGCCACCGCAGGGGGCGAAGGTTTCACATACACCATCGGCGCGCGGAAAGGGATGGACCCCGAGGCGTTTCCCCAAAGCCGCTACATCATCAACTGGGGCTCGAACACCGCCGTCACCAATATGCATCTTTGGGTGCGGATGCTCAGAGCACGCAAGCAGGGGGCGAAAATCGTCACGATCGATCCGTATCGTTCGCTGACCGCCGCCCGCAGCGACTGGCATTTACCGATACGTGTCGGAACCGACGCCGCCCTCGCACTGGGGCTGATGCACATTATTTTCCGCGATGAATTGTGCGATCGCGAGTATCTGGAACACTATTGCCTCGGTGCCGAACCGCTAAGGGAACGGGCTCTCAACGAGTACTCTCCCGCACGCGTCAGCGGCATCACCGGGATTTCAATCGCCGACATCGAACAACTTGCGAGCGAATACGCCACGACATCACCGGCTGCGATCCGCATCAATTACGGCATGCAACGGCATTACGGCGGCGGAATGGCCGTCCGCACGATCGCCTGCCTTCCGGCGATCATCGGCGCGTGGAGACATCGGGCCGGAGGGATTCTTCTCTCGACCAGCGGTTACTATCCGCTCAATACACAAGGATTGCAGCGCCCAGATCTCATCCCGCCCGGCACGCGCACGATCAATATGGTCCAGCTCGCCGAGGCTCTCGCGGGGGAACTTCCCGGTCCGCCGGTTCAAGCGATGTACGTTTACAACAGCAACCCGGCGGCGGTCGCACCCGATCAGACTCGCGTCTTACAAGGATTACGACGCGACGATTTATTTACGGTTGTGCATGAGCAGTTTCCGACCGATACCGTCGACTACGCCGACATCGTCCTCCCCGCAACGACGCAGTTGGAACACTTCGATCTGCACACATCGTATGGACATCATTACCTCCAGGTGAATCAACCGGCGATTGAACCGCTCGCCGAGGCGATACCGAATACCGAAGTTTTTCGCCGGCTTGCGACGAGATTGAACTTCGAGCCTGAACTGTTCGACGTCTCGGATGAAGATCTCGCCCGCATCGCCTTGTGGGAACGCGAACAAAATGTCCCCGAAGCATTACGCGGGATCACCGTCGATCGACTCAAGGCGGAAGGCCCGATCAAACTCAATCTCCCGCACGAACTGGCACCATACGCTCACGGAAATTTCCCGACCGCCAGCGGCAAATGCGAATTCTTTTCGGAGCGACTGCAAAAGCTGGGATTCGACCCGCTCCCCACGTATTTGCCGCCGAGAGAATCGCCTGCGACTCAGCCTGAGCTTGCGCGGAAATACCCGCTGCAACTACTGAGTCCGCCGCGACCGCACTTTCTGAACTCGTCGTTCGTCAATGTGAAATCGCTGCATACTCCGGGGGAGCAACCGGTGTTGTTGATCTCTGAAGACGATGCGCAGGCTCGAGGGATCTCCGCCGACGATCATCTGCGGATCTGGAACGATCGTGGCGAATTCGAAGCGCTGGCCTCGATCAGCGACACCGTTCACGCGGGACTGGTCGTCGCCGAGGGGATCTGGTGGCATAAATTGACGAAGGGAAAAGGGAATGCCAACCTGACGACTTCGACGGCGTTGACCGACATCGGCGGGGGTGCTACGTTCTTCGATAATCTCGTGCAGGTCGCCAGGATTGAGGATCGTTAGAATCCATGAATCAATCATACGACATCGACGACGATTCGCGACCGCCGACGGCGGCGGAATGGGTCGGCATTGCACTGTTGTGGTTCGGCGCCGGCACGATCACGCTCAGCGTGTGGAACCAGGCGGCCGAATTGCCGTTCGAGATGCCATCGTTCTGGTATCGGCATCAAACGCTGTGGGGATTCATCGGTATGGCAGCGTTCATCCTCGGTGCAGCTCTTGTGAAAAAACCGGTGACTCGACCGTTAAAGTTGAGATGGCGACCCGGGCAACTCGGACAACGTTTTCAGAAAATCGAAGTCTATACCAAAGTCGAATGTCCGCTGTGCGAAGAAGCCCTCATCGTTATCGAAGATTACAGCGATTTTCTTCCCCGCTGCGAAGTTCGCGACATTGCCGCGAATCCAGAGTGGCAAACCGCCTACGCCGATAAAGTCCCCGTGGTAATCTGCGACGGCAAGGTGCGCTTTCGCGGGCGGATCAACGACGTGCTGTTACGCCGGTTGATCGAGGGAACCCCGCCAATTTCGCCCTGATGCGGCTGGAGAATGATCCACTCGGCGGCTCTCGGCGATCACGGTGATGAAACCTTCTGAAGCGCCACATTGCGTTTTTGCGGGCTTTCGATTCCATCTTTATGGCTGGAAAGGGGATGGGCGGGATGGTAAGGTAAATCAACGACAACTCGCCGATTTTCCCAGAAGCGATCTCAAAACTTTCTGGACGACGAACGATCATCAGGAAATCGTCGCCACTTTGACACGCCACCTCGGTTTTGAGATAGGCTCAAGGCAGAACTCATGGCCATTAAATTCACATCCGAACTCCTTCTCAATCTCATCCGGCAGAGCGGTTTGATCGAAATCGAACAGCTCAAGCGCCTGATTTCTTCCATGAAGGACGACGGAGTTCCCCTCGATAATCCCAAAGCGATTGCCGACGAACTCGTCAAACGCAAAGCATTAACGCAGTGGCAGACGGATAAACTTCTGCAAGGAAAGCATAAGGGTTTCTTTCTGGGGAAATACCGCCTGCTGTCTCTGCTCGGCAAGGGGGGGATGAGTTCCGTCTACCTCGCCGAACATGTGCTGATGCGGCGGCGCTGTGCCATCAAGGTGCTTCCCACGAAGCGGGTCAACGATGCTTCGTATCTCGCGCGATTCCATCGCGAAGCCCAGGCGGTGGCCTCGTTTGATCACCCGAATATCGTACGCGCCTATGACGTCGACAAGGAAGAGGACAAGGACACCGACATCCACTTCCTGGTGATGGAATATGTCGAAGGGAAAAGTTTGCAGGAACTGGTCGTAACCGAGGGGCTTCTCGACTACCGTTCCGCCGCCGAGTACATCCGCCAGGCCGCCGAAGGACTCGCTCACGCTCACCAGTCGGGGCTTGTGCATCGCGACGTCAAGCCGGGGAACCTGCTGCTCGACCAGAACGGGATGATCAAGATTCTCGACCTGGGCCTGGCGCGCTTTTTCGACGTGGAGGAAGAAGATCCTTTAACGATTCGCCACGATGAAAAAGTGCTCGGCACCGCCGATTACCTCGCTCCCGAACAGGCCCTCGACAGTCACACGGTCGACGCGCGGGCCGATATTTACGCCTTGGGATGCACGATGTATTTCCTGCTGTCGGGTCATCCGCCGTTTACCGAGGGGACGCTCGCTCAACGCCTGATGGCACACCAGACGAAATTGCCCGCGCCGCTGGAAGCGGAGCGACCCGATATCCCTCCCGAGTTGCTGCGAATCCTCAACACGATGATGGCCAAAAAACTCGAAGAGCGGTATCAAACGGCGGATGAGGTCGAACGTGATCTCAAAGCCTGGTTGGCTCCATCGGGATCGATGACATCACCTTCCGCTCAGCCCGCAGAATCGACCGACAGCGGGAGCAAGATTCTCTCATCGCTCGGCAAGTCATTGGCGAAAGAGAGTGCGAGATCGTCTTCAGCAGGCTCCGCCGTGTCGCAAGCCGCCGCACACGACCAGGAACTCGCTTCATTCCTGTCACAAATGACCGCCGGTCAATCGACGTCGCCCACCGCCGCGGCGACATCCAGTCCGCCGGCTTCGGACTTGAAACCCGGCGCTGCAACACCGGGCGGGACAAAACCGTCATCGATCGTGCTTCCGAAAGTCGCGACTCCAGCTTCACCGCAAGTCAAATCCCCATCATCGTTGGCCACGCGCACGACACCGGAACCAAAACCGGCCCCACCGCCGGCTGCCGTTATGCCGGTTGCTCCTGCGCCGCCGGAACCCGTCGTCCCGTCGCCCCAAACTTCATCAGTCACCGCGGCGGTTGAGGCATCTCCATTCGCATTTCTGGATTCACATACCCCTTCCCCGCCGACGGCATTCGATGCGCCAGTGATTCAAACGCAAGCGCCCGTCATCACGAAGGGGGGACCACCTGCTGCGGCTGCGGTATCGCCGGTGAGCGTTGCTCCTGCTCCGAACGTGGCTCCTCCGGCAGCCAGCAAGCCGACGGTTGTTGCGCCGACCGCCCCTGTTGCCGCGCCGATCGTCAAGCCGAAATCCGAGATCAAGATCGCTCCTGCAGTTCCGCCTGAGCCACAGCAATCCGTAAAGCCCGACGATGCGATGACGGCGTTTCTCTCAAACCTGCAAGTCGGCGGAGAGGCCGCTTCTCAAAATTCGTCCGGTTTGTTTTCGGCCCCGAAATCGGCTCCCAAGATCGACATTGTAACGACGGCTTTGCCGTTGGCCGCTCCTGTGGAAGCCATTAATAAAAACGTGGATGCAAATGCCCCAATCGAAGTTCCGACCAGCGCTCCCCCGATAGCCGAACCAATTCGCATTGAGCCTCTCGACATCGCACCGGTTCATGTCGGGCAAAGTTTTCCAGGACTCCAATCGAGCGCCCCCGCTCCCTCGGCAAATGTTGCGGATATGACGGCGATCGGGCCGGATGTCATCGATCTTCCCCCTGCGGGGATCGATATTTTTCCCGCAGAGACGCCGAACCTGACAGCCCCGGTCAGCCCTCCAGCGGTGGAAAACATCTCGACGATTCTCGTGCCTCGCGAAAGCGAAGCTTCCCCGCCGATCGATGAATTTCCAGCGTTTCCCCCGATGAATCCCCAGGGTGCAGCCGGTGTTCTGAACGCAGCACCCGTCGCGGTACCGGTTCGCCTTCCGGTCGAAATTGCCCCTGAGTCTGAACCCCCACCGGTAATATCCCCGGCGTGGCCGCAAAGCGGAATCACAGCATCGGCGCCGGTCCCCGTGACTCCATCGGTTCCCGTCGCCGCGCCGGTTGTACCGGTCGCTGTACCGGTTCATGCGGCGAGCACGATTATTCCACCGATCGGTTCGCCGGTGATTCCTGTTGCAGCGGCTCCGCTCGTCGAGAACACATTTGTCAGCCCGTATCCGGCGTATCCGAGCCAACCCGTTGCACAACCCGCACCGATATCGTTTCCCCTGGCACCGGGGCCGATTGGCACTCCAGGGGGACAATCAACGGCCACCGCCAGTGGTGGTAGTGAAACACAGCCATTCCCGGCCACGGCCGCACCTGCGTCATCGACGACCGGTTCCCAAAAATCATCTTCATTCGTGAAACTCTTGTCGAAGCGGAATATCATCATTGGCGGCAGCGTGGCGGCAATTCTGGCGATCGGATTGAGCATCTTCCTGTTGGGAGGCGGGGACGGTAAAGCCTCTTCCAAAAAAGGAAAGTCGACGTCAACGGCCAAATCCTCGCGCACGATAAAAGGGACTGCGACTTCAACCGCGACACCGGGATTGAAAGATCAGAAGGAATATGTCGTCGGTCCCGGCGAGCAGTTTTCGACAATTCAAACCGCGCTCAATCATGTGAGAAAGTCGTTTATTCCGCGACGGCGAGCGGAATATCGCACGATCAAAATCCAGCCGGGGACGTATTCCGAACGCATCGTGATCGATAATTCATCGCCAGGGGGTGATGGTGAATTTCCGCGGGGCATTTATCTGAAACCTGCGACCGAAGGGGGACGGATCATCCTGTCACCATCAGGCTCCGAACCGGCCATAGTCATTAAGGATGCGGAAGTCATCATCCTCGAAAACTTCGATATTCAGGCGGCAGGAAAAGACATCGCCATCGATCTGGCGGGCGATCTGCCAGGAACTGAAATCCGCAAATGCACCGTCAACGGATTCAACCGCGTGGGATGCCAACTCGACGCCGTCGCCGGTGGCAACGAAGATTTCATCTTGCAGGATATCACCTTCGTGCCGGGCAATGCGACGTCCGTCGGCATCGACATGAAGTCGGCGAGTACCAGTCTCTCGGAAATCATCCTGCAGCGTTGCCGATTCCTGGGGCCGATGACGGCCGGCGTGATCGTGGCGGGGGACGCCAGTTACGTCGAAATCAAGGAGTCGATCTTTTCGCAGACCCAGACCGGCGTGCGCGTTGCCGGTTCGCGGGCCTTGAGAGATTTCATGCTCACCAACAATACGTTCTACAAGAACGATCGCGGCATCGTCTTCACCGAGATGCCGGCCACCTTGTCCAATGAATTGGCTTTTTACCGCAACCTTTTCGCCGACACGACGACTATGGAAGGAGTCGTTGAAAAGGACTTCGACTACTTGAAATTCGTGAGCATGCTGCGGACACTCGGTGCGGGAGGATGGGCCAACAACTGGAGCAATCGCCCTCCCCCCGCAGTGCCGGTCGTGGGCGAACTCGAACTCTTCAACCACGGCATGCGTCCCGTCGCGGATTTCTTTTTCGCCTCGACCGATCAGAACGATCCCAAGTTCCTCGCCCCCAGCGAGCAGAGTCTGCACAAATCGGTGGGAGGCCAAGCGACCGGCGAGCAACCCTACATCGGCGCCGTCGGACCTTGATGGGATCCATGCGAAATTGAGGCCGATGCGTGCTCGCCGTCCTCTCGGCAACTTGCCGGCGCCCGCGATTCGCACGAGTGATATCCAGGGCATTTTCGAGCGTGGAGCAATACCTTCTCCCCATCCTCTTGAAAAAACTGTTACGGGCGATACTCCCGGCAAAGTCGACTGTGCGTAAAGACCAGCTGCACAATATCTTACAGCATGCCTGAACACGCCATCCCAAAGTCACATCGACAGTTTTTCGAGCGGCTGCGCGGCGAACTTCAGCGTAAAGAGTGTACGGCATCCGTCTTAGAGTTCATGTACAGAAATCGATTCGATCATCATCCAGGCGTTCGCATTCGAGATCAAAAAAAATTGTGGACATAACGTTTATCTGAATCGCCACTTAGGCTGTACAGCTTGTGGACGATTTTCTCCGACCCGTAACATGGAACCAGAACAACGACTTCAGGAGGAATCGTCGACAGGAGTAACTTCGAGAGAAACTCGAATCCGCAGGAGGCATCGGTCACAGACTCCCTCGCATCCATGATGACAACACCCGGAGGGTCGCGAACCATGCATTCTCGAAATCAATTCAACGCGCGTTCGACATCCGCGAAAAAATCGCCCTCCGCAACCGGCGGCGTGGCGCGGAATGCCGCCATCCAAAGCTCCAAGCGGGCAGCGACCCGGCCGAGCGCCGCCTTTCATCGCCGCGGGCAGGCGAATAATTCTTCTCCGTTCAATGCGCCGGAAGTCTGGCATGAACCGACCGAATCGGGGCGCCTCGATTACATCGTCCACGAACCGGGAACAGGATATTGTCATCCCGTCACCGTTGAGGAAATTCAGCAACGAATCGATCTGCTCCCGAGCCGGTTCGTTGAAGATCTCGAAGTCGT
>JBJXGP010000212.1:0-4097 GCA_046160425.1 Planctomycetaceae bacterium
CGTTTGCCGGCATCGTTTGTTCCCTTCCGGCAGGGGTCAGGAGTCAGGAGGCAGGGGTCAGGGGTTAGGGGTCAGGAGGAAACCATCAGGGTTTGAGATCATCGCGCCCAGCATTTTGCCGATCTCACGACATCCCTGGGTTAGCTCGGCGTGTTCTTGGATGGTGATGTATCCGCAGTCCTTTGCAAAATCGAGTGAGGTGTCGGTTTCGCTATTTTCGCCATCGCAGTCCGTCAGCTTACTGACGAAATGTGCCGAGTAACGACGTTTGGCCCATGCCTCACGCAGATTCATGGGAACCGAACGCGAAGATCGTCGAATCTGCCCGGTCAGCGCATATCGTTCTTCTGGATGAAATCGTTGACTGACCTCAAAGATGCGAATGGCCAACTGATAAGACTTCAAGTAAACCGTGAGTTCTTTGGCTGATCTCACGCCCATTGTCTCATTCCCCCTTGCCACTTGCCCCTGACTCCTTGCCCGTGCCTCCTGACTCCTTGCCCCTGACTCCTGACGCTTGATCTTGGACACTCGCCAACAGTTCCCGCACCTGCTCGAAGTCGGCGGGCTTGACCAGGTGATGATCGAACCCCGCTTCCCGCGAACGCTGGCGGTCCGCCGCCTGGCCGTATCCCGTCATGGCGACCAGCACCATGTTGCCGAGTTCGGGATGCAGACGCAGCCGCCGGGCGACCTCCAAACCGTTCATCCCCGGCAAGCCGATGTCCAACAGCACGACATGCGGGCGGTAGTCGAGGGTCGCTTCCAACGCGGCCGGGCCGTCGTGAGCCGTCCGAACGTCATGCCCCGACGTTTGCAGCAGCATCCCCAACATCTGCGCCGCATCCACATTGTCATCCACGACCAGCACCCTGAGACCTGAGTCAGGCGTCCGGGGGCTGGAGTCAGCGGGACTGTCTCCCGACTCCAGATTCCTGATTCCCGACTCCGGCTGCGCGACCGGCAGCCGCACGACGAATTCGCTCCCCCGCCCCAACGAACTGTGCGCCTCCACCCGACCTTGGTGCAATTCCACCAGCCGTTGCACCAAACACAGCCCGATGCCCAGCCCGCCTTGCGCGCGATCCAGGGAGCGTTCGGCCTGCGTGAACAGGTCGAAGACGCGCGGCAGCAATTCGGGGGCGATGCCGACTCCCGAATCCCTGACCCGCAGCACCGCTTCAGCGCCTTCCTGTTGAACGGACAGCGCAATTTGTCCCGCGTCGTTCGTGTACTTGGCGGCGTTGGTCAGCAAGTTCACGACCACCTGTTCCAACCGGGAGGCGTCGGCGTGCAGCCAGATCGGTTGCGGCGGCAGAGTCACCTCGAGCGCATGGCGGCGTTGTTCGATCAGCGGGCGAACCGTTTCGACCGCATGTTCCACGATGCCGTTGAAGGCCACTCGTTCCTGGTGCAGGTGGATTCTACCGGTGGTGATGCGGGACACTTCCAGCAAATCATCCACGAGCCGGGACAACTGCCCCACTTGCCGCTCGATGATGGTGCGGGCTTGCCGCTGGAGCCGGCCCTCGTCTTTTTGCAGGCCCAGCAGTTGCACGGCGTTCAAAATGGGGGCGAGCGGGTTGCGGAGTTCGTGGCTGAGCATCGCCAGGAACTCATCCTTGCGGCGATGCAGGTCGGCCAACGCTTCCGCCTGTTCCCGCAACTCTTGTTCCAGGCGGCTGCGCTCGGTGATGTCCCGAATGTTGCATTGAATGACCGGCGCGTGGTCCTCCTGATAGACGTTGGCGACAATCTCGACTTCGACCCGTGTGCCGGTTTTCGATTCCAGCGGAAAGTGTTCGTAGCGGATGTAGCCGTTCTGTTGCAGTTCCCGCACGGCGGCTTCGTTCGCCGATTTGTCGCTGAACATGCCGATTTCCCAAAGCTCCTTGCCGAGAAAGTGGTCGTGCGTGTGGCCCAGCAAGTCGCTCATGAACGGGTTGGCGTCGCTGACTTTCCCATCGGCGGCGTCGAGGATCAGGATGCCGTCTTTGGCCGCCTCGAACAGCCGCCGATAACGAATTTCCGAGACCAGCAGCGCCTGCCTGGCGAACACGCGCTCGGAGATGTCGCGGAAGTAGCAGACGACGCCGAAGCCGCCATCCGGCAGCGGGATGCGGTTGATCTGCCACTCGTAAGACTCGGTCACCCCGCGGTCCAGCCGCGTCTCGCTGCGCTCGGGCGTCCGGTACGGCTCGCCGGTTTCCAGCGTGTGGCGAAAGCGCTGCACGATTTCATCGGCGTAAGCTTTCGGCCAGAGAATGTGGATCACCTCGTCGAAGTCGCGGCCGATCACTTCGAGGTCGCCGAAGACCTTGAACGTGGTGGGGTTGACGTGGGCGATCCGAAAGTCCCCGTCCACCAGATAAACGCCGAGCGGCGCTTCATAGAGCAGGGTCTGGAATTGCTCGGCATGCCGCTGGATTTCGTGCGCGGCGCGGCTGCTTTCGAGCTGCGCCCGTCGGCGCTCGGTGACGTCCTCGATGGCGAGCAGGATCAGGTGGGAGTGGTTTCCCGGCTTGCGGATGCGAACGGCGTTCAGCAACATGAACCGCCGCCCGATGGCCGGGAAATCGTGTTCGACTTCGTAGTCCAGGACGGCGTGGTGATCCTCGAGAACTTCACTCAGCACCGCGCGCAGGCCGGGAATGTCCCACTGGCCGTTGCCCAAGTCGTAGATGAAGCGGCCTTCCGTTTCCGCCGGCGTGACGCGGAAGTTTTCGTAGAACGAGCGGTTCGCCGTGTGAACCTTTAAGTCCCCGTTGATGACCAGGAACGGCTCCCTGAGCGTGGCGATGATGTTGTGGGCGTAGTTGAGCGTGTCCTGGATCGTCCGCTCTTGGCGGTGGCGTTCGCTGATGTTCCGAAACACCAGCACGACTCCGGCGACTTCTCCCTGGTCGTTGCGGATCGGGGCGGCACTGTCGTCGATCGGCCGTTCCGTGCCGTCCCTGCTGATCAGCAGCGTGTGGTTCGCCAACCCGACAATCACGCCGTCGCGCAAGGCCCGCACGGTGGGACTTTCCACCGTCTTGCGAGTGTCCTGATTGATGATCTGGAATACGGCGTCCAGCGGCTGGCCGTAGGCGTCGCCTTGGGTCCAGCCGGTCAAGGACTCGGCCACCGGATTCAGGAACGTCACCCGCCCGTCGGAGTCCGTCGTGATGACCGCGTCGCCGATGCTCGACAACGTGACGCGCAGCCAGTCTCGTTGTTCGTGCGACGCTTCATCGGGAGTTTGAGGGCCATTCATCCCCCCCCCCCCCCTCCCCGGTGATTTTGTGTTCAGTCATGGCGACCATCCTGCGCGAAGTGGTTCAGGAGTGCAATTGTAGCGCGGGGGCTGGCAGATAGATAGGGTCGGCAGCGGACGGGTCGAAGCGCCGCACCTTGCGTGCTTGTGAAAACCTGACGCCGCAATTAGCCTGCAGCGTCACTCAACTGTTGAAGGAATCGCCCATGCGATGGCTCGTGTTGTTCGTTCTGTGCGCAGTCACATCGTCGCCGCGGCTCTGGAGTCAAGAGGCCTCGGAGGACAAGGGACTCATTAGCCGCTGGCGGTTGACGAAAGACGCCCGCGATTCCGGGCCGGCCGGCAATCATGGCTTGGAGCAGCTCGTCGATTTCGGCGACGACGGCGCTCACTTCGGCGGCGGCACGGAGAAAATCGACGTCGCCGATGATCCGACGCTGGCACTCGGCACGCGGGACTTCAGCCTCAGCCTGCACGTTCACACGGATGCCGAACTCGCGCATCCTCTCGGCGACCTCCTCCACAAGTACGATCCCGAAACCCGTCGCGGGTTCAGCCTCTCGATCAAGCATCACGCCGGCGTCACGGGGAGCCAGGCGAATTACCGCAACCTGCACTTCGGCATCGACCAGGGCCGGCAAGACGCGGAGTGGAAAGACGAAGGCCGGCCGGGTAACGCAATCTTCGTGCATTCGATGGCCGTGCATGACGGTTCGCTCTACGTCGGCACCGTTGACGGCTGGACCAACAAAGACCCCGGCCATGTCTATCAGTACGATGGGAACGGCGGGTGGAAAGACCTCGGCACGCCGTGGTGAGCCTGCGCGTCGGTTGCGGCGAG
>JBJXGP010000213.1:0-6379 GCA_046160425.1 Planctomycetaceae bacterium
TAAAAAAAACAACCCGACGAATTTTCGCCGGGTTGCAATGTATTGGAATTATCTTCAGTCGTTCGACTGCCGATCATCGATCAGGCAATCGCCCGTCGAGGTGTTTCGAACGGCTCGATCTTTCGGCTGGTTTCTGACGCCTCGTCGACGTGTTCGATCAGCGTTTGCAGTTGCTCGGCGAGCTTCTGCTGGGTTTCCATGATCGATGACGCCGCTTCGAGATAGTCGAGGTCGCGCTGGCTCATCTGTTCGGAGCGGTCCTCGATATCGCTGGTCGCCTGGCTCAGTTCGTTGATGATTCGCTCGATCTGCATCAGGTAATCGACTTCGATGCCCGAAGGAGCATTCATACTCGTCTGCGTCGTCAGCGGCTGGGTCTGATCAGATTCGAGCAGATCGTCGTATTCGGTCCATTGCGGCTGCCGCAAACGCTTCGGCTTGGTCGCTTTTTGTCGCCGACTGACCTTGCGGGGTTGCTGGCGCAGCGCTTCCTTGCGGCGTTCGACGCGGTCCATGAGAGCTGCCCACCCCTGGCGCTCGCCTTGTTCGTAATCCTCGACCATTTCGACGTCCTGTTCGAGGCGATCCAATAACTCGGCTGCCGAGAGTTCCGAGAGATCCTCTGCATCGTCCTCTTGGTTCCGATCATGTCGAGCCGGTTTACTCTTGGAGTAGGCCGACTGTGACGCGGGATCGGGGACTTCCTGTTTTCGCGCGACGAATTGAAACGTGCCGATTTCGATCAGATCGCCGTCGTTGAGAAGCGCCGATGTTTGAGGCTTGCCGTTGATTTTGAGTTCTGGCTCGGATTCGACGGTTCGAATCTTGAGTTGCTCGTCTTCGGCTTGAATAATGCCGAACAGCAACGGGATTTCAGTGCCGCCGAGTTGCAGATCGCAATGTTCACCCGAACCGATCAGGAACGATTTGTTGGTGATCGGCCGACGGCGAAAGACCGTTCGACCTCGACTGACTTCGAGATAGAATTGAGGGGTCGGGAGATGTGTTGGGGGATAATCGTGACCGCTCGAGAGAGGAACGGTCGAGAACGTAGAATGGTTCCCTTGCATGGGCAAATATCAACCTCATGTTGTCGACGGCGTGGAGATGAAGGCCACGACGCCTGGTTTTTTGACAATGACACCATTTTTAGTTCGACCGTTTGGGAGCTAAGAATAAACGGAAACCGGTTCTCTCCCGGTAGATCGAGGAGGAGTTCGATCGGAATCGATTGGATGGGGACGCGATATGCCGGATTGGTAAGCTGCGGAAACCGCCGGACGCTGAAAGTCATTCCACTGGGGGAAATAGCGCAAAGTTTGACGGGGACAATGCCTGTCAAGAGACATTCGGGAATTCACCAAGCGAGCGGCCCACAAAATTCTTGACAAAATGAAATCTGTGGGCGAAAAAAGTGAAAGTGACCTGGCGTCATCAGCGGCGAACGCCGAAACTATCCCGGCCCCGGCGTTGACAAGCAGAGGGCAATCGGGTGATCAGGACTTCGTCCGGGCCATCGAAATCATCCGGCGCGCACGCAGTTGATCCCGGTCTTTCTGCTCCAGTTCCGCCGCATTTTTAGGGCGAGAAGCCGACGCTTGCGTCAATTGTTTTTCGGCATCCGCTTTGGAAATTTCTGCGGCGGGAATGGCCTGATTCGTGAGGAGCGAGACAACCCCATCCTTGATCTGAGCGAATCCGCCATCGATGTAATAACTTTGCTCAGTCGAATTGGACTGGATTTTCAGTTCGCCGTAGCCCAATCGCCCGATCAACGGGAGTCGGCCGGGCAAGACCCCGATCATTCCGTCGTACAACGGAAACTGTAAACCGGTCACCAGTTGATCGAGGACCGTGGTTTCGGGAGTGACGACAACGAGTCGAAGGTCTTGGGCCATGGCTGAATTTCTGAACGGGCGAACGATGAAACGTGACTACCGATCGATCTCTGGATAACACCTCAGGCTTGCTCGGCAATTTTCCTGGCTTGTTCTTCGGCCTCTTCCACGGCTCCGATATACATGAACGCCGATTCGGGAAGATGATCCCATTTGCCGTTGCACAGTTCTTCGAAGCTGCGAATCGTATCGGCGAGCGGTGTGATCTTGCCCGCTTTTCCGGTGAAGACTTCGGCCACGAGGAACGGCTGCGACAGGAATCGCTCGATGCGGCGGGCGCGATGCACGACCAGTTTATCTTCTTCGCTCAATTCATCGATGCAGAGAATGGCGATGATGTCCTGAAGTTCGCGATACCTTTGCAAGATCACCTGCACGCGACGCGCGACGCGGTAGTGATGCTCGCCGACGTACTGCGGATCGAGAATTCGGCTGGATGACGCCAGCGGATCGATGGCGGGATAAATCCCTTTTTCCGAAATACGGCGTTCGAGGTAAATGAATGCATCGAGGTGTGAGAACGCCGTCGCCGGTGCAGGGTCGGTCGGGTCGTCGGCGGGGACGTACACGGCCTGCACGCTGGTGATGGCGCCGCGATTCGTGGAGGTGATTCGTTCTTGGAGGGCACCCAGTTCGGTACCCAGCGTCGGTTGATAACCCACGGCACTCGGCATACGTCCGAGCAACGCGGAGACTTCGCTACCGGCCTGAGAGAACCGGAAAATATTATCGACGAACAGCAACGTGTCGGCCCCGGTCGCGTCTCGGAACCACTCGGCCATCGTGAGCGCAGTCAACGCGACGCGGAGACGGGCGCCGGGAGGTTCGTTCATCTGGCCGAACACCATGCAGGTCTGCTCGATGACGGACCGTCCGGTTTTACCGATTTCGGTATGCTGCATTTCAAGCCAGAGGTCGTTTCCCTCGCGGGTTCGTTCACCGACGCCGGCGAATACCGAATAACCGCCGTGAGCGCTGGCGATACGAGCAATCAACTCGGTCAGAATCACGGTCTTGCCGAGACCGGCACCGCCGAACAGACCGGCTTTGCCGCCGCGGACGAACGGCGTCAAGAGGTCGATGACCTTGATGCCGGTTTCGAACAACTCGGTTTTGGAGCTGAGGGTTTCCAGCTTCGGGGCCTCACGGTGAATGGGCCAGCGTTCTTCGGTCTGAACTTCACCGCGACCGTCGATCGGTTCTCCCAACAGGTTGAAGACGCGGCCGAGAGTTCCTTTCCCGACTGGGACCGAAAGCGCAGCGCCGGTATCGAGCACGGCCATGCCGCGGACCATGCCGTCGGTGGTGCCGAGGGCCACGCAGCGGACGCGGCCACCGCCGAGATGCTGTTGGACTTCTCCGGTCACCTTGATGTGCAGCCCTTTGTGCTGAATGTCAATTTTCAGGGCATTATAGATTGCCGGCAGATGATCTTCGGGGAATTTGGCATCGAAAGTCGAGCCGATAATCTGAGTGATTTGACCGTAATTGGTTGCGGTTGGGGATGCGACGGTTGCCATCGACAGGCCTTTTTCAATGTTCGGTGTGTGCTATGGATTGTCAGGTTCACCGCGCGATGCGGAGACGACGTCGTGAATCGGTTAACGGCTGCAATTGATAACGAGGATCGAAATCGATTATTCGAGAGCGGCGGCTCCGCCGATGATTTCTGCGAGTTCTGAAGTAATCTGAGATTGTCGAGCGCGGTTGTATAACTGCGATAGATTGCCGACCATTTCATTGGCGTTTTCGGTGGCAGCTTTCATCGCCACACGCCGGAAAATCTGTTCGCTGACGGCGGCATCGAGAAAACACTTGAACAACCGCGCCTTGAACGAAGCCGGAACGAGTTCCTGCAGGATTTCTCCCGCCGAAGGGAGAAACTCATACTCGACTTTGCGTTGAGTAGATGCATCTTTTGCAGGTGCAGCCGTATCTGACGTCAACTTGCCGATGGGAAGCAACGTCTGCACGATTGGTCTCTGTTTGGACGCCGACTGGAACTGCATATACGCCACATCCAGGCGATCGATCTTCCCGGCAATGAACTGCTCGATATAACGGCTGGCGAGTACATCCACTTCATCGAATCGCGGCTTGTCTTCGAAATGGTTGTAGGTGTGATCGGCCTTGTACTGCTGGAATCGCAGGAAATTCTGACCGCGCTTGCCCGATACTTCCAGGGAGAGGTTTTGCTCCTGCTCTTTTGCGGCTCGCATACGCTGAAGGGCCAGCTTGAGGATGCCTCCGTTATATCCGCCGCAGAGGCCGCGATTCGAAGTGAGGATCAATAGCACGCAGTTTTTCTCGGTCTCGCGCGGTTGCAGCAGGGGATGAGAGAGCGTCAGTTCGGCTTGCGACAGGTCGGAGACGATTTCGGAAATCTTGCGGGTGTAAGCAGCCGCCTGGGTGGCGCGATCCATGGCTTTCTTGAATCGTGCCGTGGCAATCAATTCCATCGTCCGCGTGATTTTGCGGATGTTCTTGACGGCTTTCAGCCGTTTGATGATGGCTCGTTTTTTGGCCATGATGCGCTTACCGTTCCAACCTGATTGAGTAACCTTTCCGGTTACAAATTTCGATCGTGACCGACCAGCGTTCCCCGGTCGAGTTTTCCCGAGTGAATTGTCGTTATCGTTACTTCTTCGCTTGCTGCAATTTCTCGTAATGAGTCTGGAACTCGGTCAACGCACGTTTGAGTTTGTTTTCGGTCTCTTCGTTCAGTTCACCGGTTTCGGTGATTTTTGTGCGCACTTCCAGATGCTGTTCCTGAATGAACTTGTGCAATTCCTTCTCGGCGGCAGCCACCTGATCGACCGGAACCTTGTCGAAGTAACCTTTCGTACCGGCGTAAATGCTGATGACCTGATCGGCCATCTTCATCGGCTGGTATTGCGGTTGCTTGAGGAGTTCGACCATGCGATATCCGCGGTCGAGTTGCGATTGCGTTGCCTTGTCGAGTTCCGTACCGAGCTGCGCGAATGCTTCCAGTTCGCGAAACGCCGCGAGGTCAAGACGCAGTCCGCCAGCGACCTTTTTTGTGGCTTTCGTCTGGGCATTACCACCCACGCGGGATACCGAGATACCGACGTTAATGGCGGGACGCACGCCCGCGAAGAACAAGTCGGGCTCGAGATAAATCTGACCGTCGGTGATCGAAATCACGTTGGTGGGAATATACGCCGAGACTTCCCCTTCAAGCGTTTCGATGATGGGGAGCGCCGTCATGGAACCGCCGCCAAGTTCATCGCTCAGTTTCGCCGCGCGTTCGAGCAACCGGCTGTGGCAGTAAAACACGTCGCCGGGATAGGCTTCACGGCCTGGCGGTCGACGCATCAGCAGCGAAAGCTGACGATATGCGGTCGCCTGTTTCGACAAGTCGTCGTATATAACGAGAGTGTGTTTTCCCTGATACATGAAGTGTTCGGCAATCGCGGCACCGGCATAGGGTGCGACATATTGAATCGGGGCGGGATCAGCCGACGTCGAAACGACGATCACGGTGTAATCCATAGCGCCATAGCGCGTGAGCACGTCGATCACGGCGGCGACCGTACTGGCCCGCTGTCCGCACGCGACGTAGACGCAGACGACGTCTCCCCCCTTCTGATTGAGGATGGTGTCGATGGCGACGGCGGTTTTTCCGGTCTTGCGGTCGCCGATGATCAATTCGCGCGGCCCTCGGCCGATCGGCGTCATGGCGTCAACGGCCTTGATTCCCGTGGCCAGAGGCTGCTTCACCGGTTGACGACCGGCGACGCCGGGCGCGGCGAATTCGACGGGACGCGTCTTGTCGGTGATAATCGGACCCTTGCCGTCGAGCGGGTTTCCCAGGGGATCGACGACGCGACCGAGCATCGCATCTCCGACGGGAACGGAAAGAAGTTCACCGGTGCTCCGGACTTCATCCCCTTCGGCGATGGTCAGATAGTCACCCAGGATGATCACGCCGACGGAGTTTTCTTCAAGGTTGAAAACCTGTCCGCGCACACCGTTCGAAAATTCCACCATTTCCCCGGACATCGCCGACGACAACCCATACACTCGGGCAATGCCGTCACCGACTTCCAGCACCCGACCGACTTCGCTGGTCTGAATGCTGCCGCGAAAATCTTCAATCTCCTTCTGGATGACTGAAGCGATCTCGTCCGCTTTGAATTTCATGGAGGCTCCTCTTACGCAACCGATCCCGCAGATTGTTCAAGCGGGTACGGAGCGAACCATCGTAGACCGTATCACCAATTTGTATGACCATCCCGCCGATCAAACGAGGATCGGCTTGGGTTTCCAGCACGGGTTCAAACGACAACACCCCGGCCAGTCTCTTTTGAATATTCTTTTGAACGGCTGCGCTCAGGTCTTTGGCCGATGTGATTTTCACTCGGCGTTTCCCCTCGCGGCGTTCTTTTTCCAATTCGCTGAAATGCAATATTGAACGTAACAAGGCCAAGCGGTCGTGACGTGCCAGGACTCGCAGAAAG
>JBJXGP010000214.1:0-25606 GCA_046160425.1 Planctomycetaceae bacterium
ATCATATGCCACAAGAAGTTCAAGAAATAGAAATTGAAAATTCAGGATTTTCAAGGCCGGTGGAATGCTCAATATATTTATGTGCGATGCCATTTAACTTCGCCAGACTCAAGGTTTATGGTGGCAATGTTGATAAGGTTACCAGGGTATTTGATGACCTAAATCGTGAGTTACTTGCTCATTCAAGTGAGCTAACATGGATTCGAAAATACGCAAATAGCTCGTGGCAAATTGTGCCAACGATGGTGATTGTGTCAGTAGCAATACTATGTGTATTCAATCTGGTTCTTGGCCTAACGGGCATGTCGAATAATGCTTTGAAGTCGTCAGATAACACTTCCATTTTTTATCTGTTTTGCTTTACTGTAGCATTCGGCCTTGCATCCTTTGCTCCTGTTGGGCTTCGCAGACTTGCGAGATTTGCAATTCCTCCCATTGAATTTCGCGGTAAATTACGCGACATGGATTCGAACAAGAGGCGAATCTTGTATTGGGTGGGGGGGGCAATATTTCTTCCAATTGTGCTAAATGTATTTTGGGCTGTTATCGCTTATTTTTGGGGGATGGCTTCGACGACTTGAAAAGGCGTCACGAATTCTTTTTCTTAATCACTTTCAAACATTCGCAATAAGTCTGATACAGGAACTGCCTTTATTTGCCAAAAAGAGAATCGAAGTCGGCCTGTAAGCCGGGTTTTGTCGGGAACGATCATTTCTCTAGGACGCCGGTTGCCCGGCGTCTCCAGCAACCTACCCGGGAGTCGATGACGGACCGGACCGGCCCGCGGCGCGAACGCCTTGCTCCCTGCTTGGTCTTGCTCCCGGCGGGGTTTACCTAGCCGAACCGGTCACCCGGCTCGCTGGTGCGCTCTTACCGCACCGTTTCACCCTTACCGCCCGGCCGAAGCCGAACGGCGGTTTATTTTCTGTGGCACTGTCCCGATCCTCGCGGATGGTGGGGGTTACCCACCGCCGTGTCCTGTGGAGCCCGGACTTTCCTCGGAGAAAACGGCAACGCCGAATTCCCCGCGATCGTTCAGCCGGCTTCGATTCTCGTAGCAATTATAACAGCTCTGCAGGAAATTCTCTGTGGGGAAAACAGAGGTTTCAGCCAAAAAGTGTCGTGTGAGTCTGTTTTCAGCATTCCGGCAAAGGGGGGAGCGGGTTAGCGAACTTTGTGATTTTCGAAAGAGTTCAGGAGAGGCGAATTGACTCTCCCCATTTCACCCGATAGATTTGAATAGTGAGCGTGACATTCTGAATCGCTCGTCAACATTTCTTCCCTGAAATTATTCTACGATTTTCCGGGCCACTTCGAAGGCTCAAACAATATGCTTGGCGAACTGATCCCGCGGGGCGGGGGCGACCCCATCCCGCTCCTCAAACCCCGACTTCTCATCGGACGGCGTAGCGCATGCGACGTTTGCCTGCGCTTCCCGAACATCTCCTCCCACCACTGCCAGCTCGAGTTGATCAACGGCTATTGGTACGTCCGCGACCTGGGGAGCAGCAACGGGATCAAGGTCAACGGGACGCGTTGCGAATCCAAATGGCTCATGCCGGGCGATATTCTTTCGGTCGCCAAGCACCACTATGAGTTGTCGTACACGCCCACGTCGGATGGACCGCCGCCGGAAGATGCCGATCCGTTTGCCCTGAGCCTGCTGGAAAAAGCCGGATTGGCGAAGCCCAGAACCGAACCTTCACCGTCGGAAAAGCGGTCGCCGAAAACGTCGTCGAGCATCGATCGTCCGGACTTGCCGCCGCTCAAGGATGACCTCCCGCACGATCCGGTGGGATCGGACGACATCATGCAGGATCAGGATTCGGATTGGTTCATGCCCGCCAAACAGTCGCGATGATCGCCACGGTTTCACTTGTCTCCGCAGAAATATCTTGGCTGTATAGGCATGAATATCATTTGAAGACCGCTCGAACGGACCCAAGTATTTCTGCGGGGTAACATAAAGCACATCGACCGTGGCTAAGAATGACCGACGAAAAATTCGTGTCGAATTTCGCAAGAACCGTCACCGGGGGGTCCGCGCAAATGATCTCACCCGCTCGCATCGCCACGATGAGCCTAAACTGAACGATGCCGAATCGCGGCAACGGCTCTCGGGTAAGGGAGAGCAGACCCGTCGCCGCACGATCATCACGCAAGATGACAATGCCTCCGCCGGGCAATCCGGCCCCATGCAGATTGACGTCGCGACGGAGAACTGTATCGGCGGGAGAGTGATCTCCGCCATCGGCCTCAAGGCGGTTGTACAACTGGATTCGGGCGAACGGCTGTCGTGTACCGTTCGGCGATTGCTCAGAACACTTGTGCGTAAAGAACGGACACCCATCGTCGCGGGAGATACCGTACTTGTCGAACGCGGTTCGAACGATGAAGGGGTCATCGTTCGCGTCGATCCTCGCAAATCGGCATTGACCCGCGGCACCGACCAGAAAGTGCAACTCATCGCGGCGAATATCGATCAGGTGTTGATCGTCATCTCGGCGGGACTTCCCGATTTTAAGCCGCAGTTGCTCGACCGGTTTCTGATCAGCTCCGAAAAAGGGGGATGTCAATCGATTATCGTGATCAGCAAAATCGATCTGGTCGATCCGCTCGAACTGATCCCGGTCGCGGGGCGATACTCGCAGTTGGGGTATCCCGTCGTCATGACGAGCACACGGCTGAATCGCGGCTGGAAGCAACTTCGGCAACTCCTCGCCGGAAAAATCACCGTGCTCGCGGGGCAAAGCGGAGTCGGTAAGTCGACGCTGCTGAATGTCATTGCCCCTTCGCTGGAATTGAAGACCGCGCCGGTGAGCGACGAGACCGGAAAAGGCCGCCACACCACGCGCACCGCAGAACTGCTGACGATGCCCGACGGCGGCTGGGTCATCGACACTCCGGGGATTCGCCAACTCCAGTTATGGGACGTGCGGCGGGAGGAGATCGAGGGCTATTTCGTCGAGTTCCGTCCCTTCGTGCCGATGTGCAAATTTCCCAATTGCTGGCACCATCTGGAAGAGGATTGCGCCGTTCGCCGGGCCGTTTACCAGCGATTGATCAGCCGCACGCGGTACGAAAGTTATCTCCGGATGTTGCAGGATGACGAGTTCGTATTGCGCCGACCGAATTCAACCGTCGAACGCGATTACAACGTCGACTGACCGCTTATTTCGACGACGCATCGTCTTTTGACGTTCCGCCGCGAAGATCGTAACAGAGTAGCCGTGGACCGACGTTGGTCAGCAGGTCTTTCGTATTCTGTGACACATAGAGCAGTCCCCGGCTGAGAACGGGCATGGCCCACGTTTCCCGCCCCGCGAACAACCAGGCTCGTTGTTCCATCTTGTAACCTTTGGGAGTCAGATCGAGCCACAGCAGATGGCCGAGTTCGCCGAGGCACAGAAACTTTCCGTCGACCATGAGCAGAGTTCCGCGCATCGTGCTGACTTCGATTTTCTCTTCTTGCTTGTTGACCGGGATGGTTTCCTCCCAGAGGGGAACCTCCCGCCAGACGACTTCCCCGGTCTTGAGATCGACGCAGACCAGCGAAGCGTCGGGTTCGTTGCGTCCATCGAAGGCGTACAAAAATCCCTCGTGTGCGACGGCGGTGTTCCAGTGCAACCCGACGTCTTTTGTCGTCCAGAGTTGCTCGTGCGTCATGTCTTCGTTGATTTTCAATAAGGCACTGCCGGCTTTGTAGGTCGCGGTGACGAAGACCGTGTCATCCACGATGACCGGACACGAGGCATTGACTGATTCATACGACTTGCTGCGCCACGGAAATTCAAAATCGATATGGCCGTTTTCGGGATCGAGCGACAACAGACCCCCCGTCGGCGGATTGCTGTCCCCTCCCGCGAATACGAAAACCCGTTGCTTGCCGTGAACCGTCGCGGGGATCGGCGAGGCGTAACTCGGTCCCCACTTGTCTCCCGCTCCCCAGAGCAGGCGGCCGGTCTTGACATCGAACGCGGCGACGCAAGGTCCATCGGGTGCCCCGACATTGATGATCACTTTGTTTCCGACGACGAGCGGAGTGCCGACCGAGCCGAAGAAATCTTGCGGGGCCTTGAACTCACGGGAAACTTCGCGCTTCCAGATCAATTGTCCGCTCGGCAGATGCAGGCAGATCAATTGTCCTTCGGCTCCGTAAAGGAGAACGCGATCGCCGTGAATGACGGGGCTGGCACGGGGACCGTTGCCGTAGCCGTATCGGTCCTGATATTCCGAGGGGTAGGAATATTGCCAGTACGCTTCCCCCGTTTCGGGATGCAGGCATTCCACGAGCACGTTGTCTTCAACGCGATGCGTGAAGATCAGCCGGTCGCCTTGAATTGATGGCGACGAATAGCTCATTCCCTTTTTCAACTCCCACACGAGTGCGGGTCCTTTTTCGGGCCACTCGTGCAGTAGTTCGGTTTCCGACGAAATTGGTTTGTGGTCCGGCCCCATGAAGTGAGTCCAGTCGTGCGTCACTGCCGTCGCCGAGAGCGGCTTGGGAGCCGTATGAAACGTGACGCGATCGTAAGGTTTCGCCTCATCGATCGAAGACGATTTGATAGTCATCACTTCAGGAGGGGCGGGATCCTCAAACGCCGTCGCGGGTTTTTCCGTTCCGGCAAGCGGATTTTCGGAGCTGAGTAGCATGGTCGTTATACAGCACAAAACTCCCAGCGTCAGGCAGAATCGATTCATTGCAGATCTTTCACAAGCTCGACAAAGGCGATGTTGCTTCGGTACATACCGTTGATTGAACCGAACCCATTCGCAGAATGCAAGCGGCATTGTCATTCGAAAGGTCAGTGTGGGTCGATGAGACGGCGAATTTCAAAATTGAATGCGTTTGCTCATCCCTGTTGAAGTTACTCTTCCGGTTCATTCACCCTCGCCCGCTTGTGGGAGAGGGATGGGATGAGGGTTCTGAATGATCGCCGGTGCAGACTCAGCCGCTTGCGGTCGGGGAAGCCGATACAAGCGATACATGCTGTTGCGATAAATGGGTACAAGATCGATTGGGCCCAGCCGCTGTGCCAGAAGATAATCGGCGCCGCTCATCTGTTGGAAACGTAGCAGTTCATCTTCGGAATAACCGTCGGGGAACGATTGCTCAGACCAGCGGGCGATCAATTTCAGTCGGCGATTCCACTCCACGAGATGCGGGGCATCCTGTGGGCAGTCTTTCAAGCTCACGAACTCGGCCCGTTCGGCGTACCAGCGGAATCCCCAGTTGTGATTGGGTGTGATGAATAAGGCCTCCGCCGGCGTCTGCCGATCGATCCAATCGCAAATGTCCTGCCATTCGGCGAGATGCTGTTTTGACATTCGGCTCGGATGTTCGTCGCGGCGGGCATCGGCGAGTGAAAATCCCCATAAGGCAAAGCACACAATGGTTCCCACGATCGTGAATGTGGCCGATAATCGTCGACTCACGGTTTGTGCGATCTGCACAATCGCGATTGCTGAGGCGATCGGCATCATGCCGTCAAACAGGCGAAAGGGATAGAACTTGAGCAGCGCCATCCGCCAGGCGAAACCCGGCATATCCCCCGCCGGTCGCGGACCCCAGCCGATGGCGATCCCCACGAGTGCCAATACGATGGAGATGCCGATGAACCGGCTGAATAGCTGCCGTGCCGGCGTCGAGTCGATCCAGCGTCGGCCACATAACCAGACGGCGATCAGTCCACCGGCATAACAATAGTTTGTGATCGAGAAAGCCATCGGATCGAGATGATGCGCCAGCCGATAAAAGACGTGAATGTACGTCGCCTGATACTGCTGTTGAGCATCGCCGCTCCACAACAGCGTGAGCGCCGATAACAGTCCCGGCAATGCCGTCACCGTAATAACGAGCGTTGCAAACAACCAGGGTAATCTCCGGTCGGCGGCATGCGCTGGGATTTCCGCCAATTCAATCGATGCGCGAGGATCAGTCAGGGGGACTCGCCGACGCGGAAAATTCCATCGGCACAGAATTTCAGCCAGCGTCATGGCGAGCAAGGCCCAGATTCCGACAAGGGTATGAAAGCTGATGGCAGCTCCCCATAAGGCGGCGGCTGGGATCCATCGTCGATCCATCGTGAACGAGATCGCCAGCAACACCAGACCGTAAGAAAATACCTTTGCTTCACAGCCGCGAATGATCCACTCGCCGGAAAAGTTTCCCGAGGAGGCGAGAATCAGATAGACGAGGATAGCCCCAATAGGAGCGGGTCCATCAAGAGCGAGACGTCGGCACAGACGGACCCAACCCAAGGAGAAGAGCGAAAACGCAAGAATTCGGCCCAGCCAGGCCGTTTGTTCGAGCGTCAGCAGTCGGGTCGCTATGCCCAGCGTCTGATAGAAGACGGTATGCGCGGGGGTCGATTCCAGGAAGAGATCGCGGCGACACCAGGCGGGATCCCAATGATGTCGGGCCATCGTGAGATAGTGTGGCTCATTCGCAGCGGGAACAGGCCAGCGAATGGCGGAATCGGCAAAGCAAAGGAACCCGACCGCGAGAATTGTCCACGCTTGACCCGCTCCGCAAAATGACAGGCGATCGGAGAGACTGCTGTGCATCGGACGGAGCGGGGAAGGTATCACCGGAAGTGGTTCATCCAAGTGCTGCCGCAGAAATATCTTGGCTGTATGACAATCATGTTAAAGTGAAACATGCTCGAACGAACCCAAGTATATCTGTGGTTTAACAGAGAGGAATTCGATTCCAAATTCTCCGCACGGTAATGTTCGAACGGAGACTCGAGACATCGACGTCCACGACAAATCGTTCACTTGGACTTCTTCGCCTTCTTGGCGGTCACTTTTTTTACTGTTGCTTTTTTACCCGTGGACTTTGCTTTTCCTTCGGTTTTCGCAGGTTTACCCCCGAAGACCTTGTCCCAGCCGTTCCAGAATTTGGGGTTTGTCCCCGTGCGTACGATCGGTCCACCCATGCTGTTCAACTCCTGATTAGCGACGACATGTTATTTCGTTTGTGGGCGTCGTCTTACCCGCAAGAAATCGACAACCTCCGAATGGCATATTGAAAAGTGCGATCGCGGAAGAACTCAGATCATGAATCAATGCAGAGATGTTTGTCAAGCCTCGCGAAATGATAATCGGTGACGGGGTGTAGTCGCTCGAGGGCGATCTCTGTTTTCCGGCTCGTCTTCGGGCTGCAATTGCCTATGAATATGGACCATATTGCATATGACGGAGATGATGTTGAAAGAATAAACTTCCCTATGAACGGGATCCGCTGATTGACGATGCATTTGAACGCCGACTACAATGAGAGATCGTGGTTGAACCTTGCGGTTCGTGATGCCGATCACCGAACCGCGGTGTCATGCTAACAACTTTCAGCGCCCGTTGTCAGGAGACGTCTGATTATCAGGCGAACTCTCTATATCCGGGTCTGGAATCACTACCTGCTGAAGGTATCGATGTGGCCGTTCTCGAAGTTCTTGAAGGAAGCACACCGGGGCAGATCCTCGAATTGAAGGAGGATCGTACCGTTCTGGGACGGCATCCGAATTGTCAGATCGTTCTCGATCATGAAGCGGTCAGTCGTCATCACGCGCAAATCCTCGACAGTCACGGGTCGTATTATCTCGAAGATCTGCGCAGTCGCAACGGTACATTATTGAACGGCGAATTGATCGAAGGTCGACGGGAATTGGGAGACCGCGACGAAGTCAAGATCTGCGATTTGTTGTTTCGGTTTTATCTGACGCATCCCGAGTCGGGATCGTCGGTCAATTCCTCCAGTCGCGTGGTTGGCGCGCCCCCCGACGTCGTGCCGGATGGCCGCGGTATCTCGGATGCCGTGTACGACGACCCGAACGAGTTGTCCTCGATCGTGACGTCATTCAACGTCGCTTCGAGCAGTTCGCTGCGGCTGGGAGTCAAACCCGAAACCAAACTCCGAGCGGTTCTCACCATTACGAGCGCGCTGGCGAAAAACTTGACGGTCGAGGCCGTGCTGCCGCTGATTCTCGATGAACTCTTCAAGATGTTCAGCCAGGCCGATACCGGTTTCATTCTGCTCAAGGATACCGTCCGCAACAAGCTGCTGGTCAAAGCGACCAAAACACGGCGTCTCGATCTCGCCGAAGCCGGGACAATCCGGTTGAGTACGACGATCATCAGGCAGGCGGTGAAGTCGGGACAGGCGATCCTGACGGCGAATGCGTCAGAAGACAGTCGATTCGATGCCAGCGAAAGCCTTTCGAATTTACAGATTCGTTCGATGATGTGCGTCCCTTTGATGAGCAAAGGAGGGGAAGTGCTGGGGGTCATTCAACTGGATACCCAGTCCCTGGCGAATTCCTTCTCGCAGGATGATCTCGATATTCTCGTCAGCGTGGCGACTCAGTCGGCGCTCTCGATCGAAAATGCAAACCTGCACGAAGAAGTCTTGCGACAGCGCGATCTGGAGCGGGAACTGGAATTCGCCACGCAGGTCCAGCTCGGCTTTCTGCCGAACGAACGCCCGCGCATCCCCCAGTACGAATTCCATGACTACTACGAGGCCGCGCAGAGCGTCGGGGGCGATTACTTCGATTACGTCAAGCTCCCCAATCATCGCATCGGGATCACGGTGGGAGACGTCGCGGGCAAAGGGGTTCCGGCGGCCTTGTTGATGGCCCGGCTGTCATCCGCCGCCCGTTATCAACTCATCACGCAGCCGACGGCCGCCGCTGCCTTGTCGAGCCTGAATACCGAAATCGCATCCAGCGGGTTGGGGTATCGTTTCATCACACTGGTTCTGGCGGTGCTGGATTACGAGGCCCACACGCTGACGATCGCCAACGCCGGGCACCTGCCGCCACTGTGCCGGCGAAGCGACGGGACGCTCAAGCATCTCGGGATCAAAGAAACGGGGATGCCGCTCGGGATCGCCAAAGAACAGAATTATCAGCAGGTTTGCGTCGATCTGAAATCCGCCGATACCGTCCTGTTCTATACCGACGGCGTGACCGAATCGATGAACGCGAACAACGATTTGTATCACAAAGATCGGCTGTTGAAGTATATCCTGAAAGCGCCGCAACAATTGTCGGCGATGATTCGTGGTCTGGTTTCGGATATCGAAAAGTTCTGCGACGGCCGCGCTCAACGCGATGACATCTGCATGGTTGCCGTGCAGCGGACCGAACAGCCTGCACATCAGGAAGTTCAACCCGACGAACGTCGCATCATCCAACCGACGGATAGTCCGACGGCGTCGATGCCCGAGTTAGCGATTCAAAGTTCCGCCGAACTCGTGCTTCCCGAACCGAAAACCAAGAGCAAGTCGCGCAAAAAGAAATAATCCCAACAAAGGCCCGCTGCGTGACGACAGACTCTCAATCGATACTGGGAAATCAAGGCCCGTTGTCGCGCCGCTGGGAGCGTTACGAAGTTCGCAACGAACAGCTCGAAATGGCGGCTGCTGTCGAAAAAGCCATTCGCGAACGCAAGCACCTGCTCGTCGAAGCCGGTACGGGAGTCGGCAAGAGCTTCGCATACCTCGTCCCGGCGATACTCGCCGCCACCGCGCGGCAGCACGATGAATCGCTGCCGAAAATCAAAGTCGTCATCTCGACGCATACGATCAACCTGCAGGAACAGTTGCTCCGCAAGGATATCCCGTTTCTCAATTCGTTGTTGCCGGTCGAGTTCTCCGCCGTCTTGGTCAAAGGACGCCACAATTATCTCAGCAGAAGGCGGTTGAGCGGCGCTCTCGAACGTTCGCTGAGTCTGTTTTCCGCGACCGAACCGCAAGAACAACTCCAACAGATTTCGCGATGGACGCGCGACACCAGCGAAGGGAGTCTATCTGACCTCTCGTTTCGACCTCTGCCGCAGGTGTGGGATGAGGTTGCCAGCGAGACCGGCAATTGCCTCGGCAAGAAATGCCCGACGTTTGAATCATGCTTCTATTTTCGCGCCCGCCGGCGGATGTGGAATGCCGACATTTTGATCGTCAATCACGCTTTATTTTTCTCCGATTTGGCGATTCGCCGGGAAGGGGCCAGCCTGCTCCCCGAATACGACATCGTGATCTTCGACGAGGCCCATACTCTCGAAGCGGTCGCCGCCGACCATCTCGGGCTCTCGATCACCAACGGCCAGCTCGAATATCATTTGCAAAAACTGTTCAACGAACGGACGCAAAAAGGATTGCTCGTCCACTTTCCAATGCCCGCGGGACAGCAGGCGGTCACGCGGTTGACGTATCTCGTCCGCGAAACGTTTGCCCGGCTGCGCGACTGGCAGGATGAATACGGCACGAAGAACGGCCGCGTCACCGTTGCGGTACCGTGGCCGAACACGCTCTCGCCGGCGCTAAACGAACTCGCGGGTCTCATCTCGCAGGGGGCGCATCGCATCGAAAAAGAGGAGCAGCGAATCGAACTCACCTCCGCCGCCGAACGCTGCCAGGTTCTGGCCAACGGGTTGGATGAATGGTGGCATCAACGTCGGGATGAAAGCGTGTACTGGATCGAAGTCTCCGGCCGGCGTCAGCAGCGAGTTCAACTGCAATGCGCGCCGATTGAAGTCGGACCGATCTTGCGACAAGAACTGTTCCAGAAAGTTCCGACCGTCATCATGACGAGCGCCACGCTGGCGATCGGAGGCGACAATTTTCAGTTCACGAAACAACGGCTGGGTCTGACTTCGTGTGAAGAACTCAAGCTCGGCAGTCCGTTCGATTATCAGCATCAGGCGCGGTTGATCCTCCCCGAAGGGATGCCCGACCCCGGCGATGAACCGGCGGCGTACGAATCGGCGGTCTGCGACAAAATCGAAAAGTACGTCGGCCAATCGCAGGGGAGGGCGTTCGTCCTGTTCACCAATTACAAGATGATGACCAACTGCGTCGCCCGGCTGACCCCCTTCTTCGCCGAACAGAATCTCGTCGTGTTATGTCAAGGGGATGATCTTTCGCCGGCAGATATGCTGAAACAGTTCTGCAAAGAACCGCGAGCCGTATTGTTCGGCGTCGACAGTTTCTGGCAGGGAGTCGACGTCCCCGGCGAGGCGCTGCAAAACGTGATCATCGCCAAGTTGCCGTTCAGCGTCCCCGACCATCCGCTACTCGAAGCACGATTGGAAGCAATTAGAAAAAGAAACGGCAATCCGTTTTACGAATACCAGATCCCCGAAGCGGTGATCAAACTTAAGCAGGGCTTCGGCCGGTTGATCCGCTCGCAGAGCGACACCGGGCAAGTGGTGATTCTTGACCCGCGCGTGCGCACAAAGTCGTATGGCAAGGTCTTTCTAGCAAGCCTGCCGGATTGCCCGGTCATTTATGATGGGGAGTAATGAGACACGACGATGGGGGGTAAAAACGGTTAGCCGCGACGCGAAGGGTTTCCGTAGCGGAGCGCGTTGAAAAAAGAAGTGACAAGAGAGGAAATGATAGATATCATACACTTTCAGGAATTGGACTGACGGCACATTTCCTTGATTTGTGACAGCTTATCCTGGAGAGACGTGATGATTTCTGAGCACTCGATCGTCGTACTTAATCAGGACCATATCGCCGATGGATTGTATGCCGGCGATGTTGGCGCCATCGTTCATATTTATAGTAACGGAAAGGCGTATGAGGTCGAATTTGTGGACGGGGATGGAACCACTGTCGCCTTGTTGACGCTTGAGGCAGATGACGTGCGATCGATCAAGGCTGGAGAACTTCTCCACACCCGCCGCCGGGGAGAGAGTTTTGGGGTGGGCAGCCGCCTCATGAAAACACCAATCGCCAGTTTGAAGCTTGTTGAAGTTGCAACCGGCGGTACGCGGATTCCAATCTCGGTTGAGATCGGTTGTCCGTATTTCAATGATCGAGGTGTATGGACGTGTTGCGTTCATGTCGACGGGCTCGACAGTAAGCCTCGAGATACTTATGGAGAGGATTCGTTGCAGGCGTTGCTATTGGCACTTCGCTTGGTTCATGCGCACCTGGAGGGTGTGATGGTGCGAGGCGGTCGTCTTGTTCACGCTGACGATGGTAGCGAGTTTCCTCTGGATGCTTACTTTACCGAGAAATCATGACTACTGACCGATGGCGGCGGGTGCGTCTTCTTCTATTCCACGGTTATCCCATGCCTGCCCTGCTGCGCGATGCAGGCATGCCACACGAAAATGCCACTCCCTCACAAACACGTATACCCCCCGTCGATCACCAGCGTCGTTCCGGTCATGTATCTTGACGCATCGCTCGCAAGATACACGGCGAGGGGGCCGAGGTCTTCGGGTTGGCCGAAGTCGCCCATCGGGATCAGTTGCTTGAAGGTCGAAATCACTTCGGGATTATCCCGCGACCAGCGCTGATTCGGCTCAGTCATGAATCCGCCGGGACAAATGGCATTGACGGTGATGCCGTGCGGAGCCCAGTCGGCACCGACTGCGCGGGTGAATTGAATCACCGCCCCTTTGCTGGTTTCGTAAGATCGTCCGCCGATTCCGCGATTGCCGACCATGCCGGAGATCGACGCGATGTTGATGATGCGGCCACCCTTGCCGCGCTTGAGCAGGTAGCCGCCGATAACCTTCGTGCAGAGGAACGTACTGGTGAGATTCAGGTCCATAATCTTCTGCCATTGATCGAGCGGAAAATCTTCCGTGGGGACGTTGATGCGCCGGCCGCCGACGTTGTTGATGAGAATGTCGATCGGTCCGTATTCTTTCCAGGCGGTATGACAGGCCGCTTCGCATTCGGCCGGGACGCCGATGTCGACCGTCATCGTGTAGGCCTGACGGCCGAGGGCACGAATATCGGTCGCCGTTTTTTCGAGACTCGGCTGATCGCGGCCGGTGAGAATGACGTCGGCCCCCGCATCGGCGATCGCGAGTGCCATTTCACGACCCAGACCTCGGCTACCGCCGGTGATCAACATCTTTTTTCCATCGAGCCGGAATCGATCGAAGATACTCATGCCGTCGCGCTCCTTGAAGATTCGTGGAAGTGGGTAATTGGTTACATAATATCGAATCGCGTGTGCGGATGAAACGCAATTGAGGCGAGCGGGGGACGTGAGTCCCCTGTCCCCTCTGGTGGCACAGACATTCCTGTCTGTGCGATTCGACGCATAGCATTCATCCGCGGCGGATGGCGTCGACGGGCATCATGCGTGTCGCCCACCAGGCGGGATACAACCCGCCGAAGGTTCCCATGACGATGCTGAAGGCGACGCTGAAAACGAGCAGACCTGGGCTGGCGTAGAGATGGACTCGCTCGCTCCAGTTCCAGTTGACGAACAGCGTCGTACCCCAGCCGAGCGTACTGCCGAGGATTCCGCCGCAGATGCCGATCGTTGCGCTCTCGGAGAGGATGAGTCTGAGCACGTTGCCGTTCGTCCAGCCGTTCGCTTTCAGGATGCCGAATTCGATCACGCGCTCCGTCACGCTCATCAGCATGGTATTGACGATGCTGAGCACGGCGACGGTGACGCCGATCGCGGTCAGCACTCCTAAAATGATCTCCAGATCGGCGTTGATTTTTTCGAAACGCTCGATCCAATCTTCGGCGCTGCGAACTTCAATCGGCATGTTTTCGTCGTTATCTGACTTGGCATCGCTATTGGTGGCGGAGTCGGATTTCGTCGCTCCCTTGGAAGTTGCGTTCGAGCCGGAGCGATTCGATGGGGATTTGCTTCCACCATTCAATAGCGGGCCGAGAAGCTTTCCCAGAAATGAAGTGTTATTACCCTCGTTCATTGTGAAGATGGAATTCGGTGAAATCTCCGGGACTTCGCGTCCTCGGAAATGTTCCTCGACTTTCTCGACCACCGCGTGTGAATCGTGACCCTCTTTTGGTTCGAGATAAAAGGCGGAGACCGAGCCTTCGCCGAACCGCGTCAGTTGCCGCGCGGTTTCGATGTCCATGATGATGGCCACATCGAGAAGCATCAGGCCGCAATCGTACATGCCGACGATCGTCAAATCGTTTCCATTGACGCGCAGATTGTCGCCGATGGTCTTTTTGTAATCTTCGGCGATGGCGCGGCTGATGACGATGTTCGGCAATCCGCGATCGGACTCTTCAAGAAAACGCCCTTCCACCATCGCGGTGCGATACACGCAATGCGAAAGTTCCCGACGTGAAGGAATATCCGTACCAAACAGAAATCGTGGAGGACTGACAACCATCTTCCCCTCGACGACGTTTGCCCGTTGCCAGAGTTCGGCGTTGACGACGCTGAGTTCGGGAATCGATTTCAATTCCTGTTCCCATTCGGAGGGGAGTCGCGAGAACAGCGGGATCGGTGCTCCGGTCTGCAAGACGATCAAGCCGGGAATGCGCTGGAAGGTATCGCTCATCAGGGCATCGATCCCGCGGGCGACCGAGAAGAGGCCGACCATCCCCATAATGGCGACGGTCAGACCCAGAATGGAGAGCAACGAACGAGCCGGTCGGCTGATCAGGTTTTGCACTCCCATCTTCCACATGTTGGAAACGGACTCCCGCGAGCAGGATTGTTCAATAGAATAAGCTCGTCATTTCGGTTTGTTATTGCGTGGGAATTGTAACGTAAGGATATATCGCGGGCTAGCGGGTGAATTCACCGATTCAGGAAACGACAGGAGCGGAGTTTGCACGCTCCCCGACTGGTGTGTTATGCTGGAATCTGATTAACAGAATGATTCTCCGTAGGAGGACAGCGCGTGAACTGGATATTGGCTTCTGTCTCAGAGGCTATGAAATTAGAGGGCCGGCACGAGCATGAAGGTCGATGGTCTGTCGGTACGGCCATGTTCGGACTTTTTCTTGCCCTAATGGTTTCGCCTGCACCAGCGCAAGATGCATCCAAGCCGATCGACTTCAATCGCGAAATCCGCACGATCCTCTCCGACAATTGTTACATCTGTCACGGTCCCGATGCCCAGACGCGCGTGAGCGACTGGCGGCTGGATCGCAAAGACTCGGCGTTTTCCGATCTCGGTGGACATGCCGCCATCGTGCCGAAGGATCTCACTCAAAGTCATTTGTACCAGCGGATCACCAGCAGCGACCCCAAGCAGATTATGCCGCCCCCCGATTCGGGCAAGACATTAACCCCGGCACAGATCGAATTGATCGGTCGCTGGATCACCGAGGGTGCCGAATGGAAAGAACATTGGGCCTACGTCGCACCGGTTCGGCCACCTCGTCCGGAGGTTCTGAAGAGCGAATGGGGAGTACAACCACTCGATGATTTCATTCTGGCGAACATCGAAAAGGCAGAGCTTGCCCCGTCGCCTCCCGCGAGTAAAGAGACGCTCATCCGCCGCGTGACGTTCGATCTCACGGGGCTTCCGCCGACGGTCGAGGAAGTCGACGATTTTCTCGCGGACGATGCACCCGATGCCTACGAAAAACTGGTCGACCGGCTGCTGGCTTCTCCGCGCTTCGGCGAGCGGATGGTCCTCGATTGGCTCGATGCGGCACGATACTCCGACAGCAACGGCTACCAGACGGATGGTACGCGGGCGATGTGGCCTTGGCGCGACTGGGTGATCGATGCCTACAACGCCAACCTCCTGTTCGATCAATTCACGATCGAACAGGTTGCCGGTGACCTGTTCCCCGAACCGACACTCGCACAGAAAATTGCGACCGGTTTCAATCGCAATCACATGCTTAACGGGGAAGGGGGACGGATCGCCGAAGAATCTCGCGTCGATTATGTCGTCGATCGCGTCGAAACGACGTCGACCGTCTGGATGGGGCTGACCCTCGGCTGCGGGCGCTGTCACGATCACAAATACGATCCGTTCACGCAGAAGGAGTTTTACGAACTCTATGCATTTTTTAATAACGTGAGCGAAACGGGAAGCGTCGATCGCCGCAACAGCACCGCCGCGCCGACGATCGAATTGCCGACTCCCGCGCAGGAAAAGCTGGTCGCCGAGCAGACGCAACAGGTCGATCAGGCTCAAACGCTGGTGAATGCCTGCAGCGAAGCCTTGAAGGGGGTCCAGCCGGAGTGGGAGGCGAGCGTCGATCGCCAGACGTTGCCCGAAGAAATTCGCGCGATTCTGGAGATCGAAAAGGAAAAGCGGACCGAAGAGCAGCAGCAGAAACTCACCGCTCATTATCTCGATGCCGATGCGGTGCGTAAGGAGTTGAGTGCGCAACTTGAAGCCGCGAAGGCGAAGCTGGATGAAACGAAGCGCGCGATCCTGATCACGATGGTGATGGAAGAACGTCCTGAACCGCGTGAGACGTTCATTCTGGCTCGCGGTGCCTATGATGCTCCACGTGAGAAAGTGGAGCGGGGCGTCCCGTCGATCTTGCCGAAACTTCCTGAAAACGCTCCGGTGAATCGATTAGGGCTGGCGAACTGGTTGATGCAGCCGTCACATCCGTTGACGGCACGGGTGACGGTCAATCGCCTCTGGCAGCAGTTCTTCGGACACGGCCTCGTGCGGACTCCCGAAGATTTCGGTGTTCAGGGAGAGCCCCCTACGCATCCCGAGTTGCTCGATTGGCTCGCGGTCGAGTTCGCTTCGAACTGGGACGTGAAAGCGATGATCCGCATGTTCGTGACGAGCGCCACGTATCGGCAATCGTCGCAGGCGACGCCGGAATTGCTCGATCGCGATCCGGAAAACCGGTTATGGGCTCGCGGCTTGCGATATCGCTTGAGCTCGTTCGGCCTGCGCGATCAGGCGCTGGCGGTCAGCGGGTTGCTGGTGGAGCAAAAGGGGGGGCCGCCAGTCCGACCGTATCAACCGCCGGGAATTTGGGAAGATTTCAGTTTTGGGAAAATCACCTACGTGCAGGATCACGGCACGAGTCTTTACCGACGGAGCCTGTATACGTTCTGGAGGCGATCGGTTTCACCGACGATGATGTTCGACACGTCGCCTCGTCAGGTCTGCACGGTTCGGCAGTTCCGCACGAATTCCCCTTTGCAGTCTTTGGTGATGATGAACGATGTCACATTCGTCGAGGCGGCTCGTGTCTTCGCCGAGCGATTGCTCGTGCAGCCGTTCGCGAACGATGTCGATCGTGTTTCCTACGCCTTTCGGACAGTAACATCACGAATGCCGTCGGAAGAAGAACTTCAGATTCTCGCGGGGGCTTTGTCGCGGTTTCGCACGCAGTTTCAGGCCGATCGTCTCTCCGCCGAGCGGTTGGTGGCTGTCGGTGAGTTTCCGCGATCATCGACTCTCGATGCCGTCGAGCACGCGGCGATGACCAGCTTCGCTTCGCTGCTGCTCAATCTCGATGAAGTTTTGAATCGAGAATAGATCGTTCGCCGAGGAACACCGTGAAGCACTCTCTCACGATGAATGGAAAATGAGCCGGTAATGGAAAGTCAAAAACCAGCGAGCGAATCGGCATCGTTCGGCTCGACGACGGCACCTTCCCGCTGGATTGCCTATTGGCAACTGCTGCGGATCCCCGCAGTCTTCACGGCGATGGCCGATATCTTCCTCGGTTTTGTGGTCACGCGGGGCGGGTTCGAACCGTATGCTCAATTCGTCGGAGTGATGTTGGCGTCGATCTGCCTGTACTGGGCGGGCATGGTGCTGAACGATGTTTTCGACCGCGAGCAGGATGCAAGAGAGCGTCCCACGCGTCCGATCCCGTCGGAACGCGTTTCGCTTCGCTCCGCCTTAATTCTCAGTGTGGCGTTGATCGTCGTGGGGTTGTTGTGCGCAGCGAGCGTCGGGTTTGCGACGTTGGGCGTCGCGGGTCTGTTGCTTGTCTGTATCTTTGCCTACGACGGCGTGCTGAAATCGACGCCGCTGGGGCCGATTGCGATGGGGAGTTGCCGATTATTGAACGTGATGTTGGGGGCCAGCACGGCGGAGCCGTTATGGGCCATGCCGCAGTTGCCGATGGCGATAGGGCTGGGGATTTATATCGTCGGCGTGACGTGGTTTGCCCGTACGGAAGCGGTCGAGAGCAGCCGGCGGTCGTTGAGCGGCGCGATGGGGATCGTCAATCTGGGACTGGTCTGGTTGGCGGGACTGATGCTCAACTCCCCTGGGGAAGCACGTCAATCGGCGTTGATCGTCCTGGGCGTCGTGGCGCTGACGATCAACATGAGACTGGTCCGCGCTTTGACCGATCCTTCACCCTTGATGGTGCAGCAAGGGGTGCGGATCATGTTGTTGTCGCTGGTGACGCTCGATGCCACGCTCATTTTTTTCAAGACGGGGAACGTGCAATATGCCATGTTGACGCTGGCGCTGCTGATCCCCGCTAACTCGCTGTCACGGATCATCCCGATGACGTGAGAGGCCCGCCTGAGTTGATTTCGTTGCGAGGCCGGGACGTTTCGGAAATTCACCTCGGTCACGAAGAGACTTGAAATCCCAGAACCTGAAGGCGGACCATTTCGATCGGGCTGGTGATTTTGACCGCCACGATGCCGTCGTATCCCAGGATGACTTTTCGAGCCCCCTGGCTGTCGGGGGATTCGCGTTCGAGGAGCAGCAGACTTCCCGAAATCATAAAGTTCTTGAAGGGGATCGTTTCCTGATAGGAGGTGACGACCAATCCTTCTCGCGGAATAATGTCGGGCCAGTTTTCGAAGAGCTGCGACCAGGCTTGTGCGGTGTTCATCCATGAGCCTTATGGAAAGCGGAACCGGGACAATAAAAAAGCCCGAAAGGATCGATCGCGTTATCCTTCGGACTTTTGATCGTGATGGGCATTCGACAGTCCGACGGCGGTCTTCCTGGGAATGGAATTGAGCTGCGAGTATGCAGGCAACGGACTCGCAATCGAAATGACCCCAGGGGGATTTGAACCCCCGTTACCGGATCGAAAATCCGATGTCCTAGACCTGACTAGACGATGGGGCCTGGTCGCGAAACAGCCGACGCTCACACTTTAAGGGATCCTGATTCACAGTCAAGTGAAAGGCCGCAATCGACCTCGTAATTTTTCTATTTTTTGTAGAAGTTATCCGGTAGCGGGGCGGAAAACCAAAAAACCATCCTTTAACGATCGTACCTTGAGGCGTTATGGATGATGAGGGTGTCACGGCGGCGATGCAATTGCACTCCGACGGAGAAGCGGAACGGCGACTTTCGATGTGTGAGTAGCCGGAAGAGACTTGAAACCGGCATCGATCGGCAGACGGCCTTTGTCTTTGTGGAATTGCGGTCGTCGCGGGTTGCGTGAGGGGCTGTTAGGTGGCCTGGACTTCAGGAGATTCGCCTTCAACACTTTCCTCGGCCTGTCGACCCTCGGCTTGAATGGCGGCGCGAATTTCACTGCGATGGATGGGAACTTCCTTGGGAGCCTGAATTCCGAGTCGAACTTTATCGCCCCGGACTTCGACCACGGTGATGACGATGTTTTCGTCGATCACAATGCTTTCGTTTTTCTTGCGAGAAAGTACCAACATTGTTGATGTGTCTCCAAACACAGATTTATCCACATCGTGCCAGCAAGACAAAAGGTGCGAGCAAAACATTTGATCGCTTTTCAGCTTGCATCCGCAAACCGAGGCAGGCAACCGTGGACTAAACCCAGATTGATCCGCACAGTCTCAGTCCTTGAGATTGTACGGGGAGACACTCGAATAATCAAGGGGCCACGCCCGCTGAACGTGTCTTTATGTTCATATCCGTGGATAGGGGAGAGGGTCGGCTTCAGGCCCTTGGGCTAAAGAGTCGTGCGATACGGGCCGCCGATGACTGAAGTAAGATTCGGTAGATTCACCACTTAACACGGCTAGTCATACAACGGAATGATGGGTCATTCCGTCCCCCCTATTTCCAAAGGAAACAATGCCAGGAACGAAAAATGTCCGATCAAAAATGACAGAAGGGTGTGGTTTTCAACACCACACCCTTTCCGCCATTTGATCTCTACTGAATGACAGACACAGCCCGACACCGAATCGTGCCTAGACCGGCGCAATTCGCCGATGAAAATCAACGGCTTCACGTTGGTCGGAACGGACTAACCCGCACGCACAAAACGAGAACAGACACTGGTGCATCGTTGTGGCACTGCAGATGCTGCAACGGGGCTTACGCCATGTCCTTCAAAGCCTTGAGCGCGCGAACTTTGACCACGTTACGAGCGGGTTTGGCGGCGACCTGCATCATTTCGCCGGGCTTGAACGGATTGGCACGCATGGTTGCCTTAGTCGCCGGCTTGCGAATCACTTGAATCTTCATGAGACCGGGGACGTTGAATAGTCCGGGGCCTTTCTTGCCGATGTTCTTGCCGATCAATCCGGCGAGGCCATCGAGGACGGCACCGACCTCTTTCTTGCTCAGACCCGATGATTCGGCCAAGGATGCCAGAATTTCCGTCTTGGACATTGGCTTCACTGTCGACTTTCCTGCCATCGCGTACTCCTGTTCCTGCGAATGAAATCTCTGACCTTGAATCAGACACGTTACGGATATGGCTTGCACTGAATTTGAAGGATGCAAGTTGACGGTAGTAAACTCGCATTTGACTCAATTGTCAATCAATTCTCCTATGATTTTGCGGACTTTCTTCAAGATTTGCGAACCGCCCGCTCCTGAAAAAGATAGATTCAGCACCGTTATGCCCGTGCTTTTTTATTGCGTCCGACCACCCTTTTGTGTATGCATAGAGCTGGCGAGTGCGGTCGAAACCGAGCCTGGCATGACCCGTGCCTCAATTCGAAAGACGCGTTTAAGCTGCATTTCGGCCGGTTTCACCGCTGCGATTCGACCGTACGAACTTTTTCTCAATCATCACATCTGATATCATATTCGATAGCTGCGGCGACAGTTGGCTTTACGTATCGAACGGTCGAGGCAACCTCCGCGACGCGAGTATCGCGCCACGAGACCGTCCGCCAGTTTTTTAGCGGGATATTACTCGTTTTGCAGGCGATGAATTAACTTTAGAAATGCTAACATAACCTCTGTGCGTCTCGGTTTTCTGCAATCATTGAAGGCCTTTTAACAGGCACAACCGGTTGTGTTAGAGTCTCTAACTCAATTATTTGATGACAATATCATGATCATGAATGACAATCGGATTGCCGATGCACGAAGTCCACGCGTAACCGAATGAAAGTCTCTCCATGTCGACCGCGGATTGGGCGGCAAACCGGATGACTTATACGACTCCACACCTGATTCTGGTCGTGGAGGACGATGCCGATTCCGCACAGTTCCTCAAAGAGCTCCTGGAGAAAAACCAATATAAAGTCATGCTGGCAAAAGACGGCGGCCAGGCCAAGTCGTCGTTTATCATGCACAAGCCGGATGTGGTCATCCTCGATATCATCCTGCCGGGGGAAAGCGGTTTTGAAATTTGCGAGCGAATGAAGCAGGAAGATGAATCGATACCGGTGCTGTTCCTGTCGGTGATCGATATGCCTGATGCGCGAAATCTCGCCGAGCGCGTGGGAGCTAACGGATTTTTCACCAAGCCCTTTGACCCCGATGAGCTGCTGACGGCGATCCCCGAAATCGCTCAGAAGGTCTGGGAAAAGAATCATCTCAGCGACTCCAAGCAGGAACATCGCATCCGCTTCAATTGTAAGTGCGGCAAGAAATTCAAAGTCAGCCCCGTGCATCGCGGACGAACGTTGACGTGTCCGGGTTGCGGCGAGACCGTGGTCGTCCCTCGACATGGGTGATGCCAGGAATCGGAATGCCGCAACGAGGCCGAAATCGGGAGAGTACAAATCTCGATCTTGCCTGCAAAGCCGTTTTCGCGGATAACTATATGAAGGAATGCCGTAGTGGAACTGCGATTTCCACGTCAGTCGAATTCACGCGCTCCATTTCGAAGGTCTTCGCATCGCCGGGGGCGAACGGTAACGTAAAGGTCGGGTCATGGCCACATTGATCATTTTGTCGGGAAAGCTGCAAGGCAAAAAGCTGGCGTTGCCTGATAAAGATGTCGCTATCGGCCGAGACGAAGATTGCGAACTGCGCGTTGCCTCCGCCGAAGTGAGTCGAAGACACTGCGTGTTGCATCCGAGTCCCGATGGGTTGATGGTCCGCGATCTCAAGAGTCAGAACGGAACTTTCATTAACGATCTGCCGGTGATCGACGAACAGCTTCTGACGCCAGGGGATATCCTCAAGGTCGGACCGATGTCGTTTCAACTTGCCGGCAGGAAGTCGAAGATCGATGTCGGCAAGTCTTCCGCGCCTGGTGGCCCGCTCAGCGACGATGACATCGCCAGTTGGCTGGGGATCGGCGATGACTCGGCGGAAAACATCACGGCGAACGATACCACGATTATTCCGCGTTCGAAGCCGAGCGAGCCGGTCGAACCCCCGCCCTCACCCCCTGATCCGGAAATCACCCGCAAGAAACAGTACAAATCGCTGGGCGATGAGGCCGCCGAAATCATCAAACGCCATTGGGAAAGCGTCAACAGAGGTGATGCGTAACTGGCAATTGCCGCGATGACGATGGGCGTCGTCGCGACAAAGGCGCAAGCGTTTCACCCCGATCGGTGTCATTCACCGCTCTGACCTGATATTTTCCACGGCGAAGGGATTCGACCGTTGTCGAATCAACCGCCCCGATGGAAGTGTCCCGCTCTTAATTCTCGATAGACTCAAGCAGCATATGAAGAACGCAGTACGGATCATCGCGGGGGAATTTCGCCGGCGAAAATTGCTCACCAATCCCGGCTTGACGACGCGCCCCATCACCGACCGCGTGAAAGAAATCCTCTTTTCCCGACTCGAGCACGAACTCGTCGACAAACGCGTCGCCGATATCTTTTCGGGAACGGGAACGCTCGGATTCGAATCGCTCAGCCGGGGTGCGGCGGGGGTGGTCTTCATCGAACTCGACCACAAGGCGTTCGAGTTGCTGCAGCACAACGTGCAAATGTTGAAGGTCGAAGATCGCAGTTTGTGCTGGAGGGCCGATGTCTTTCGCTGTTCGTTCCGGCCGGAAGGGGTTCCACATCTGCTGCCGTTCGACATTGTGTTTTTCGACCCGCCCTACAAGATGGCATCGGAGATTAAGCCAGGTTTGCCTTTGTATAAATCCCTCATTCGGCTGGCGCGTCCCGACGTCACGAGCGCCGAGGCGCTGATGATCGTGCGGACCTCGGAAGGGCTTGAACTGACGGTTCCCGACGTCTGGATACTCGAGGAGAAGGCGACTTACTCTACGATGGACATTTCAATTTTCCGAAAATCATCCGAACCAGCCGAATGATGAACGCCGAGTCCCTCAGTGGACCGGCATAATTCGCATTTCGGCATTCCGCGTGCGTATAATCCCTTTGCGGTTCAATACAGCAGGGTCATGCCACGCGAGGGACAGGGATCGATGTTGATTCGAGCGGAGAACGTCACCAAAATTCATCGACTCGGCGAGCATTCGATCTCGGCGCTGCGCAACGTCAGTTGTTCGATTCCGCAGGGTCAGTTCCTGTTCATCGTCGGGCCGTCGGGGAGCGGGAAGAGTTCGCTGCTGTATGTGATCGGTGCTCTCGATGATGTGACGTCGGGGGAAGTCTATGTCGATGAGAAACGCCTGTCGTCGTTTACTCCGTCGCAGCGAGACGAATACCGTCGCCGACAGGTCGGGTTCGTCTTTCAGAGTTTCAATCTGCTGCGGAATCTCAACGCCGTCGATAATGTGCTCGTCCCGTTTTTTCCGGTGGGAATCACTCCCGAACTGCGCGATCAAGCCGTGAGTTTATTGGAACGCATGGGCATGGGAGCGCGCCTGACGCATCGACCGAATCAACTTTCAGGGGGGGAACAACAGCGCGTCGCGCTGGTCCGCGCGATTTTGAAGCGGCCGTCGCTGATTCTCGCCGACGAACCGACCGGGGAACTCGACAGTCAGACCGGAGCGGATGTTTTTCGCATCCTGCGAGAACTCTCGCGGGAAATCGCCTCGACGGTTGTGGTGGTGACGCACGACACCCGTTACATTACCCCCGGAGATCGAATATTAAAGATGCAGGATGGGGAGATTATTGGGGAGCAGATCGCATGAGCACCGAAGTCATCTTGAAGTGGGAATCACCCATCGCTCGCGTTCAGTTTCGTGAAGGACGGGGGATCCACATTCTCTCCGCCGATGTCCGTCAACGATTGCACGACGTCCTTGCAGAAATCGAGCAACTCGCCGATTGCCGCATCGTCGTCTTCGAAGCCACGGGTCGAACATTCATCGCGGGAGCGCAGATCAAAGAATTCCTGGATCTCAATATCGGCACGGCGGAACAACTTGCCAAGGATGGCCAGAAACTGATGCAGCGAATCGAAGATCTCGCTCCGATCACGCTGGCGGCAGTACAGGGAGCGACAGCAGGAGGGGGATGCGAACTGGCTCTCGCCTGCGATCAGCGCATCGCGGCGACGAGTGTTCGCATCGGTCTTCCGGAAGTGACGCTCGGCCTTATCCCCGGTTGGGGAGGGTGCGTGCGCGCGGTGAGACTTCTCGGCGAACCGGCGGCGAAGCGCTTGATCCTTTCAGGAGAATTAGTCCCCGCCGAGACGGCTCTGTCGTTAGGGCTGGTGGATGCCGTCGTTCCCGATGCCGAGTTTCCGCAAGCGGTCGAGACGCGAATCAAACAATTGCTGGCGGGGGGACCGCTGGCCTGTCGGGCGGCGAAACGGTTGATGCGGGAACTGCGATCGCCGACGTCCGCCGCCGATTATGATCGGGAAGCAGCCGCGTTCGCACGCTGTTTCACGACCGACGAACCGGCGGAAGGTTCCTCCGCCTTTCTGGAAAAACGCCCCGCGAAATGGCGCTGAGATGAATTTTGCGGAATCACGAACCGGTTCTTATCAATGAATGTCGTACGATGATAGAATAAAAGAAATCTTTTACATCCGCTGCTTGAACGAGGTATTTCGCTATGAATTGGCCTGATCGCATCTCTGTCGATCCTCAAATCTGCCATGGTCAGGTCTGTATTAAAGGAACCCGCATCATGGTGTCGGTCATACTGGATAATCTGGCAGCCGACATGAGCCAGGAGGAAATTCTGAAAAGTTATCCGTCACTCCAGCGGGAGGACATTCATGCGGCAATTGCTTATGCGGCTGAACTGTCTCGTGAAAAAGTGATTTTGCTGCCAGAGAAGGCAATAGTGTGAAGTTCAAGATCGATGAGAATCTGCCGATCGAAATTGGTGATTTGCTTCGCACTGCGGGGCATGATGCGCTAACTGTTTACGACCAGAATCTTGTAGGTGAATCTGACCATCGACTTGTCGAAGTTTGTCGGATGGAGCAGCGTGCTGTATTAACAATGGATTTGGATTTTTGTGATGAAAGAACTTACCCCCCGCAAGATTCATTTGGACTGATTGTATTACGATTACACCGCCACGATAAGCAATACGTCCTTGAGTCGGTCAAACGGATATTGCCCTTTTTGAAATCAGAACAATTGGAAAAAAAACTTTGGATTGTCGAAGAAAATCGAATACGAATTCGATGACAAATTCCCGCTTAACGGTTGCTAATTTCTTGATTTCGACTTTCTGATTTTTCTGCATATATTTCACGCCTCCATTTCATTAAAGATGGAGAGTTCCACCCGATTGATACCCCATATGGTCAAACCCAGACGATCCAGCCGGCAACGATTTATCGAATATCTGAACCGGGTGCGTACCGCAAAACCCGATGATCAACGCGGGGGGGGCGGATATCACGGCCATTCCGGTTCGTCGATGCCGGGCGG
>JBJXGP010000215.1:0-8882 GCA_046160425.1 Planctomycetaceae bacterium
AGCGATCACGAACTGGCAATGCGCAGCCCCGAGATTGTTTCGGTCCCCGCTTTTCCTCATCCGATCTACCACCCGCTGAAGACGATCGGGTGGCTGATACGGACGGCCTTCGGCATCGCCAGTTTGATGCTGGTTCTGGCCGTCATCGCGGCGATTCCCGTACTCAATATTCTGGTATTGGGATATTTGCTGAACGTGATGGGGAAAACGGCGCGCACGGGACAATTCCGGACGGCATTCCCGCTGTTGAATCTGGCTCCGCGCTTGGGGTCGATCGCGCTCGGGATCTGGATCTGCGTATTCCCGCTGCGTTTGTTGGCCATTGCGGCAGCCGATGCTCACCTGATCGATCCGGGAAGCACGAGCGATCTCATGCTGCACCGGCTGGTCAATGGGGGGGTTGTGCTGATGATCGTCCATATCTGTCTGGCACTGGCTCGCGGCGGCAGCTTGAGTTGTTTTTTTCGTCCGATTCGCAATGCCCGCTGGTTGTGGACCAACTGGCAAACTCACGAATATCTCCCCCGCGCGGCGGAACACGTCAAGACCTTCGTCGTCGGCCTGCAACTCAAGTATCATTTTCTGTTGGGCTTGCGCGGCCTCGCCGGCGCATTCATCTGGCTGGTGATTCCCACGGCGATTTTTGCATCGGCCGATCAACCAAAAGGAGGCGATCTGCTGGCAAGTTTGATCGGCGGCTTCGGACTCGTGCTCGTCATCATGTGGCTTCCATTTCTCACCGCGCGTTACGCGGCTGAAAATCGTTTTTCGGCGATGTTCGAATTGCGCGCCGTTCGTGAACTTTATGCCCGTGCGCCGATCTGGGGCGCTTTGGTCGTACTCTTGACATGCGTGCTTTCGCTGCCGATGTATCTGTTCAAGGTCGCGCTGCCGCCGCAGGATGCGATGTGGCTGGAAACGCTGGTCTTTCTGATCACGATCTGGCCGGTCAAAGTTTTCACCGGCTGGGTCTATCATCGCGCATCGCAGCGGGAACAACGCCGCGGCTTTCTCATCCGCTGGCTGGTGAAACTGGTGACTGTGCCAATCGTCGCATTGTATGTATTCTTGTTGTTTTTCACGCAGTTTATCGGCGAGCATGGGAAGGGAGTCCTGTTCGAACATCACGCCTTTCTGTTGCCGATACCGTTCTGAAGGCGCTTTCGCGCTCCGCTGCGGAAGCCCTGCGCGTCGCGGCTAACCTCTTTCCCTCATCAAGGCCATTCGTCGACGTCACGACCAGATTCTCCCTCCATCGGGTGGCGAAGTTCATGCGAATTTCATAAACTGAACCGTTCGCACATCAATTCTCGCTGTCCAAATCAACTCCGATGAACATTTTCGAAATCCAACCCCAGGGAGAGTGGAAATGGCAAAGCATCAGTTGGCAGACATCCGCAACATTGCCTTCGTGGGACACGGCGCGTCAGGTAAAACGACATTGATCGACCTGATGTTGCACAAAGCCGGTGCAACGACCCGCGTCGGTTCCGTTGACGACAAAAGCAGTTTGCTCGATACCGACGAAGATGAACGAGAACACAAGCATACGATCTCTTCGAAAGTGGCCCATTTCACATTCGCCGGGAAAAAATTCCAGGTCATCGATACGCCGGGATACCCCGATTTCATCGGCCAGGTCGTCGGCGCCTTGCGAGCCGTCGAAACCGCCGTCATTACCATCAATGCGCATTCGGGAATCGAAGTCAACACGCGGCGGACCTTTGCCCTCGCCGGCGATGCGGGGATCGGCCGGATGATCATTCTCAACAAGATGGATTCCGACAACCTCGACTTCGAGCAATTGCTGACGAACGTGCAGGAAACTTTTGGTCCGGCGTGCATCCCTGTGAATGTTCCCGTGGGATTGGGAAAACAGTTTTCGGGCGTCGTCAATACGCTCCACATCCCCGATAACATTCCCGCGAACGTCGCGATGGATCCCAAGAGACTCAATCAGAAACTAATGGATGCCATCGTCGAAGCCGATGAATCGCTGTTGGAACGATATCTCAACGGCGAAGAGTTCTCCGATGAAGAACTGGCGACTGGCTTCACCAAGGCGATTCGCGCAGGAACGCTGATTCCGATATTCTCGATGGCCGGCAAGTCCGACATCGGGGTCAAGGAATTCATGGAGGGAGTCGTCAGCGAAGCGCTCTCTCCACTCGATCTCCCGCGCACCGCGGCAAACGCGGCGGGGGAGACGGTGCCCATCGATCCCAGTCCCGAGGCCCCTTTCGTCGCGTTTGCGTTCAAAACTCGCATCGACCCATTCGTTTCCAAGATGAACTTCCTGCGGATCTTTTCAGGGACGCTGCATAAAGAAAATACCGTGTTGAACGCCCGCGGAGGGAAGACCCTGAAAATCGGTCAACTGATGGAAATGCAGGGAGCCGAACACATCGCACAGGCGGAAGCCTGTTCCGGCGACATCATCACGGTCGTGAAACTCGACGACCTGCACGTGGGCGATACGCTCTGCAAGGACGCAGCGCATGCCGTCACCATGTCTCCGCTGAAATTCCCGACGCCAATGATCGGCCTGGCGGTCGAACCCAAGAGCCGGGCCGATCAGCAAAAGATTTCCGGCGCACTGCAGAAGATCGAGGAAGAAGATCAGACCTTCCGCGTCATCCGCGATTCGCAAACCAAGGAAATGGTGATGCAGGGAATGAGCGAACTGCATCTGCACATCGTGCAGGGGCGGCTGGCACATCGCGACAAGGTGGAAGTCGTGACGCATCAACCGAAGATTCCCTATCGCGAAACGTGCGCCGCGGCTGCGGAAGGACACTATCGTCACAAGAAGCAGTCTGGCGGATCGGGACAATTCGCCGAAGTCCATTGCCGCGTCGCCAGTCTGCCGCAAGGGATCGTCCCGGAAGAGTACTTCACGAAGGACCGTTTTCTGAGCTTGCGAAGCTATCATTACGATCCGGTATTGAATTACGCATTCATCGACCGTGTCTCGGGAGGATCGGTTCCCAATCAATACATTCCCGCGGTCGAAAAAGGGGTTAAGGAACGGATGGAGAAAGGAGTTCTCGCCGGTTTTCAGGTGCAGGACGTCTCCGTCGAACTTTACTTCGGTAAAGATCACCCGGTCGACAGCAACGAATCGGCCTTCAAGACGGCAGGCAGCTATTGCTTCAAGGAGATCTTCAATCAGGCCAAGCCGACGTTGCTCGAGCCGATCGTCACGATCGAGATCACCGTTCCCGCCGAGAAACTCGGCGACATTACGAGCGATCTCAATAGCCGACGCGGCCGCGTGGAAGGAATGGACAACGCCGGAGCCGGCTTCCAGTCCATCCGCGCCAAGGTGCCATTGTCTGAAGTGATGACCTATGCGCGTTCGCTCTCAAGCATGACGGGGGGACAAGGCTCGTTCATCATCGAGCCGAGCCATTATGAACCGATGCCGCCGAACGAACAATCCAAAGTCGTGGCAGCCGCCAAGATGGCCAAGGACGAAGAAGAATAACCCTGGATCGACCGCACCGAGAGGATCGCCGCAGGTGCGCAAAGGGGCACGGTTTTTGCGATGATGGCTGAGTCGCTGCTCAGAGACTGCCACCTTCGCCCAGTGATAGAAGCGTCAAGACCAAGCCGTCCACTACTCCGGCCCGGCCTTGCGGCGATAGAGCGACTGGGTCCAGTTGCGCAACTGCGACCGCATTTCGCGCAGATTCACATGCACGGGGGGCAACACGATATCGCGGTCGCCGCCGAACGTTTCGAGATTGAGCACATCCTCCGCCTGTTGGACGGCGTGTTCCAGTTGCCTGAGCCACGGAGGGAGATCGACGCTCGACCCGGCGGTATTATTCAGGTATTCGGTCACTTCCTGCCGGAGCGATTGCATGCTCTCGCAGTTCTGGTCTCCCTTGCGGGCATCGGCGAGCACGACGGGAACCAGCGCAAGTATGCGATTGACCGACAGCGTCTTGACGAACCGTTCCTGAATGTGATCGCCGACTGACGGCAGCCTCATGCCATACTTCCGCTCGAGGGCTTTCAGGTCGGCCAGATGCCGCTCTGCCAATGGACGGCATTGTGCTTCGAACATTCGTTCCCACGTGGCGACAACCGATTTTCGAGCCGTGCGGATGAAGACTTCGTGACACAGAATTCCCGGCATCAGGCTCCAGGCATCGCGATCGTAGTCGGCTTCCAGTCGCAACATGTCGAGAAACGTGTACAGCATTTCGCCGTAATCCGATTGCGTGGTCGTCGTGTTGTATTCGAGGAAGCGATCGAACTTATCGACGACGATGTCGTAAATCAGAGACAGCGTTTCGACCGCGGTTTCCTTATCGACTGCCCCCGATTCGATGTCGTCGATGAGCGTCAGCGGAGCGAGCGGGTCGGGGTTCTCGGCCAGGAACGCCAGAAACTGCTCGATGCCGATATGCAGAATCGTTCTGATGTTTCCCAGCGTGAGGCGTTTGGCCTGAAAGAGATCGCTTCCGTAGTCGGAAATGAAATCCTTCGTCTGCTCCCACACGTCTTCGTGCAATAGCGCCTCGACGCTGGAGAGGCGCATCGTGCGGCTGTGCTTGATCCATTGTTCGGTGTAGCGTTCCAGAACCTCTTCGGTCAATTCGATCAGTTCGGCATCAGTGAATCGGCCCGACTTCCATTCTTCCGACGATTCGACGATGCATTCGAGCGAATTCCGCAGCGCCGTGCGGAACAATCGATCGAATTCGCTGACCGCCAGTCCGTCGGGTCGCGTTTCTCGCTCCATGCGCTGACCCATCTTGAGCAGATGCCAGGTTTCTCGAATCAGCCCCAGGCGGGGAAACTGAGCGAGTAAAAACCGCATCACCGCTTGCAGCGAACGGGCTTCGAGGATTTCTCCCGGATGTCCCCCCTTGTCGAACGGGATGTATAACAGCGGTTTTTTAGTGAGTTCCTTGAGCAAGACCGGCAATAACCGTCGGCATTCTTGCGGATCGCGCTGAAAAATTCCCCGAAACAAGGCGAGCATCGTCTGGCTGGTGCCGTTCGGCAATTCCTGGTCATCCCGCTTGGGCAGGCACGCCGCCAGCATCCGGGCCGACGTGCGACAGCTCACCGCCGTGCTGACCGTGGCATGCAGCAGGTAATTGCGAGTCTGCATCTGCAAGTCGAATTCCACGTTGGCATCGTGATCGCCTGAGGGGAGCGGAATCTCGTATTTCCACAACTGTCTCAGCAGCGAGAGCAATTCCTGTTCGAGAGCGAGCGAGCGCTGATACCAGGCCGTCAGCCATTCCGTCGCATCTGCTTCGCTGGTCGTCGGCGCGGGAGGCCGGTCGGTCGATTCGCTGGAAACACTTGATGTGTTTTCCCCTTCCACACTTTCCGCCGACGTCCCGCTGCCCGTTAACTGCAATCGCGTGCTGCCGTATGCACCGGCGGCGAGTTGCCATAATAACGTCAGCGTATGCAAAAACCGGAGCCGAGGTTCCAGCCGATCCTGCAGGATTTCGATTTCGGTAAGAGAGGCTCGGTCTGCCCCGTCCATGACGCTGTCAGCGATCCCATCCTGAGCGCTGTCGCGGAACACGAAGTCTTCGTATGCCGCTTCGAATAGATCCTCGTTGTCGCCGTCGTGTTCAGAATCGTCCGCGTCCGTCGCGTCGCGCGAATCAGACTCCGCATCCCAGGTCGATTTGTCGTGCGTATCGAATTTCTCCAGTTGCTGCAGGAGCGGAGCATGCCAATGTTCGGCGGCATTGGCTTCCAAATAGTCGAACATCTTACGAAGAATGGGCCACGGATCCTGCACGACCCCCGGTTGATCGTCGCTGCCTAATATGAGTTGATTCCAGCGGAGAATCATCGCATGAAACGACGCCGGACCCACTTCGAGTCCTACGACGTCGGCTTCGCTGAGCCATTGCATCAAGAGGCCGAGCGCCGCTTTGTGCTCTCGTTTTTTCAGCAGGATGTCGACCACCTGCAAAAACGCCTGTGCCGATTGCAGTTCTGAGGAATGCTCCCGCCAGAACGAAATATCGTCGGCCGACTCACCGGCCGCTTTCCATTTGGAAAGAACGCGAGAAACCCGCTCGGCCGATTCCCAGCACTCGTGGCCAACGACTCGAGGGAGCTCCTCGACGGTCGCGGTGGCATAACGATCCCACTCCGCGGCGAGGGCGCGAAAACGATCGGAGATCTGCCGCAATACCGCGGGTTGCCCCAGCACGGCGGCTTCGCACATGATGCGCGAGAAAATATCGAAGGTTCCCTGCATCAGATCGAGCAGCGTTTCCACGCGCTGATCGGGAACGCTGTCTTCGCGCGAGGCGAATAAAGGGAACTGCCCTTGAAAGCCGAGGATTTCCCAGGGATCAACGAGCGCGCCACATTCAATACCCCGGTGCAGCAAGTTTTCGATTTCGAGAAGGAGTTTTTCAGTCGACTGCAAATCGCCGCGATCGAGCGATTGCCGCGCCGTGGTGATGCAGCATTGAATTTCACACTCGAAGCGGATGGAAAGGCAGGGGATCCGGCCCGCTTCCTCGCGGGAGACATCGGGATAACCGAGCCGAGCATACAATCCCGCCAGCGTGCGCGATTGCAGTTGCTGCGCTCCATAATGCGCCAGTTCGAGATTGAGAGCCTGACGAACGTGCCCGAAGGGCTGCTGCGTCAGTTTGGCTTCTTTCTTCAAGCGTTTTTGGCGAGAGCCGCTGACCATCTCCATCACGAGAGCGTAATAGGCATCGCGCTGCCGGGCAACGCGGGGCAGCAATGAAGTCAAGGTGACGTTCGATTGATGCGTATCGGGGCCGGAACCGCTGATGGCGGAGGCCATCAGGATCGTTCCGCACAACACGACTGAGGCATCGAACAGCGCTTCTTCTTCACCCAATTCCTGATTGGCTTCCAGCCAGTCGCAGAGGGATTTCAGTATGATGTTGCGGATCACAAATCGTCGGTAGAACCCTTGATTGTCGATGAGATGCGGATCCCATTCGCCGAAAATGTAATTTGTCCGCTTATTGACGGGATGCAGGTGATCGTGTGCTCGCGGATCGAGCGCCAGCTCATCCATCCGGTTCGGGTCGTAGTACGAAGAACTCAACAACTCTTCCGGAAGCTGGGTGAAAAAATCCATCGTCCGGGCAATCAGCTTCTGATACGGTCCCGACGCCGTTCCCGCTCCGCGCAGATACAAGGGAACCGGGCGAAACCGCTCGTGGGCATAGGGTTCCATCTGCCGGCCGTTTTCGAGGACCGCCACGGGACGGTGCCCGAGATAATCGTTCAATTGCGATAAGGCATCGCGGACGATGCGATCGGCGTCCGACCACGGTCCCCCTTGTCTCAGGACCGCTTCGAAAAACCGGGCGAGCAGAAACGGTTGCTGCAACTCCCTGTCAGAAAGGTGAAAAAACAGATCGGCATGGTGCGTCAAATACGCCGGATAAAGGTTCGAAAATACCAGCGAGACGGCGGAGAGTGCCTGGGAATTATCGGAAAAGACGGCGTCCTGCTGCTGATATTGCCCGGCCCGATTTTTCAGCAATTCGGGGGCCAGAGTCCAGGCGTTATCGCCTAATTGCGCGAACATCGCATTGAGATTTCGCTGAAACGCAGGATCGGGAGACCCGTTCGAGAAATTCAGATACCCCATCACCTCGCGGAGAAGAGATTCCATTTCTGGGCCAAGATCATCCATGACTTGTGCGCGGTCAGTTGGCATGTTCGCTCAAACTCGTTACGCTCGTAGTATCTTCGGACAGTGCGAAAGACGTCGATTATCAGTGACACCGCAGCATCAGCATCTTTCCATTCTGTTCGATATGTCGTGACAGAAAAACATGATGGCCCGGTCGGTAGGAATCATAATCGATTGGATTTATCATAGAGAACCATCTGGCCCTACGAGTTTGAAAATTTTGGCAATTGATTTTGACGTCGAATTCGGACCATTTCATTTTTCTCGCGGAGAAATCCTGACGTCCTGTCGCAATAACACGCGGTAAAATCCCCAATGGATGCAAAATTCATCTGTGATCCACCCCTATGGAGAGTGCTGACATGTCCATTCAGTTAAAAAAAATCCTGGTCGCGACCGATTTCAGCGAACACGCCGGCCTCGCCGTTCGATACGCGGTCGAGTTGGGAAAACAGTTCTCTTCCCAAGTGGTGATCTGTCACGTCGTCCCTTATCCCGACCTGCTCTCGCAACTCCCTCCCACCAGTGAGGCATACATCCCGGCCAATCTGCACGAGATGCACGTCAAAAATGCGGAAGAACAGGGGAGTAAAATTCTTGCCGAGTTCGTCGGCATCGAGGCAACGTTCCTCATTCGGAGCGGAAGCCCTTTCGTCGAGATCGTGACGCTCGCAAAGGAAAGCGATATCGACCTGCTCATCATCGGTACACACGGACGCGGAGCTGTCGCTCATATGCTGTTGGGCTCCGTCGCCGAACGTGTCGTCCGCAAAGCACCGTGTCCCGTGCTCACCATCCGCAATGGACAGCACAATTTCGTCCATCCGTAATCCCGTCATATACGCATTTCTGATTTCCGTTCACCGTGTCGGAACGGTCTGACGCCATTTACATTAAGGTCAAAAGCAGGGGATTGCTCAATCGCCCGGACTTTTGAAGATATCTGGAGCCAACAGACATGTCCGCCGACGAGAAATACGATTCCACCTCTGATGTTTCTGACAAGCCGACCGGCAAACTGGCTCCTTATCCCGGCTCGAAGTCCATGCCTCGCTGGAATCTGGCGGAACTTCCGCCCGCTCCGGTGTTTGGCTTGAAGAACTGGGCCGCGATGCTCGGTCCCGGCCTCGTACTCGGTGGAGCGGCGATCGGGGGGGGAGAATGGCTTTCCGGCCCGTTGATCACAGCACGGTACGGCGGCGCG
>JBJXGP010000216.1:0-2702 GCA_046160425.1 Planctomycetaceae bacterium
GGTCCGGTTGTTGCCGCTGATGAGGCCGATCCGGATGTGAGAATCGTCAAGGACGTCGCGTACCTCGGCGAAGATCGCGCCGAGAAGATGGACCTGTACTTCCCCGCAAAAATCGCCGAAGGGGCGAAGCTTCCCGCCGTGCTGATCATCCACGGCGGAGGCTGGTATGCCGGAGACAAAGGGGCGGCACGCGAAATCAACATCGGCACGACGCTGGCCAAATCGGGTTATGTCTGCGCCAGCATCAATTACGTCCTGGGAGAAGAGCACGGCGAACGCTTCATTCGCACGCTGACCACCGTCTGGCCGAAGAATCTGCACGACTGCAAGACCGCCGTTCGTTATCTCCGCAAGAACGCGGATGAATATCACATCGATGTCGAGCATATCGGCGTCATCGGCGGTTCGGCGGGGGGACATCTGACGTCGATGGTCGGCATGACCGGCCCCGATGACGGTCTCGATCCGGACGGACTCTATAACGACCATTCGTGCCGCGTGCAGGCGATCGTTCCGCTGTATGGGGTCTACGACTTTACCGCGATGACCAAATTTCAAAAAATGTATGACGACTCGACCGATGCAGAAAAGGCCTTGTGTCTCAAGACCTCGCCGGTTGCCTTTGCGACGAAAGATGATCCCCCTGCATTGCTGATCCACGGCACGGGGGATGCAACGGTCCCCGTCGAGGAGTCTGAGTTGTTACATCAGGCACTGGAAGCGGCTGGCGTCCCGTCGGAACTCGTCATCGTCGAGGGGGCTCCGCATAGCTTTCATCTGCAACCGAAAGAGCGCGACCTGCGCGCACAGGTCATCGGATTTTTCGATAAACATCTGAAACCGTAAATCCGCGGTTCATTCATGTTTGATGTGGCTGGCCTCTATGAAGCCAGATCGATGTCACAGACCTCGGCTACAAGAAGTTGGTGGCACAGACATTCTTGTCTGTGCGAGACGACGCAGACCTCTTGTCGCTGCGCGACCCGGACACCAAGCTGTCCGGGCTACCCGACGAACTGCATCGCGAATAAACTCGCGTTTCTCAATTCGATTCGCAATCGCAGCGCTTCGCCCTTCCGAGCGGGCAGATTGGGACCAGAAGTCCACGCCACGGTATGCGCGAGTGAATCGCCCATGATCGGTTCGCATGTTTCGAGGGTGTGGCCGGCGATGTCGTTACCGTCGGCACCGATCAAACCGACTTTTACGCTCCCCCCCTCGCGCACCTTCGCATTGAGCGACAATTGTTTGCCGTTGAATTTCAGCGGCGGCGTGGTGATGCTGCCGATGGCATCGAAGTCATTTTCGACGGCGACCAGCCGATCGAGGGGCAACACGACGCGGCTGTAGCGCCTTTGATTTTTCGGGTCGGTGAGTTGTTCGAGAGTGGTCTCTTCATGTTTCAACCGCGAGGCCCCGTAATAAAACCACATCTCTGTTTCGGTCTGGATAAGCCCCTGTCCTAGATACAGCGAACCGCTGTCGAATTCGCCTGCATCACCCAGCGGAATAAACGGGAGATCGCGATCGGGCCAGCTCCAATGAATGCCATCCCGGCTTGTCGCGAACCGGATATCGAGCGTATCTTTCTGCCAATCGAATCGGTTGGGGAACATCAGGTACAAGTCCGATGTCCCCGGATATTTCATCGCCGCCGGATTGTAAAGATCGACATGCGCCGGTTCGCTCTCGTCCGTTTCGAGGACTTTCGACAGGACGGGAAACTCGCTGAAGTCCTTGCTCTCGGATCTGCCGAGCGATCGTCCCCGCCCGCCGACGCGGCCGTATATCACATATTGCTTCAAGTCGGTATCCCAGAAACCCGAATACTGGCTGTCGGCGAAGATCGGACAGATCGGCTTGGGCAGCCGCGTCCAATGGAGGCCGTCGGGCGACGTCATCCCCGCGACATAGTGAGGACGCTCTCCGATCCCCTGGAACAATCCTTGTGAAATTCCTTTGTACCGTTCTTCTGGAGGAGCCGTCGGATCGAGAAACACGCCGCAACCATGCACGCGCGAGCGATACGTCCCCTCGCCGATCTGCCGGAACAGGATGTTATTCTCATTGCTTCCCTGATAAGTGAATTGCTTCAGTTTCGGTTTCGTCCAATGGATACCGTCGGTCGATTCGGCGTAACAAAATGAGGTATCATCTCCGGTCGGCCAACCGTCGACGTCGTAGCATTCATACCACATGCGGTATCGGTCATCTTCCTTGAGGACGCTGAACCAGTTGAGCGTGGCGCTTTCCCAGGGGCGGGCCGCTTCAAGTGAGATCTCTCCCGTCTTATGAGGAACCTGCATGTGAAGCCGGACGAATTGTTTCTCGGCGATGTATTTCTCATCGACAAACAATATTTTGTTCGAGCCGATGTCGAGCGGTTTGTCGGATGGCGTTTCATCGGCGGCAAACAGACGCGGGGCCGCCAGGCTCGTGAGAACCATTCCCGTTCCCGTCCGCAAAAAATCCCGGCGCTGCATGAGATGTTTCCTTCAAGAGTGCTTGTTGGTTCAAGTCGTCGAACTTTCGCGGACGAACCTGATGCCTTATCATAGAGTATACCTGCCGCCGCGTGCCACTGGCGGCTTGTCCGCCAGTGCTAGAGAACGTCGAGAGATATTTGACGTAGCGGAACTTCGAAGACGTAAACAGCGGGTAGCCCGGACAGCTTGGTGTCCGGGTCGCGCAGCGACAAGAGG
>JBJXGP010000217.1:0-2680 GCA_046160425.1 Planctomycetaceae bacterium
GCGGATTCCGAAAAAAACAGACGATCAATCCTCCTACCACCGCAAAGGCCCCCGCGACGATTCGTAGCATAAGTCGCGGGACGTCCCCCAAATCCAGCAGAGTCGCCGATGCCGCACATGCCGTCGCCGTTCCGAATGTGACGACCGAAAAGACGAGCAGTTCGGCCAATCCGGCGCGGGCGAACGGGAGGCGATCGCGCCATGCAAAGGGGTCGTCCTCGGGCTTCCAGTGATATCCCCCCTGATTGCGGTAGTATTTCAGGTCGCGCGAATCGAAGACTTCGAACGGACAAGGGTTGAAATCCCCTTGTCGCGACGACTCCATCCGCCGGATGTAACACCGGCGAAACGTTTTCAACCAGCAGCGTCGAACGGTGCCCCAAGCCAGTTCCCATCGCCAGATCACACCGCCGCCCGGCTGAATCGTCGTCAGCGCAGGATCCATCGGCTCCAGGGACGCGGGTCGCGATGTGGCAGCTTCGGTTTCGCTCATAAAGGATCAATCTGGTGACGCTGGGAATCAAATCGTCATTATAGCCGGTCGCTTCGCGTTTGACGACTGGTGCATGAGCCATCCGGGGGGATTTTGTGCAACTCGGATCGAGCGTTTTAAGGAGACCATGAGACGAAAACGGATCTCGCCATCACTCCACCTTCCTTCCGACTCACACTTATTCGATCCCTTTCATCAGCTCGCGCAGCACGACCGTGGCGTAACTTCCGCTGGGGAGATCGAAACGGATACGCACTCCCCCATCAGTCGCCTCGGCGTGCATTTCTTCCGGAAAAACCAGCAGCGGCCGACGAGTGCCGCTCGTCAAGCGGTCATACAACAGGAAATGATCCCGCTCGAGTCCATATCGCTCAAGTACTCTCTGCTCTTGTTCCGCCGGCTGTCCGCTCGGGTGTTTCATCTTGGGACCGAATATCGGACCGGTCGGCACGATCTCGCGGCGATCGTAGCGCTGCTGTTCGGTGACGATGTCAGGTGTCGAAGGAACAGTATCAGCGTCCGATTCCTGGCGGTCGATACCCGCGACAAATAAACCTCCCGATTCGGTAACCTGCATCACGTCGCCGGGAATGACGGTGTGGATCAAGCCGTCGCGAAGTCGATCTGCCAGAACTTCGTTGAAGAGTTGCGACTGCACCGCCGAGAGCGACATCCGCAACAGAAACGCCCGGCGGGAGGGAGGGAGATCGCGAGGTTGCAGTTCGCCCCGTAACAGAGAGAATCCGGTTTTGAGCGTTTGTTGATCGTGGCCCATCCGTTGTTCGCCGTAGTAATTGGGGATGCCCAACCGGCGTGCCGATTCACAAAATGCAATCGCCGATGACAAGGCATCGGCATGAGCGTCGCGAACGACGATGTTGAAGCGATTTCCTTTGAGATGCCCGCTTCGCAATTTATTCCGATGCCTTGTGGAATCAAGCAGCGAAATGTTCTCGGTCGCGATCTCGTCCAGTTGAGCTTCACATTTCGCGGGGACAGAAATCCATTGCCGGGTGACCGCACGGCGGTCTTTGAGACCGGCAACGCCGATGTCACGCGGAGAGACGGAGAGTACGCGCGCAAGATGCCTCGTGAGTTGTTCGGCGGCGACGTCTCGTTTTTCGATCCACAACAGCAGATGTTCCCCCTCGCCTGAAAACGGATAGAGCGGAATTTCTTCGACGATAAAATCTTCGGGCCGCTGCTTCAATGTCCCGTCGATTCCAGGGATATCACCGGTCAGATATGGCCAGTCGGCGACGAATCGGGCCGGCGGAGCAAATTCAGGCTGCGGTTCGGTCATGCTGTTCCCACGGGTTGATGAAATTCACATCGATTGATTCTACGAATTCATTCAGACATCATTGATTTCTTGCTAAAAACTGGATGACTCATGAAGATTTATGAATCGAACTCGAAATCGAGGCGGTATAAAGTGGAGTTGTGCCGCGACGAGCAATCCTTCCAACATGAAAGAACCGGGAACATGAAACGCATGGCTGTTCTACTCGTTGTTACAATTGCCGGCGGCTGGCAAATTTCCGCCGCTGAGGCCCAGGTCCAACTCGAACGCAAATTCGTCGAAGGGACTTCGTATAAGAACAACGTCGACATTCAATCGATACAATCATTGAAGATCAACGGCATGGATATAGACACGAACGTCACCCAGTATATGACGATCGTATCGTCAATCGGAACTCGAGGAGGCGACGGCCGGCTGAAAATTGAACACAAGATGGACTCTTTGCGCGTGCAGATGATGATCCCTCAACTCGGCGACATCAAATTCGATTCTGCAAATCCCGATGCGACGACGGAGAGCCTGTTAACTCCGATTCTAAAAGCCGCCGCCAAAGCATCGTGGTCTACGGTGCTCGATAAAAACAATCTTGTTGTGGCAGTCACCGGTCGAGATGAGGCGTTCAACACTCTGGACGATAACTTAAAAAAACTCGTTCAAGGACAATACGAGCCCGAGTATCTCAAGGATGCGGCACAAAAGGAAGCTGCTCGCATTCCCGCGACGCCCGTCAAACCCGACGATACGTGGGAACAATCCGAAGTCATGCGCATCGACGCCACTCAGATTCTGACGTTTCTCAAGTCCTACACCTATCGCGGCCCTGAAATGTACAATGGAAAAATGCTCGACCGCATCGACGTCAAATGTCTTGAAGTGAAATT
>JBJXGP010000218.1:0-9097 GCA_046160425.1 Planctomycetaceae bacterium
AAAACACGGGTGGACAAGCCACCCGTGGCACACGAAGGATCGCCGGACCGATATCTCGCAAGCCATCAACGGGTATTGATCCAGTATTCTCACCCGACTTCAATCCGTCAACAGATAGACTATCAACTGTGGCATGAATATTCCATGAATTTGCGTTCAGATCCCCGAGCCGGGTGGTTTATCCACCCGGTCTTCTCCAGGCGTCATCTCGTGACGCTCGCATCACGCTGGACTTCCCCCCGGCGATGATTCATCATGTCTTCTGCCAATGCGTGTCGTCACATCATCCTCGGCGAAAGCGACTCTCAACGATGATCATCGATGTCCATAGCCATGCGTGGGAATATCCGCTGCACTTCGGCGACGACTTTCGCGAACAGGCGAAGCGGGCCAAGGCCGGGGTCGAACTCGATCTCACCGTTCGCTACGAAGACTACCGCAAGACCTCGGTCGACGACGTCATCACCATCGTCTTCGGGGGAAAAGCGAAACTCAGCGGCATCTGGGTCGATGACGATTATGTCGCGCGGTACGTGAACGCGCACCCCGACAAACTGATCGGGTTTCTGTCGGTCGATCCCACGCAGCCGAACTGGATCGACGAGTTGCATTACGGCCATCAGGAGTTGAAGCTCAAGGGGATCAAGCTCCTCTCGATGTACGCCGGGTTTCGACCCGACGATCGCCTGCTCGATCCGTTGTGGCAGTACGCGACGAAGCATCGCTTGCCGGTGCTGCTGCACACGGGGACGACGTTCATCGCGCAGGCTCCGCTCGAATGCACGCTCCCCCGGCATCTCGACGTCGTCGCCACGCGTTTTCCAGAGGTGAAGATCATCATGGCCCACATCGGGCACCCGTATGAAGGGGAAGCGGTCGTGACGGCGAGGAAGCACCCCAACGTCTACATGGACATCAGCGCCCTGCATTACCGCCCGTTTCAGTTTTATCACAGCCTGATGCTGGTCCAGGAATACGGCATCTGGGACAAACTCCTGTTCGGAACCGACTACCCCTTCACCACCATCAACGCCACTCTCGCCGGTCTCCGTTCGATGAACGACATGCTCAAAGGGACGGCGTTACCCCGATTGAACGAAGAGGCGATTGAAAAGATGATCTATCGGGATACGCTGGGGGTGCTCGGTTTGAAATGAGATGATCATAACCGCTGGTTCAATGATATGCCCAATGAATAAAGGAGACCTCACCATGAATCACAATCCTGTATTCCTTCTCCTTTCGGTCGTGATATCGTTCGGTGTGATCGCGACTCGTCCACTCCCAGCCGCCGAACCTTCAACTACATCGACGGAATGGCGCAACGACGAGATCAATCTGGAAATCGTGCGGAAGCTCAATCGCGCATACACGCGGACGCCGTTCAGCCGTGAGTTTGAAGGGGTCCTGGACGATTGCCCCTACGCATTCGAATGGACCATCGGCCCGAATGTTCCCGTCGCCTGGAAAGGGGGAGTCGCCGGCGTCATCGACAAGCAGATCATCCTCGCCGGCGGTATGTGGATGCCCGAGCGAGCCAATTTCACGTATGCGTATGACATCGAGACCGAAACGTACATCGAGCTGCCCCCTCCGCCGATCACTCCGCAATATACTCAAGGAGTCTGCGACGGGCGGTCGTTGTATATTGTCGGCGGCCGCGGGTCGGCGTCGCGCGTCTTGAAATTAAGCCGCAACGAAAATCAAGAATGGGTCTGGAGCGATCTCGCGCCGCTCCCCGATGCCGAAGGCCCCGGACGCTGGCTTGCCACCGCCGCCATCGATCCCGGCCAATGGCTCTATCTCGTCGCGGGAACTCCCACCGGGGCTGCAAGCGAAGTCGGCGACAAGCCGCAGTTGATCGATTATCGCTTGCGGCTCGATGACCCCGCTGCGCGATGGGAGGCGATGGCCCCCTATCCCGGCGGACCGCGATCTCTCGTGCAAGGGACCGTCGTCGCCGGCAAACTGTATGTCTTCGGCGGTTCGTTGAATGACCCCGAAATGAGAAGCATTCATCTGGAACTAGCGAAAGAATTCGGACTGCGCGCCCCGAACAACGGCGTCCCCAACTTCCGCGATGCCTATCGCTACGATCCCCAAACGAACGCATGGGGCCTGATCAAGAACTCCCCCTTCCCCATCGTCGCCGGGTCGGCGGTCGCAGTCGATGACCAGCACATTCTGTTAATGGGCTCCGCCGACTACCCGACGTTTCGCATGGGAAAATGTCTCGAACAGGTCGGGATCAAAGTCAAAGGGAACGAGTCGAACATCCATTGGCGCGGCTACGGCGACCGGATTCTGTGCTATCACATCGATGACGATAACTATTCCCACGTCGGCGTCATGCCCTACGGCGTGGCCACGTCGCATTGGGTGCTGCACGATCAAAAAGTGTACAGCTTCGGCGGCGAGCCCTCCCACGGATTCAATTCCAATACCGAAAACGTCTTGCAGATCGGGACGATCAAAGCGATGACTTCCGGTGGCACGAACAGTGGTCGATAACGGATTTCGAACCAGGTAATCAATATGGATTTGCGAGTGATTGGTCATGGCAGAGATACGATTTCGCCAAGGTTATCCGACAAGATCGATCCTCACACGAAGTCACGAAGACACAAAGGAAAAAGTATTGATATCTCGTTGCGATATTTTGTCTTGCCTTACTTTGTGACTTCGTGGCTTTGTGTGAGATCATTCCGAGATATTGACGTCGTTGTCGCAATCACAATACCTGTAGGACTCCCTCGAAAGGACAATCCCCTTGAACGCCATCGATTTCTCGCGGTCGTTTCTGACGTTTCGCATCGATGCGGTGAAGAAGCCGCCGCAGACGGTGACGCATAAGCTGGTCGTGACGCTGAATAATGCCCGCATTCCGCTTGAATCGCGCTGCGTCGTCACCGAAAGAGCGACCGGCATCGTGCAGACCTTCGTGCATGGGGCGAGTTGCAAGACCGAGCGGGTCGGCGTCGAGCGCGACATCTGGACCGAACCGAACGCCGACTTCATTCCGATCTTCTCGGAGGATCGCTACCTGACGATCAAAACCTACGCGCGGTTCGGCATGGGAGTTCCCCTCTATCCTCCCGGCAGCGGGATTCAACCCGATCGCCACTTGGGACGGATCGACGATACATTCGACAGCGTCCGCATCGATTGCCTCGAGCGCGCGGGAGAGGTACTCTCGTCGCCGCAGGAGATCATCCACGCCGTCCTCGCCAACGAGGTGCTGGTGGCGCAGACCGAACTCGAGAACGATCGCTATCACGCCGTCATCGAATACCCCGTGAAAACGATCAACGCCAGCGAACGGGAATGGGTCTATCAGACCGACACCGGCCCCACAATCTTCCCCGATCTGACGGGCGACCCGGCGACGCTGCTCGATCGATTGCAACTCGCCTACTCCGCCTTCAACGCCCCCGGCTGGATCGAATTCCTCGTCCGCACCCCGACCCCCATCGGCGAAGGCCTCAGCGTCTATCATTATTCGCAGTCGGTGCATTGCGCGGCGAAGAACCGTGTGATCCGGCTGCGTTGATGGAAGAGTGGGAGAGGGGGGGAGTGGGAGACTAAGAATCGGTTAGCCGCGACGCGCAGGGTTTCCGCAGCGGAGCGCGTTTTCAACCGGGTGGCATCGCGATTCGCCCGGAAACAGATTTTCGTTGCGGGTCTGTTTTCTGCCGGGTAGAATGGTCGGTGATCACTTCGACAAACTGCGTTGCAAATTTGCTGAATCATTCTATGGCAATTCCGTGGCCTAATACTTGTTCGTCGTAGGAGGTAGTACAAGCCGTGAATCGCATCGAGGCAATACAGGCCAAGAGTAAGTTCGTCCCGGAGCCACACCTCATCATCACCGTGGACGGTATGCCGCTAGACGAATTGCTGGATACTGCTTCCCCTGACTCGAACCTCTCTGGGTTGGTATCGTCGCTGCTCGGATGGTTCCACAACGATGAGGACGGCGATATTCCGTGGCAACGCATCTTGCCAGAGGTCGGCTGCACCGGCTATGCCCCAGTCCTAATCTGCCCTGATGACCTGGATTACAGTTGCAGTGTGGTCATGGTGGAAGTGGTCGCCGAGCCGGACTTGATTCGCTGGGATCGGTTAGGGTTCGACGCCACTCGCAATGGAGCGGTCGGGTCGTGCATCCGTTGGTTGTCAGGGCTGGGACCGTACCGCTTTAGCCGCGCGGACTATCAACGGTGTCTGGCAGCATTCAGGCCATCAGACGCCGAACCAGTCGCTGCACCTAACCTCCGTTAAATAGCGGGTAGCCCGGACAGCTCCGTGTCCGGGTCGCGCAGCGACAAGAGGTCTTCTCCATCATAAACCGAAGCGCGAGCGAGAGGCTTGTGTAGATTTTCGTTGTGAGTCTGTTTTCTGCCGGGTAGAATGGTTCGTCATAACGACGGCATACCCGGCTGCAAAAAGTGCGGAACGATTTTATTGCCTTTTGGTAGTCGAATACCTGTTAGGCCCCCGGAGAGAGATGTTTATGGTCCTGAGATGGTTTTTCGCAGTGCTTGCTGTAATGGGCGGCTTCTTTGTTGCAGGTATATCGGGGGGCATAGCGGCAGATCTTGTCGGGTTCTGGGCTGTTCCCGGCGCTGGATTCAGCGCAGCATTCGCAGTTGTCATCCTGACTTATCTTACTGTGCCAAACTACAAGTTCTTGAGCGCCTGTGTTGCCCTCGTCATTGGCGCCATTGCTGCGTGGCCGATCCTTGAGCCTTCCTTTTTCCCGGAGAGCTACGGTGAGCGTGGCGCTTATCAACCAACTCATCTGCCAATCATCATCACCTATGCAGGTGGCATTCTTGGCCTCCTCACCGCCGTTGCTTCAACTCTTCCAGCGTCTGGCGATAAATCGCGAGAATCGCCTCGCGGGTTTGTTCGTCGTTGAAGACCCCCTGCTCGGGGATCACCTTCAGGCTCTGTTCGACATGGGCGATCAGGCTCTGGATCGCCTGCGGATCGCGATGCGGCTTGCCGCTCACCGTCACGTAGATCGGGCTGGTGTGGGCGTATAACTCGCGGCCGAGTTCGTTTCTTGGGCGGACTTCCTGTAACGCAGGATCTTCCTTCACCGACGGCGGGGGTGTCCGCAGGGCGAACCAGCCCGAACGTGACACATCGAATGACTTGTCGAACTCGGCGGCGAAATGACCTTCGATGGCGTGCGTCTCAGCGGTCGCGAGCACCTCGCCGTTGTGGATCAGTTCGAGCGTCTTGAAATCGGTCCGGCCGAGTCCCCTCCCCACGATGCGAACCATGCGCGGCTCGGTAAGCTCGATGTCGTCCCCGGGGGTGGCGTCGTCGATCGTGAGTTCGAGTAGCGGGCCGTTGGTGATGAAGCCTCTTCCCGCTTTGAGGCCGGCGAGCCAGTTTTCGGTCGTCAGTTCGCCTTCGAGGGGAATGTAGACGCGCGAGAAATCGTAGAGGAACCAGTCGGTCCCGGTCGAAAAGGGGACGCGGTACCCGGCGTTGAGGAGTCGATAAAAACTCTCCTTGTAACTGCTGCGAATGCCGCCGTCGAAAATATTGAGAGCGTCGATTTGCCCTTTCACGTACTGCGGAATCGATTCGCGTCCGTAATCGTTGTGGCACCAGACGATCGTCGCCCCGTCGTCGCGAGCCTGGCGAATCCCGCGATCGAGGGGAATGCCGTCGTCTCCCGTTTTCGAGATATCGGGGCCGATGCTCACGGGGAGAATCATGCGCGGATTGTTCAGCAGCATCACATGCCCGAATCCTTCCTTGCCGCCGGTGAAGTTGTTGCGATGTTCTTCGCCGTTCGCGAAAATGATCCCCGTTTGCGCGGCGAGCCGCGCGAGATCCTCCGCCGTATACCGATTGGAGATGTAATCCTGATTGGCGATGGCCCGTTCGAGATAGGAGACGAATAATAAATCAAGCCCATCGGCGACGGTGACTTCGCGCAGATACCGCTCGCTGTCATCGCGAGTGAGCTTCATCAGGTGGAGGTGCGTGTTCCCGCCGTGAATGTTTCGCGAAGCGAGCGACGAAAATCGCCGGAGCGAAAGACTGATCTCGGCGTCGCTTTTCGCTGTGAGATCGATTTCGCGCGTGGTGACTTCGGTTTCGAGTCCTGAAAACGCCGAGATCATCAAGCGTTCGCGGGGAAGTTTGACCGTCGCCGCTCGCGGGAGGACCGACCATTCTTCGATGCCGGGTTGATCGCCGGTCCCCGCGTTCTGAATGCCGAGTCCCCGATTGAGTAGTTCGGGGAGATCGACGATCTCCCCCCGCGCATTGACGACTTTGATCAATCCCGGCTGCGTTTGACCGGTCTCGCCGTCGACGATTTCGAGCGTCGCCGAGCAGGTTTCGACCGGCTGGCCGATCCCCCAGCGGAGGAGTATCAGCATCATCGCCGCCGAGAGCAACGCCGTCCCCGATTTGACGAGGTGTCGACGGGCAGGGAAGGAATGTCGCATGGGATTTCCCTTGATGGCGAGAGTCTCGAACGGGAAAAGATGTTAGAATTGCATGGGATGTTTACGCGAACGGATATAATTCTATCCGCAGCGTGATCAATAAAGAATATTCGCCACAAAAAACGCAAAATAGACGCGAAAAGTAAAGCAGAACTAACCACAGAGACACAGAGAACACAGTGGTTAGATGAGAGGGAGACAGGGCGATGTTAAATCCTGTCACTTCCGATCACTTTATCTCCCCTCCTGATTGCCTCGGTATTTTCTGTGAATTAAAAGCTATTCTTCGCGATCTTTGCGTCTTAGCGGTAAAAGATGGATTCGCTAAAAATTGCCCAGAATGGCACGATAATAATTGCGAGGCATTCTCGAGTTGAAAGGAAATCACAATGCCCATCTCTCCAGCCGATGTGCAAAAGCAGTTGCGTCAGGCGGAAGAACTGTTGTTTTCCGGTCCGTCGCGCTCCGGCTTCGCGCACGATCTCTATTTCGGCCGCTTTCGCACCGAGGCGATCATCCCCTCGCCGCAACTCACGCCAGAGGAGCGAGCACAGGGGGACATCATTGTCGAGGCGACGCGGCAGTTCGCCGAGCAGCAGATCGACCCCGACCTGATCGACCGGCAAGCCGACATCCCCACGTCGGTGATTCAGGGATTGGGAAAGATTGGCGTCCTTGGCGCGGCCGTTTCGGCGGAGCATGGCGGACAAGGGCTCTCGCAGCAAAACTACTGCCGCATCATGGAGATCATCGGCGGTCGTTGCGGCTCGACGGCGGTCTTCGTCAACGCGCATCATTCGATCGGCCTCCGCGCGCTCGAACTCTTCGGCACGCCCGCACAAAAAGCGCGCTGGATGAAGCCGCTGGCGTGCGGCGACAAGATCGCCGCGTTTGCGCTGACCGAACCCGAAGCGGGTTCTGACGCCAGCAACGTGCAGACGCGGGCCGTGCCGACCGATGACGGCAGCGGCTACAAACTCACCGGTCAGAAGCGTTACATCACGAACGGCGCGATCGCCGACGTCTTGACGGTGATGGCGCGAACTCCCGACGCCAACGAACCCGACGGCAAAATCACCGCATTCCTCGTCACTCCCGACATGCCCGGCTTCCAGGTGGTCGAACCGCGCATGGAAAAAGTCGGCATCCGCGGAACGGCGACTGGTCGGCTCGCTTTCGATGAGATGTTCGTCCCGAAAGAGAACGTTCTCGGTCCGCTCGGCAAGGGACTCAAAGTCGCCCTCACCGTGCTTGACTTCGGTCGCACGACGTTCGGAGCAAGCTGCACCGGCGCCGCGAAATTCTGTCTCGCCAAAGCGATCGCGCATGCAAAAGAGCGGAAGCAATTCGGCCGCACGCTGGGCGAATTCGAACTCGTCCGCGATAAAATCGCCAACATCGCCGCCGAGACGTTCGCGATGGAATCGGCCACGTATCACACCGCCGCGCTGATCGACAGCGGAGCGGACGATTACATGCTCGAAACGGCGATGCTCAAGGTCTTCGCCAGCGATTCGCTCTGGAAAACCGTCAACGACACGCTGCAAATCTACGGCGGAGCCGGTTTCTTCACCGATCAGCCGTTCGAGCGAATGATGCGCGATTCGCGGTTGAACCTGATCGGCGAAGGGGCGAACGACGTGCTCCGCTGTTTCATCGCGATGGTCGGCTTCCGCCACGTGGGGAAGGAACTCGAAGCGACCCTCAAGCAGCCCTGGACGATCAAGCGGCTATGGCGTTCGAATCCGGCGATCCCCGTCCCGCACCGCCTGCTGGCCGACGCCGCCCGGTCGTTGAGTTGGCAGATCGGCAAGTTCGGTCGCGTCTGCCGCAACACGTTGATCAAGTATCGGCAAAAGATTCTCGATCAACAGATGGTGCAAGCCCGCATCGGCGACATCGCGACCGAACTGTTCATGTCAAGCTGCGTCTACGCCCGCCTGGGTGATGTGTTGCAACACGCATCGTCCGGCGAAGACCGCGAGAAGACATTACACACGGGGCTGTATTACATCCATCAGGCTGCGAAGCGCAACGAACAACGCTTCGGAGCGCTCGCCGATAATCACGATGAGCTGCTGAATCAGACAGCGACGGCGTGGCTGGGGTGAAGGAGGAGTGGGGGAGGGGGAGAGTGGGAGAGGGGGGGTGAAGACAACGCGAGCGGGGAGTGTGAACTCCCTGTCCCCTCGAACTCTTCACAACACCTCGACACCGAACTCTCTCAACATGCGGCATACGGCGAGCAGCGAAACCCCTATCGGGCGAGATTCGCGCGCACTCCAAGCCCCGGCTTCGTCGGCAATGTCACATGGGCGTTGACGGGAACCGGTTCATCGAGAAACGGCTGATGCCAATTGGCGGGGGCCGGCTCGGCCCAGCAGGGGAGCGGAAAATATTCGACCATCGGGATGTTCGTCATCGCCGCCGCGAAATGCAAATGCGTGATGCAGTAAGCGTGCGGGATCACCGTCAATCCGGAAGCCGAGGCGAGAGCCGCGATCTTGCGGGCTTCGGTGAATCCGCCGCAGCGACGCAAGTCGGGCTGCAAGATATCCATCGCGTCCATGTCGATGATCTGCTGAAATCCGTAGCGGGTGAATTCGTGCTCTCCGCCCGAA
>JBJXGP010000219.1:0-2773 GCA_046160425.1 Planctomycetaceae bacterium
GCCGACCTCTCCCACCGGGAGAGGTGAAATCTTACCTACGCTCGTTTTCGGGTTACGACGGCAAAAAGCGAAGCATCCACCAAACAAAAAAACACCCGGCGGAAGTGGAAACTTCAACCGGGTGTCTATGGAACATGCGTGAAGAGATCAGTGGGCTACCTCTTCACGCCGGAGATGCCGGGCGGTAGATCCATGATGTTGTCCTGTTTGAGGGGATAAGAAATCTGCGAAAGAATTCGGCGAAACGCACCAGCGAGCTTCGCCTGCGACTCCTCCCGGTCTGGGAGATTTTGCAGCATACGCGCCCTCCTCTCAGATAGAAGTTCACATCGTCCCGCGTGACTGGCATGACCCGTCACGCATTTTATGACCCCGCTTCGAATGCCCGGTCATGTTTTTTCATGACCCGTTGTCACGACGCCTTCATCTCAATCGCGTCTGTGTAAACTCTACCCGGTTTGAGGCGGCGGGTCAAATTTTTTCCGACATTCCACGACGATTTTCGGCCCGCTCGTTCGCGACACGGATCCTGGCCAAACCTTGCCGGTCGTCGAACGTGTGACGCGCCGCGTTTGGCTTGCCCAGGAGTCAAGTTCATAACCGTTGGAAAAACACCGGGTGGATAAACCACCCGGCTCATAAATCTCGAACTGCTTCAGGGATGCACTTCTCGTTTACCGCGATCCGTGCCAATCTGGTATTACAATCGCGTAACTGCTATACATTTTGTGTTGCGTCTTGATTGTCGGGCGGGACGATGTCCATTGAACAGGATGAATGCACAATGCAGAAATGGTGTCACTGGTGCGGAATTGTTTTGGTCGTGTTCCTGATCGTCGGGGGATCTCCCGGTTTGCTGCACGCCGCCGAAGAACACGCCGGGCTTAGCATGGGCGAGCGGTTGCCGACCTGGACTGTCATGCCGTTCGTCGCGCTGCTCTTGTGCATCGCCATTCTGCCGCTCGCCGCCGGGCATTGGTGGGAGCATAACCGCAACAAGGGAATCGTCGTCGCGATTTTTTCGATTCCCGTGGTGCTGTATTTTATCTCCACCTTCGGCACCGACGGAGTCCACGAACTCGAACACAAACTCAAAGAGTACATCTCGTTCATCGCGCTTTTGGGGTCGCTGTTCGTGATCAGCGGCGGCATCTACGTGCGCGGTTCGCTGTCGGGAACGCCGCTCGTCAACACCGGCTTTCTCGCCCTCGGTGCATCGATTGCCAGCATCATCGGCACGACGGGAGCCTCGATGCTGCTCATTCGCCCGTTGCTGCGCGCCAATCAGTCGCGGAAGCGAGTCACGCATATCGTCGTCTTCTTCATCTTTGTGGTCTCCAACTGCGGCGGGTTGCTCACGCCGCTCGGCGATCCGCCGTTGTTTCTCGGCTTCCTCGTCGGCGTCCCGTTCGAGTGGACTCTGCAACTCTGGAAAGAATGGGCCTTCGTCAACGGCATCCTGCTCGTGGTCTTTCATATCTGGGATGAAGTCACCCTCAATCGCGAAGACAAAGAACGCCCCGGCTCTCAACTCGAGCAGGTCCAGCAGCATGAAAAATTCGGCATCGACGGCAAGCTGAATTTTCTGTATCTGCTCGGCATCGTCGCCACCATCTACGCCTCTGGACAAGGGCTGGGTAACGGCGGACAACCGTGGCCCTACGGCATTCAAGAGGGGCTGATGTTCGGCATCGGCCTGCTGGCGATGTTCTCGACGAAAAAGGAACTCCGCGAGTTGAACCGCTTCAGCTTCGGACCGATCATCGAAGTCGCCGTGCTGTTCATCGGCATCTTCATCACGATGGCCCCGGCGTTACTGATCCTCAACGCCAATGGACCGAAGCTCGGGATCACGCATCCCTGGCAATATTTCTGGGCCAGCGGCACGCTGTCGAGCTTCCTCGATAACGCACCTACATACCTGACGTTTGCGGCGACGGCGGCAGGAACCTTTAACATTCCCGTGGAAGGCCGCTATCTCGCCGAGTTCCTGAAGCTGCCGGCGGAAACCAACGCCCCGCTCATTCTCGCCGCGATTTCATGCGGCGCCGTCTTCATGGGAGCCAACACCTACATCGGCAACGGACCGAACTTCATGGTCAAAGCGATCGCCGAGCAGAACGGCGTCAAGATGCCCGGCTTCTTCGGCTACATGGCCTATTCGATCGGGATTCTGATCCCGATTTTCATCGCCGCCACGTTTTTGTTTTTTGTTTGATGCGGTGATGAATACGCCAGGTGCCACGGGCAAAATGATCTTTTCGGATTTGTGTGCCACTGGCACCCGGCATGGGAGTTTAACCCGATATGAAATCAAAGCCGGCTTCGTCATTGCCGTCTCGAATGTGGTTCATCATTTGTCTGCTCGCTGTGTTCAGTCTTAACGACATTGTCGCGGCGGATGATGAACTCGTTCAACTGCCGGTCATCGGCGCTGAGCTTATCGACGGCGGATTGCTCATCGGTTCTCCCCCCGGAGACTCAACTCCCACGCAAGGGAGCGGCCATGCATTAAGACCCAACGCGACGGAAATCGGTTTTGACTACCTCGGCCGAAGCGTGGTCGCCGACCTCGGTCAGCTTCAGTGGGTTCAGCGCATCGAAGTGTGCAGCACGAATGATACGAAGGGGAAAGTCCAGAATCTGAACGAAGAAACTCTCGAATTGTATCAGAGCGTCGACAACATCACGTTCGAAAGAGTCACAGGCTATCAATACCACGCACATGCCGCAGCCGAGAATGATTTCGCCGCGCTTCGGGGAAGTGCGCAGA
>JBJXGP010000220.1:0-2745 GCA_046160425.1 Planctomycetaceae bacterium
ACCGAACAACTGGCCGAAGCGCGGGACTTGAAAAAGGTGCTGGCAGAGCAAGTCGCCCTGCTCAAGAAAACTCCCGCAGTCCTGATCGCCACCGGCAAATAGAGGAAACTGAGGGAAACACATGCCCGCGTTGCTTGGTTTGGTGTCGCTCGGCGGTCGATCGGTCGAAGAAGACGACGACGGCAACGCCACATGCTCGCGCATCTTGCTCGCAAAAGTCGACGTCCGCAATCTTTCGGAAGTCCAAATCCTCGCGCTGATCCCTTCCCCGTACATTGTCGGCCTCGCGCATCCCGATTATCCCTTCCTATTCGTCAATCGCCGCGCCGCCGTGCAGGATGCCTCGCCGTCGGCTCAATATTGGACGATCACCGTCAGCTACTCGAACAAGAAAACGGCCGAGACCGATGACCCGCTGGCGGCTCCGGCGGTCATCTCCGTCGATACGCTGTTCGAAGAGCGGGAGATTTTCGAGGATCGGGACGGGGAAGCGATCACGAACAAAGCCGGCGATCCGATCGAGGGACTGCGAAGGCGCGTCCGCTACGCCGAATTCACGATCGAAAAAAATCTCTGGCCGCTGCCGAGTTGGATATTCGAAGTGCAGGATTCAACGAACAGCAGCCCTTTTTACATCCGCCCGACCGGCGACCCGGTGGGAACCCTGATCCCCACCGAATGGGCCATGCTGGAATACTTCAAGCCGGGCAAACCGCAAAAACTCAACGGCCAGTGGTACTTTGCGACCGAGACGAAGATTATCGCCAAGAAAGACGGGTTCCGCGATCGCATCCTGAACCGCGGGTTCCGCTCGCGCGAGTTCGGCCCCTCCAGTTTCCCGACGCCGATCCCCGGCATCAGCGAACCCGCGCTGTTGGATGTGGACGGAAAATGGATCAAGAACCCGACGCTCGGCAGCGCGAACTTTATCGAAGTCAAGCGCTGCCCGCTGTTCGACTTTAACACGCTCGGCGTGCTGACCTGAAAAAACGGAGATCGCGATGACGGATGGGAAGGATTTGGCGGGAGTCGTCGAGACAGTCGCAGCGTTACCGATCGCCGGGTTACTGGGGCATGTGCTGATGGACGCCCTCAACGGCCGTCGCGGTGACGATCAAAAGCGAATTGCCCGGATGGGCATCTCCATCGTTGAATTGTTGCTGCGGAAAAACGCCGACTATGGCTCAAGCGCCTGGCAGGTGCCGCTCCTGGCCCCCGATCAGTCCCCCGACACCGGCATTCGCGTGCGCATGAGCGACAAAATCTCCCGCTTGCAGCAGCTTCTGTCCGGAAAAAAAGCAGAGGTGACTGAGGAAGTGATCGAGGAAACGTTCCGCGACCTCGCCGGATATTGCGTACTCTGGTTGGCCCGGCCCGACTGAGCGTGGAGGCTGCGATCTCTCACAAAGGCACGAAGTCACAAAGGAAAAAACCGGTTGAAATGATTCCCCTTCAATTCTTCTTCAAGCCTTCGTGAGAGATCATTCATCAAATGCAAACGCTCGGCGGTTTGTAGGAGAGCTTCAAAATGAGAATGGCTGAAACGGCTGACATCGACAGACTGATCGTGCGTGTGTCCATCGCCGTCCCCGATGGCTCGCTGCCACCGTCGGTGATCGCCCTCGATCCCGCCGACCCCCTGCCGGCGACGCACGTCGAACATCAGTTCGCGAAAATCTTCCGCGGCAAACAGGGACTCGGCAGGCTCACGCTCGGCAGCCAGGCGTTCGATCTCGACAACGGCGCGGGGACGACTGTCGATGAATTGATGTTCGTCCCGCTCAAAGCGATCAAGCCCCTCGGTGCGTATGCCGCGTATTCGGGAGCGACGACCGGCACCGTCGCCGCCGGAAACTTCAAGATCGGGACTACCGTCGGCGGCGGGGAAGTCGTCGCCGCGACCGCTTACGAAAACGCGAAGACAGTCGGAACGGTCACCGTCGCAGCCCTGGCATCGGCAGCCGTCATTCCTGCCGGGACGCCGATCTGGATTCGTCACACGGGCGTTGCCGCCGTGCAAGCGGGCCTCGCGCAGATCGTGTTTGAATTCGCCTATGATGATGAATACTGCAACGATGACACGATCGTGCATGTCGCGCTCGCCGCCGGTGAAGTCTTCGCCGTCGAGGGGACGCACATCACCAAACCGACCGGCGATCAGACGTTGACCGTCGACGTCAAAAAGAACGGGACGACGATTCTCACGGCCCCGATCGCACTCGATACGACGCTCGTCGACAGCGATGTGCTCGCCGCGGCGATGGCCGCCGGTGCGGATTACGAAGCGGGGGACATCATCAGCATGACGTGGGCACACGGGGGAAGTTCCGGCGTCAACGGCAAGAAACCGGCGGTCGCCATCTGGTTCCGCGAATTCCCGGGATAACCGCCGCCGATGACCGACAACTATTATTTACTCTCCGAGCAACTCAAGGATTTTCTGAACGAGCTCGTCACCCGCGAAGGTCAGCGGCTCGAACAGATCATCACATCCCGCGATTCGACCCGCGTCCCGCAACTCCTGACGCACGTCAAGACGACCGCCTCGCACGGGCACCTCGTGAAACTCCAGGTCGAATATCAGACGCGGAACCCGTCGACCGGAACGTACACGGCCAGCGGCGTGACGATCGAAGCGGTCAACGAAGGGGGGACGATTCCCGACGACACGCTCTGCCTGCTCTACCAGTCCGACGGGGAATGGTTCATCGCCCCCGTCGAATGTACGTGAAAGGGGAGAGGCCC
>JBJXGP010000221.1:0-5663 GCA_046160425.1 Planctomycetaceae bacterium
CGATTACTCCGGCGACCAGGTTTCACCACCGCGGTAGACGTGCGTCCGTCGATTCCAACGATGACTGTACGTCTCGTTGTACCAGGGGCCTTCCGCGGGACAATGTATTACGTTCGAGTGGCGCAAATGCAAGAACCGATTTTCCTGGATGTGATACGTCTCGACTTCTCGATCGCGGAATAATCCGGCCTGATTCTTGTACACATAACGGCCGCGTTTGGGGTTCACTCCGTACGAGTACGAGTTCTGCTCGATCCATTCGTCCGTCGCTTGTGCCGCGGCTTCATTCGCCGTCATGCAAAACGACCCACCGCAAACGACCACGGCAAACAGGCTTCGATAAAGACCGTTGCGAAACCAAGCGCAGGGTGAGGACGACATACTCTTTTCTCCATCCATCTGTTCAATTGACGCAGAGGGTTCCATCGGAATTCGTGGAAAATCTTAACTCGTCAATCAACTCGACTCCAACTACGTTATGAGCGATTGACTTGAAATCAACTTGAGATTGACATCGTCCGTTAGAAGCCGCATCATACATGCAAATAGCACTGTGGGCGCTCTAATCCTCATTGATCGAGAGAATAACTGTCATGCTTGGTCGCAGTCGGAAGACTTTACGAAACCGGCAGATTTTGAGTATCATGGTTTTCGTCGGCGTGTTGATCGTTCGGGGCGTTGTCTCGGGACAGGAAGTTGCCATTCAGCAACCGGTCGTCAGCAATTTTTCCGTCAATACAACCGTTTCCGTTCCCGATCGGGGCGGGATTTATCTCGGCGGGGTCGGTCAGGCGGGGAATTCGAGAAAATCGTTCGGCTTTTCACGCCCCGGAACTTCAACCGGCACCTTCACGCAAGGTAGCAGCGCCAGCGCCCACGTCTGGATTCACGACCTTGATGCGATGGATCAGGCTGCGCTCAAAGCAGCCGACACGAACTCCGGCAACTCAAACCAGATGCGAAGCGGGACCAAGACCCGGCTGCGATCGGAGGTCGCTCACGCAGCGGCACATCTTCGCAGCCGCCATGCGAAGAAATCTTCCTCAAGTTTGCAGGGCGGGGTGAGCAGCGAAAAGTCGTCCATTAGATCGCGGGAATTGAAAGCAAAAACTTCTCACTTTTCGACAGGCAATCCGCCTCGAAAATTGAGCGATTCGAGCGATAAGCGTGCCAAGCGATAGTTGGCATCAGGCGGCACCCGACTGTTGATGCACTGCGCACGATTCGTCGGCGTTATCGTTTCGGATAGGCTCGAACGAAAACCGCTGTTTCAACGTCATCTTGCGATACCGTTCGCCCGCCGTGTCATAGAGATAAACGATATTTTTCTCGGCGGCCCAGACGGCGGACAGCTTCACTCGGCGAGGGCCGTGCAATGTAAATTGCATGCCGCAAAATCTTCCCGCGCGATACAGCGGTAGATCCACGAGTAGCGATTGTTCCGCCAACAACTGCTCCTTATCGCAGAGCGTGATGTGGATATATTGGCGTAACGCGTCCAGTGATGAAATTGTATTCGTAGCATCAGTGCTCATATGAAGTCTCGTCGTGGACTCAATTCAGCGATGTCGATCGTTGCGGATGATTCGTGAAGACATGAGCAGTCGGATAAGCCGTTGGCAGCCTATCGACGTCGCAGGACGATCCTTCGACCTGAAGTATCGTCCTGCGAAGAGTGGTATCGGACGAAACCCGCTCCGGCTTCCCTCTCCGATGGAGGGGCGGAGCGACTGTTCTCATTCCGTCAACCGCTCAGACAGCTACCAAGAGCATGGCAAGTGAAATCCGTTCGACGGGCGCAATCGGTTGGCGAGAGACATTGACGGCGATTTCGATCGCGTTTTATCTCAAGTCGCCTTGGAACGCAGCGGAACATCGGATGCGACTATTCCGGTTAGGCATTCTTTCGTATCCGCAGTTGTAAGTATCCTACGGTACTACGGCAAGCGACGGTCGCGCCGATCGATGCGACCGATTCCATGAGGCAAGATCGTGCAAGCAATTTCTGTTCACGGCGATCCGAATTTGCATGTCTCTGTGACTGGCAAGATGAATCGTTTTTCTGGATGATTGTGGTTCCGTAGCCGGATATTGTTAATCAGATTATTCTCGCATGAATGAAGGAACCGAATTGTGCCGATTGTGACTGCCGAGACATTGCGGCAATTTGCCCATAATTTACTGAAAGCGGGGGGAGCGGATGAAACCGAAGCCGCCGTCGTTGCCGAAAGTCTCGTCCAGTCGAATCTGCGAGGTCACGATTCGCACGGCGTGATGCGAATTCCCTTTTATCTGATGCGACTCAAAGAAGGTGCGCTGGTCACCGGCGCCCGCCTGACCATCGTCAAAGAAACTCCGGCAGGAATCGTCGGCGACGGCCACTGGGGATTCGGACAAATCGTCGCCCAGGATCTGGTCAACCGTCTCGTCGCCAAAGCGCAGCAGTTCGGCATTGCCTGCGGGACTCTCCGACGCTCGGCCCATATCGGGCGACTCGGCGAATACGCAGAAACAGCAGCGGCCCAGGGACTCTCTTCCATCATTTGTGCCAATACGCATGGTGCGGCACAGCGCGTCGCCCCGGTCGGCGGCAAACGTCCCCGGCTGGGAACGAATCCCCTCTGCATCGGCGTACCAGGAGGCGCACAAGGGCCGTGCATTCTTGACTTCGGGACCAGTGCCACGGCGGAAGGAAAAGTTCGCGTAAAACAAATCGCCGGTCAGCAGGTTCCGAACGGCTGGCTGCTCGATCCCGAAGGGAATCCGACGACCGACCCGAACCAACTCTACGGCAACCCTCCCGGCTCCATCTTGCCGATGGGTGGGGATCAGGCTTACAAAGGCTTCGGCCTGGCGTACATGATCGAACTGTTGTGCGGCGGATTTTCCGGCGGTCCCGTCGTGCATCCCAATCCGCCCCCACCTATGGGGAACTGTGCGTTTTTTATTATCCTCGATCCCCGTCAATTCGCCGGGAGTGACCATCTCATTCAACAGGCGCTGCAACTCGAAGAATTCGTACGTGGCACACCGTTGATCGACGGTTGCAAGGAAATCACCTTACCCGGCGACCCCGAACGGCGCACGCTCGCGGAGCGCCAACAAAATGGGATCCCTCTCGATGACGGCAACTGGGCCGCATTATCAAAGCTGGCAGGAGAGTTAAGCGTCCCCGCGCCATGAACTCACTCGTTCGTTGCAATCTCAACCGGTACGTCATAAAGTCACGTTTTCCATCAGCGTTCCTCTTCGTGTCATTAGAAATCGATTGTCAACATGTCACCCACAACGTACCACGGAACCTGGCCCGCATTCCTCACGCCATTTGATGCACAGGGTAAGCCGTCGCTTTCGGTTATCGATCAACTCAGCGAATTGTTCGTTTCGCAGAAACTCGGTGGGCTATACGTTCTCGGATCGACCGGCCAATGGCCGCTGTTGTCGCTTGAAGAGCGTTTCGCCGTCGCCGAACGCGTGGTGGCGACCGTCAAGAAGCGCGTTCCGGTGATCGTTCACGTCGGAGCGGTGACGACTCAGGATGCCGAAGCACTGGCTCGGCATGCCGCCAAGATTGGAGCCGACGGAGTCTCGGCGGTCGCGCCGATTTATTATTCGTTCAGTTCTGACATGGTGTTCGAGCATTATCGCAGGATCGGCGAAGCGTCATCGCTGCCGCTGTATGTTTATCACCTCAGCTCGGTCAATCAATTGCGCATCGCGCCGAAAGATTATGCCGAACGGTTGTTGTCGATTCCCCATGTCGCCGGGATGAAAATCACCGACGGCGATCTTTTCCAGTTTGGTCTGATCCATACCCACACGCGGGGGAAATTGATGTTATTCAGCGGAGCCGATGAAGTCCTCTGCCACGCGGCGCTCAGCGGTGCCGCCGCGGCAATCGGTTCGTTCTACAATATTTTCGGCGTTGAGTGTCAAAAAGCCCGTGCAACGTTTGTCGCCGGAAATATCGAGTCCGGGCTTAAGTTCATGCAGGGGTTTCAACAGATGATCTCGGCCGTGCTGCAATCGGGATCGATCTGGACGTTTTTCCGAGCCGCAATGCAACGCCGCTTTCAGATCGACATCGGACAAACGCGAGCTCCCCTGGGCATCTGCGACAAACCGTGGGAAACCGCTGAGGTCGATCGATTGATTCGTCTCGTCACAGATGCGACTCCTTGATCATTTTCGGCGTGCGCGACGTCCCTTCTTCGATACCGCTCCAACTCTAATCCATCAGGATCCTCACATGCTCACGAATCTTGCGACAGGCACGATTTACGCCAACCCGAATGCACACATCAAAAGTATTCATGCTTATTTCCCCTCGGTCGTCTGCCTGCCGAGTGGAGAATTGCTGGCATCTTACGTTCTCGGCGAGGCATTCGAAGCGGTCAACGTGCGTTTGTATCTCTCACGTTCGACCGATCGCGGCGAGACCTGGACTGAATGCGGACCACTGAGCAACGACCTCGAAGGGCAGGCGATTTCTGAAAGCGGCCGCCTCAGCGTGACGAAAGAGGGGCAGCCGATCGCGCTCTGGTATCAATGCGATCGCCGCGAACATCCGAACGAGGGGCTTTCGAATCCGCAAAACATGGGATTTGTTCCCGTCTCGTTTCACATTCTCCGCTCGAACGATTTGGGACATACCTGGTCCAAACCGATCCGAATTGAACCCTCGGTCAAGGGTTGTGAATTCGAACTCTGCGCTCCGATCACGATCCTCAAGAACGGCACATGGATGATTCCCACTTCGACATGGAAAAAATGGGACGGGTCGCTACCCCCCGGATACAAGATGCTCGCGCTGGTCTCGCACGATGAGGGAAAAACATGGCCCGAAGCGGTCAACCCCATGTACATCCCGGGGCAGGATTTGATTTTCTGGGAATCGAAAATCGTCGAGTACCCGGACGGCACGCTGCTCGCTCAAGCCTGGACGCACAATTACGTCACCGGCAAGGATTCTCCAAATCATTATTCACTAAGCCGCGACGGCGGAAAATCGTGGACGATGCCGCAATCGACCGGTCTCAGCGGACAGACGATGACGCAGTTCATTCTGGACGACGGCCGACTGATCAATGTCTACCGCCGCATGGACACCCCCGGCCTGTGGGCTCAAGTCTCGCATCTCGAAGGCGACCGCTGGGTTAACGAAGAGACCACGCCGTTATGGGGACAGCAGACCGACAAGCTGACCGGTTCACATGCATCGATGGTCGACAATTTCCGGGTGCTTCGATTCGGTGCCCCCAGCATCACGAGGTTGCCCAACGGCGAGGTCTTCGTCGCCTTCTGGTGCTATGAGGATGCCAAATCTGTGATTCGCTGGTTCCGGTTCGGAGTGGCATAATCGTCGAGGTGTGCGAGTCGGCGAACCAGTTTTCACCCAATCAATTCTCGCTGAATTGAGGTGGAAACACGGTCGATTCCGGTTTCGGAGCCGTCCGTAACTTCTGCTTGATCATGTCGAGCACGAGTTCGCTCCGTTCGTCGGGGTCGAGTTCCGTCAGGATCCGCAGCGATTCGCCGGCGGATAACGACAATGTCGAAGCCAGTAGATCGCTCAACCGGCCAAGGGAAAGATTCGCGCACTCCGGCGGAACCACTCCGTTCTGCACCAGCGAAAGCCGCGGCAACAATTGCAGATATCGATA
>JBJXGP010000222.1:0-12314 GCA_046160425.1 Planctomycetaceae bacterium
GTCGTTGGGGACGGTCACTTTCCATGTTTTGCCACCATCGTCGGTCGATCCCGGGTTGAATCCCCAGCCGCCATTCTCCTGCTGAATCTGACGCAATCGCTGCACATCGTTGTGAAGTTGCTCATCGATCCGCTGCTGAAGTTTTGCGGCTTCATCAGGTGTGGTCTTGTGCCCTTCATACGGCACGCGATTGGTAGCATTCGGCTGCTCGATTTCTTTCCGCGCCGTTTCAGCGGATTTGACGGGATAATCGGCGGGGAAATAGCGTTTGAAGAACTCCACACGATGACACATGTCGTCGCAAAACTTGGGATCGATCTCCAGCATCTTGCGGGCTTTCTCTTCGAGTCCGCGGAAGTATTTCGGATCGCCGGTCGCCTGCCAGCCCTCGAACAACACTTCCCCCGCGTAGTTGAAGACGACTCCCTGACCGACGTTCGCCCCCGGACCGGCGGCGTTGATACCCCCCGGATCGCCAGACTGCAAAATGAAGTTCGCCGCGCGGATCGCCTGCGAACTTTGCAGCTTTCTTGGCTTGCGATACCGTTCCATCGAGACAATCGCATGCCCCGTGACCCGAGTTCCCGCAGGGCCGTCACCGAGATCGAGTGGCGCGAGACTCGTGTTATTCGCGGCATCGATCAGTTGATTCGTCGGACGCAGCGACTGATAACAGATATTCGTCAACTCTCGCAACAACTGCAAGTTTTGAACTCGATAACCTTGCGTCAAAGGGATTGCCGGTCCCCAGACTCCCGATTGGGTGTGACAACTCATGCAGACGGTTCCCAGCAGATTTCCGGTGTCGCGAATGCGGCGTTCGACCGCTCCGCCTCGTGGCCGATTCATCAGCCACGAATTGACCTGACCGACGTGATCGTACAACGCATGCCGTACCGCCTGCCGGGGATCATCGAACGGGGCAGGGGGGACGATGCGGATTTCGAGATCGTACCCCGGAGCATTCGCTTCAACTCGCAAGAAATAAACCTTGCCGGGCTGAAGCTGGCGATTGATCGCGATGCGATATTGCTCATTCTGCTGATGGACTCGCTCGTTCGGGTTTTTTCATTCTTCGTACTCGACGGTCAACGGCAACAATTCACCGGGGCGAACGGTCGCCTGATCGGCCTCTAACATGTAGCAACGCACCTGTGCGACGACCTGTTGATCGGGGATCGACAAACTGGCGGATAACAAGCGGGGTTCCGGTCCTGGGAACTCAAGTCGGAACCAATCGTCGCCACTCTTGCTGAATCGGCCATTGTCAAAATATTCGATATCGTCCGCTCCACCGACGACATGCAGGACCTGTTCGTCTCCTGTGGTCTTTAACGCGAGCGGTTGGGCCTGTTCGGGAGTGTCATTGGGCTCGGCTTCAATCCACATTCCCGCTTCGGCTTCCCCCGTGCAATCGAGCGTTCGAATCTTCGCGGAGACATCGACTCGCGCACCGTCGGGCCAAGACATCTGGCGAAGAATCGGCGCCATCTCCGGTACTTTGCCGGCTTCGCGCCAGCGTTCGCTCTCATGGCGATCGACGTCGCCGATAAACGGCGAGACCGTCAAGCGGTATGTCCCGGCGACCGGTGCCCGATAAACCACATACGTATCGCCATCCAATGCATGCAACACCTTCGACCAATTGGGTGTCGGTGCCGTATAGATGTTAAGTGCATCGATCGGTCGGGCCGGCGTCGTTCCTTCGGCCGGCGCGCGGGGAATCAATTCCGGCGTCAGTGATTCCACCAGTTTCCAATCGACGAGCAAGCGACCGTTATCGGGGAGTTGGCTGGGTCGCTGCACCAGGACTGAGATCTCGACTCGCTGACCCTCCACAAGTTGCACATCATGTTCCAGTGCCGAGGGGATCTGCTGTTCGACTTGCAGCAGTATGGTCGAGGAATTGCCCTCCGTAACGGTGGATTCCGCCGGGAGATGGCTCAACGGTAGACAGCAAACGGCGATCCATCCGCAACACCAACCCAAAATGAGCAGACGATTCATGGAGGCAATTCCTCGCAACAGGAACTTGATCGGGAACCGAGTACCAGCAGGCGTCTCCCGCACTATTTTGATCACAAACCCCTATTTTAACGTTCCAGCACCATAAACGCAAGAGGCCACAGACGTTGCGTCACACAAAATCGGCAAAAGCTAAGGAACTGCGATGAATCGAAGTCCAGCGGATAGCCGATATTAATTGTAGAACGATCCATTTTTCGATCTGGTATACCATCGAGTGCCGCTCTCGTCATGTTCAATTCAACCAATGTATCGCGATCGATTGAGACGGCTGTGACGCCGCTGCCCTTGTTGCCAGGCTTGCGAGACTTATCGCATGGAATCATCGCATCGCAAGCGGTTTCACTTTCATCAATCATCGAATTCATGGATACACTGCATCGAGCGACGAGTGATTCGCTGTCTCTCTCTTTGTTATCGCTCGGGCGGAACGAGACAGTATCGAACTCTGACTCGAATTTCGATACATCGTCCGATCTCCATACTGCACCCGAACTGATCCCACGTCCCGAACAGATTCTTACCCGTTCATTGTCGGCGGCGACAATCATCAGTTGGATGTTTCATCACATGCCGATCCCGCTGATGTGCCGGGAAGAATTGATGGTCTCCGCTCTGTTCATGGATCTGGGACTTCTGGCCCGATTGCGAAACCGAAAACGCCGGCGGATCGGGCCGATAGAATCGAGTACGAATTCATTGATGGTGCGCGATGAATCTGGAACAGCAGCATTTCACGAATGGAATGAACGCCATCCGGAATACAGTGCGGCATTGATTTCATCCGTCGCGGGGATGCCGAGTTCCGTCCGCCGCATCATCCGACATCACCACGCCTGTCTACTCAACGGGACGGAGTTTCGAGGTTCAACGACTCCCGCGGCGATCTTCATGCCCGAACGGTTGCTCGCAGCAGTCGTCAGAGCATTGGAACTTCTGGAAGATCGCGAGTCGCGCATTTCACCATCAAGGCAGGTCAACAAAGCCGGCGGGACGGTTCGATTTGCGGCCGTCGCGACTTCGCTTGTCAATGAAACCATCCTGGGAAAATGGGATGCGACGTTTGTCAATCTGGTTCTGTCGGCATTATCGCAAGCACTCTCTTTCAAGAAACCGGCAAGGGCATCATCCGCTTCGACAACCGCCAAAAAATATCGCATTGACATCGCCGCCCGGCATGTGAATCGTCCCCACATTCCTGTGACGAATTTTGTCGAACCGTCAGCCTCACTACCGTTCGAAACGTCATCGGAGCATCAACGTACCACCTCTCAGCAACTTGCCGGTCCGCATTATTTGTTGAGCGAGCAGCGCAAAATAATTCGCGAAAAAATCGGCGGTCGAAATTTGAAGCAGGATTAGGGTGAGCAATTCCGATGAATACCGTCATCCCTACGTCCTCTCAAGCGAAACGCCTCGCGATGTCGACACAAAAATCGGCGGCAGATGAGTATTGGGACAACTCTCAAAAACCTTGGCCGACGCTGTTATTCCTGCTCCCGCTGTTGGTCGCATACGAATTTGGAATCCTGTTCGCACAGGAGCCTGATCCCGAAAGCCTGCGTAACGGCGCCGATGCGTGGTTGCGCACTCTCATGACGTATTGCCATCTAGAAGATGTCTGGCTGCTGCCGATGTTTATTGTTTTCGGTCTGCTCGGCTGGCACCTCTCGAACAATGATTCCTGGAAAATCTCACCGGGGACGCTTGGCGGAATGCTGGCCGAAAGCCTGCTGTTCGCATTCATTTTGATATTCGTAGGGCAACTACTTGTTCTCGGTTTCCGTCAGATTTCCGGATCCGACCCCGTATTAACGTCCATGCCCACGGCATCGCTGCCGGCGCTGGCAATGACGTCATCGCAATGGTCTCGCATCATCAGTTATCTCGGCGCGGGCATTTATGAAGAGACCTTGTTTCGACTGTGCCTCATTCCCTTCTGTTACGGATTGCTGAACAGCCTATTTCGTTCACACCGCTTGGCACTCGTCGGGGCGGTCGTCATCAGCAGCTTGTTGTTTAGCGGCGCTCATTACCTGACGGGGCACGAACAACTCACAGGGTTCAATGCGACGTTCCGACTGCTCGCCGGGATCTATTTCTCCGGCCTGTTCCTCTATCGAGGATTCGGGATTACCGTCGGCTGCCACGCCGTGTACGATGTCATCGTGGGAGTGCTGTGGTGGTCATAGGCGATAACTGCGTTTGCGTCATTCAAGCATGATCCGATGAGCAGATCCCCATTCTAAGCCATTGTACTGCGACGAAGATCCGGAGATTGCCATGCGAATCTGCATCCCATTTCCCGCGCTTATGGCCTCGATCTCGCTCATTCTGGCGATGATATTTTTTACTTCGAGCGACCTGCAGGGTGACGACCAGCAATTCGACGATCCCAAGGCCGCCGGATGGTCGCAGTGGCACGGACCCCGACGAGATGGACATTTTCCTCGTGAATGGTTGCCCGTACAACTTCCACAAGCTTTGAAGCTGCTTTGGAAGGTTCCCGTTGGCAGCGGACATTCATCACCGATCATCATCGATGACAGCGCATACCTTTTCAGCCGTATCGGTGATGATGAAGTCCTTCGCGCGTACCAACTCGAAACCGGTGAGTTGCAGTGGGAGCAGTTATACCCGGCCCCGTACCAGGTTCACTCTGCGGCGGCGAGTCACGGGGCGGGGCCGAAATCGACGCCGGCGGCATACAAGAATTCGCTCATCACCGTCGGGATCGGGGGTATTATTTCCTGCTGGGATCTCAAGACGCATCGCTTGCGCTGGCGACAGGATTACACGGGAAAGCTGGCGAAGACCTCACCCTTATATGGTACGGCGGCATCCCCGCTTATCGTGGACGACGCGGTGATCGTGCCGATTGGAGGTCACGATCACGGTTCAATCGGCGCGTTCTATTTGTCGACGGGAGACATGAAATGGAATAATCTGACGGAAGGCCCAAGTTATGCTTCTCCGATATACGTGGATTTCGATGGCATAGGTCAGGTGATCACGCAAACTCAAACGAGAATGGTGGGCCTGGAAGCGGAGAAAGGCAAGCTGCTTTGGTCCAGAGATTTTACGACTCCCTACGATCAGAATTCGATTTCACCGGTCGTTACCGGGAATCAAGTTCTTCTCGCAGGCACGGGGCAACGAACTTCGCTGTTGACCGTGTCGCAACAGGGGGGAAACTGGATCGCGATCACGAAATGGAGCTCTGATGAAATTCCGCTTTACATGAGCACTCCGGTTGTGTCCGATCGACTTCTTTTTGGATTTTCGGAGCGACGCAAAGGGCATTTCTTCTGCAGCGATCTTGGCACAGGCTCAGTCCGCTGGAGCACGATGGGACGGGAAGGTGACAACGCCTCGCTGTTCGTTTCGGGCGATTTGCTCTGGACACTGTCCACCGACGGCCACGTCCGAGTCTTCAAAGCCACCAGCGAAAAGGCCGCACAACTGGCGAATTATCAAGTCGCTCAGCAGCCGACATGGGCCAGTCCTGCATTCGCGCCCGGGATGATGCTCGTCAAAGATGCCGACACGTTATACGCCTGGAGTCTTGAGAAATAACATCATCCTTCGAGGTCGGGCCTCAGTATCCGAACTTCAATTGTTCGACATCCTCGGCAGAGCGGTCGTCGGAAAAAAACTGCTCTTGAAGTTTATTCACAGGGTCTTCGGCTACGATCGATGACTGTAACACCATGGCACCGACATCCTTCACAGACATTCCCCATTCCCGATTCAATGATGCCGGATAGCGAATCGTATCGGTCGCGTGAAAGGGGATGTACCGCGTATACGAGGGATCGATGAAATAGTACGACATCGCATTTGTAGCATGAAGTCGATCCAGCAATGGATTCCGCTCGTGTCCATAATAATATTGCCTCCACGTATACAGGCCCCCGAAGGGATACGGCCCCGCGTAAAGACTTGGTGAATTGACCGTGCGGGTTTCCCGATGTCGAGGAGATTCCTGATACGCGGGCCGACGAAACCGGTACGCTCGGGATGTGATATCATTCGCTCGATCAGATGGTTTAAGGCGATGCGGTCGCTGATATCGGCGGGGCGCATATCGGACCATCGCCGTGGCTGACACTGAAAGCGTCAGGGCGATGAGTAACCCCATGCCGATGGCAACCGCGCGTCGCCGAATTGGGTTCATTCTTGTTCGATCCTCAATAAAACGGACATCGCCGGCGCTCCATGTTTAGACGCTAGCCAACTTCATACAAAGACTGCGTCTTCACTACGGCACAACTATCGGGAAAAGTGTGAAACGTATGCACCAACAATCCCCCAAATACCGGCGACGCATTGACGAGACTGACGGCGCCCGGCAGGAATCGGTGCGCCGGAGGAAAATGAAACGCCAATTGGGCCTTGCGGGCATCGGTAAGCATTTCCTCGTGGACGTGCAGGAAAACATCCTGTTCGAGTTGTTCGACTTGAAAGCTGACCTGATATCGCAGACCCGGAATGATCTCGAGCGTCTCGTTGCGTTGTCCGCGCACCCGCCGCTCGAGGCAATGATAGTGATGTGGCAGAGGGGTCCGTTCGGTGGCCGTCATCTCGGTGAGAATCTGGTCTCCCATGCGAAAGGAAACGAGATGACCCACGTCACCGATACGCAATTCGGCATTCCACTTACTTGTGGAAAGATGCGATGTGACATAGGTTTTGAAAAGCTCGGGATGCACCGATCGTCGATAGACGTGAAAAACCAGATCGGACACGCTCGACCTGGCGGATGGAATGCTCATTGAGAATCGCCGAAAAATAAGAACTGATGAATGAATCGATAACTGACGATCGCGCACCGGCAATTTTATCGCTCGGTCGAAGACGAATCTGCTGATAAAATTTAGATACGTCAGAAACGATTGTAACCCGCGCGACGAGCGATGTGAAAGTATCGTTTTTGACTTTCTTAATGAGATTTATTTTCGAGAACTTTTGGGCTTGCATTTCGTCCGACGGCAGAGTAACTGGATGTGACATCGTCGAAAGCCGCGCGATGCCTGTGGGATTTCGCTGCTCGATACTGAAAAGATCAACCCAACATGAAATCCGTCATCCTCGAAAAGCCCGAGCACTTCGTGCTAACCGACCGGACAGTTCCGGCTGCTCTCGAAGCGGGAACCGCATTGGTCCGCGTCCATCGCGTCGGCATTTGCGGCACTGATCTTCACGCCTATCGCGGACGACAACCATTTTTTTCGTATCCTCGCATTCTCGGCCACGAACTCGGTGTCGAAGTGGTCGAAATGAGCAATGGGCCTGAAACGAGTCGTGAGATGCCGCGGATTACCGTCGGCGATCGCTGCGCCGTCGAACCGTACATAAATTGCGGTCAATGCAGCGCCTGCCGGAGAGGAAAAACAAATTGCTGCTCGAGCCTGCAAGTTCTCGGCGTGCATACTGACGGCGGCATGCAGGAATTCATTCGCGTCCCCATCCACAAATTGCATCCATCGAGTCAACTCTCATTCGATCAACTTGCGTTGGTCGAGACGTTGGGAATCGGCGCACACGCCGTCGAGCGGGCGTCGCTGACGCAGGGGGAAAATGTGCTCGTTATCGGAGCCGGACCGATCGGTCTTTCCGTCATACAGTTCGCCCAGTTCGCGGGAGTCCATCTCGCGGTGATGGATGTGAACGAACAAAGACTCCAGTTTTGCAGCGACCGATTTCATATCTCACATACCATTCGGCCTCTCGATTCACAGGGTGAGAAACTCGATTCCGCCCACATCGAAACGTTGATCCTCGACCGTTTTTCGGGGGAGTTGCCCACTGCCGTATTCGATGCGACCGGTCATGCCGATTCGATGATGCAGGCCTTTCGCTATGTGGAACAGGGTGGAAGACTGACGTTCGTCGGTCTGGTGACCTCCGAAATCACATTCCCTGATCCCGAATTTCATCGGCGCGAAATGACGTTAATGGCGACTCGCAATTCGACCGCCGACAACTTCCGGCGTATCATCGGCTGGATGGAAACCGGACAAATCGACACGACGCCCTGGATCACGCATCGTGCGAGCCTGACCGAAATGATCGGCGAATTTCCGCGTTGGCTCGACCCGACAAACGGAGTCGTCAAGGCTATGGTTCATCTCGATTAAGGCCCAGTCACTTTCACCGAGAGCCCTTCAAACGTGTTGTCGACCAGCTTGATATCGCGGGTCTCCTTTCCGACGCGGATGCCGATCCGCTGCATCGGTTCGCGGGTTTCCTGAATCTCGTTTTCGGAGATGATCACCGATTCGGTCTCCCCCTGCACGTCGACGGCGATGCCGCTTTCAGGGCCGCTGTTGATGATGCGGTTCTTTTCGAGCCGATTGCGATGTGGTGCAAACGCCTTGCCTCGCTCCGGTCGAAACAGCACGCCGACCTTTCCGCTGTTGAGAATTTCATTGTTGCGAATCAGGTTGTTCGTATCGCGATGACCGATTGAGACGCCATAACTGAGATTGCCGTCGGCGATGTTGTTTTCCGCGAGTCCGTATTTCACTCCCCAGCAGAAAAAGATGCCGATGTTGTTGCGTTCCAGTTTGTTGCCTCGAATGAGCGGCCGCTGCGAACCTGAACCGGGATGCAATCCGAGGTCGGCATTATCGTGCGAATGACAATTCTCGACGGCGACGTCGTGGCAAATCTGCCAACTGATGCCGTCGCCGTTGTAATTTCTCGTCGTGACTTCCTTCATAGCGATGCGGCGGCAGTCCTGCAGAAAAATGCAACCGGCATAATTCCCATCGAGATGTTCATTCTGTTCGCGATTACCGTCCAGCGTCACATTCTGAATCACGACGTTCTCGATTTCCTCACCAGTGAGCAGAGGGAACAAGGCATTCGCCGATGAATTCCCCATCTGCCAGTAATTTTCTCGCAAGGGGCGATCGAGCTTGAACCGTTTCCCCGAACGGGCAACGAGCGTGCGCTTCAAATACTGCATCGAGCCGGTGTGCGGATTCTTCGTGATCAGGCACACGCCGTCCCCCAGTTGAAATCCCTTATCATCTTCCAGTGTCACTTCCTGGTCGTACCAGTCGGAATCAACGGCGAGTTTTGTGGTGTGTGACGGTTCCTTGATGAGAATCGAATCGAGACCGCTCCCCAAGATGCGGATCCCCGATTTCAGAAAAATTGAATTCCGCAACTTGTAGTTTCCCGGGAGAATTTGAAAGGTCCCACAGCCAAAGTGTGCGACATAATTGACTGCCGCCTGTAAAACTTTTTCGGTACCGCCGACGAGATCGCCTTCCGTGGGACTGACGGTAATCGTGATCCGTTCATCCCAATTCGGTTCGACGGCATCGTCACCTGAAGTTGCTCGTGGCTCCAGCACCGGTGGTCGATCATCACGCGGATTCGCCGCATCACTATCCTTGGCATGTGAGTAATTCGTCCATCCGCAGTAGGACAATGCAGCGGTCGCTGTCCCCATAAAGCCTCGGCGACTGATCGATCGGCGTGACATGTCTGACTCCTTTTGTTTCCCGTGACGACCTGAAAGATGAGGTGATGATGCAAATCAAGACGCTGATGACTTATGCATCATCGAATGATCGATTATCATGGCATGACTGCAATCGAAATATGATAACATTTTTGTGGGCCGATGCACCACTCTTATCAACCGCTCCAGGAACAGGATGTACGTCATGTCGCAAATGAAACTATCATCCGTGAATAATGTTCGACGAATTTTTCAGTCGCTGAATATTATTGTCCTCATTTTGACGATTTTTTGCGGGGTCCAAGTCGCATACGCCCAAAACGAAAAGCCTGAGTGGAAAGCCGGGGCGGCGGCGGTCGCTGTCACGCCCGGCGAAATGACCTGGATGGCCGGTTATGCATCACGCGATAAACCGGCGGAAGGGAAATTTCACGACCTGTTCGCCAAGGCCTTGGCATTGGAAGATGTCCACGGCAACCGCTGCGTCATGGTCACTCTCGACCTGATCGGAGTCCCGCGGTCCGTGCGCGAAAATGTGGAACAACGCGTCGAGAAGGAATGGAATCTCCCTCCATCCGGACTGCTGATGAATGCCTCGCACACGCACAGCGGGCCTGAACTTCGCTCGCGCTATCTACTGTTGAAGCATCGCGATGCAAAGTGGATCGCGATGGCCGAAGCGTACACCGCCGATCTGGAGAACAAGATTGTCGAACTGGTCGGCAAAGCGATTTCGAATCTCGCTCCTGCAAATTTGTACTACTCACATGGCCGCGCGGGCGTTTCGATGAATCGGCGTTTGCCGACTCCCGGAGGAGTCAATAACAGCCCGTACCCTGACGGTCTGGTCGATCAGGATGTCCCCGTGCTGATCGTTGAATCACCCGAAAAAGAATTGAAGACGATTCTGTTCGGTTATGCATGCCATAATACGACACTGGCTTTATATCAATATTGCGGCGACTATGCGGGTTACGCCCAGGAGTATCTCGAGGCCGACCATCCCGGCACGATCGCCATGTTCATGATGGGCTGCGGCGGCGATCAGAATCCATATCCGCGCGGGACGCAAGAATGGGCTCAACGCCATGGCCGCTCGCTCGCCAACGCCGCAGAAGCGGCCCTGCAGGCTCACCGCAAGGTCGTGCATGGTCCGCTCAAATCGGCATACGATTACGCCGATCTGGAATTTGCACCTCCCGCCAGTCGAGAAGAGTTGCTCAAGTCCAAGGAAAGTACGAATTTCTATGAAAAATTGCATGCAGAGACCCTGCTCGATGAACTCGACACATCGGGAGCGATCCGGACGCACTATTCGTATCCGATTCAGGTCGTCAAGCTTGGCCCGGAGATCCTGCTGATTGCGCTCGCCGGCGAAGTGGTCGTCGATTACTCGCTCGAACTGAAGCGGCGTTTCGGAAATGCCAACGTCTGGGTGGCCGGATATTCCAACGACGTCTTCGGGTATGTTCCCAGCCTGCGGGTGTTGCGGGAAGGGGGATACGAAGGACGCGGTGCAATGCTCTACACATCGCTCCCCGGTCCGTTCACCGAATCGGTCGAAGAAATAATTCTTGACAAGGTCGATGAACTCGTGCAGGAAGTCAGTTCAAAGTAAACGAGACACCGGCCACATTAGAAAATACGACACATCGTTCCGCCGTCGACGACGATCGATGTGCCGGTGATATAGCTGCCGGCGTCACTGGCCAGCAGCAATGCCGTCCCCGCCAGTTCGCGAGGTTCACCCCATCGGCCTAATGCCGTTCTTTGGGCGAATGCCTTCTTCTGTTCGGCAGTGAGCACACTGCCGGGGAGATCGGTGAGAAACGGTCCGGGGCAAATGCAGTTCGACGTGATGCCGAACGAACCCAGGTCGATGGCTTCCGCACGGCACATCCCGATGAGAGCAGCCTTCGTCGCCGAGTAGGCGTTACGTCCTTCTTTGGATCCCAAGGCCATGATCGACGAGATATGTATGATGCGACCCCATTTCCGTTCCTTCATTTGCGGAACCAGAGCCCGCGACAAGGCCATGCAGGAACTCAGGTTGAGTTCAAGAATTCGATCCCAATTATCGTCAGTGATCTTCTCAGTCAATTCGGGAACGTTCGAACCGGCGTTGTTGACGAGAATATCGATTCCACCAAACGCAGCCACAGCCTCATTTGCCAGCCGTTTCGCTTCGGACCGCTTACTGAGATCGGCGACGAGCAGCTTCCCTTTAACTCCGGTGCCGTCGAGAATATCTTTCAGCGCGGCGGTCAATTCACCTTCGTTCCGGCTGACGATGACGACATTGGCCCCCGCTTCAGCAAAGCCACGTGCCATCGCCTTGCCAAGCCCTTTACTGCCACCTGTGACTAATGCGGTTCGTCCGTTGAGATCGAAGAGTTTGCTGCTCATGGGTGTGTTTATCCTTGATTCTGGATTTCTTTTTAGAGTGTATTTCCCGGATAATGCCGACAAGCGGTTATTGTGCCACGCTCGCCTCGTAAAAACAATCAAACCAATTCTGTGACACCAACAATACCGTCGTCATTCGGCAGATCAGAGGAAGAACCACGGGATTCATACTGGCGATTTCGCACCCCGATGCGATATTCTATTACGGGCACTGTAACTCCGAGTCGCATGGAACGATCTGATCTCGACAACTTCAGGGAATTCGATCATGACACACACATCGCGCCGCGCGTTCTTGCAATCCTGTATACTTGCTGGTGGATCGACCTGGCTGGGTAGCCAACTTCTACCTATGCCGGGATCGATCTTCGAAATTCGCCAGGCATACGGCGCGGACGACCAGCCC
>JBJXGP010000223.1:0-4344 GCA_046160425.1 Planctomycetaceae bacterium
GTGCTGTCTCAAATCGCCGAAGCGTTTGCCGATATAGGAGATTTCGCGCAAGCAATCGAATTGACTCAATCAATTGGCAACGCAGACTATAAATCGTATGCCCTGCGAGACATCGCCCAAACACTGGCAAGCGAACCGATCCGCGAAAATCGTGAGTGCAAATTAGGGATGCCCATCAAACGCCGCTTCAAGAAGGAATTCACGCCCGAGGAACAACAACTGGCCAGACAGCTTGTCGAGGCCATGCAAGCGAAATGAGCAATGGAAAGCATAAACAGGCGGAATTCTCCCACCGATTTCATTGATGCAATTCGTTGGGGCTTTCCTGAAAACCCGATTCCCCTCGATCAACGAGTTAAATATTACTCCGGATTGGCAACCAACAACCGCGCGAGCGTGTTGGCGAGGTTGTCGAGCATTTGCCGGTTGGGTAGCGTGATCGAAAGTCGCTGACGCCCGGTGACATCTTCTTCCACGCACTCCGATAGGCGTTGCTTCAGTTGAGAGACCTTTTCCGGCGGCGGACTGGGTGCGGTTTGATCCTGCGAAACGAGTTCCCCCAGAAAATTGAAAACGGCACCGAGTAGCTCTCCCCCAGCGGCAGCGACCCGTTCGCGATGCTGCGTGTCTCCCTCAGTCGATCGCGGCTCTTCCATCTGATGATCGGCCTTGTGCGTCTCGTCGACGGCTGCTGCAGGTTTGGCCCCCAGTAGAATTTCAAGCCGGCTCTTCAACTCCTCAGTTCCGCTGACGAGCGAAACTTCGTCGGTGTCGGATTCAAAATCGAGCGCCGCCAATGCCAGATCCTTCTTGGCCGAGAGCGTGGAGAGCAGGCTCTCTTCCAATGTTTTTTCGGTCACCAGCACGAAGACCTGTACCGGCTGATTCTGGCCCATGCGGTGGGCGCGGGCGATCCGCTGTTCGAGTATCGCAGGATTCCACGGCAGATCGACGTTGATGACCGTATTGGCGGCTTGTAGGTTCAAACCCGTCGAACCGGCATTGGTCGTTATAAACAGCTGGCAATCGGACTGCGTCTGAAACGTGTTGACCAATTGCTGGCGTTGCTTTTGCGGTACAGAACCGTCGAGACGCACGTATTTCAGTTTTTTACGTTTCAGAATTTTTTCTATCAGGCTCAGCATGGTGGTCCATTCGGAGAACAGAACCGCTTTGCGACCTTCCTCGCTGAATAACTGCTCGAGAAGTTCATCCAACCGCTCAAGTTTGCTGGAATACGACGGCTCGCGTTTCTCGCAGAGAAAGGTACTGTTCGCTGCCATGCGGCACATGAGTAACGCCTGTCGCAGGCGCAGCAGATCCATTTCGCTGATGAACGGCTTGCGCACAATTGAAGCGACGATTCTCATGTGACTATCGTGCAGGTCGAGTTGTTCGCGCGTAGGTACGATCCTGACGAGTTCGGTGGTCCGCTCAGGCAATTGTTTCAACACTTCATCGCGCGTGCGGCGTAGCAGAATCGGCTGCAAGTTTCGCCGCAGATCGGCCAGATTCTTGTACCCCAGCACTTTTCCTTTGTCGTCGGTCACGCGGTGCCGATTGAAAAAGCGAAAAGCGGGACCGAGACGGCGGTCATCCACGAATTGTACGACACTGTAAAGTTCGTCGAGCCGATTTTCTAAAGGCGTCCCCGACAAGACCAGAGCAAACGTCGATTTCAACGCTTTGATCACGTTCGTCGTTTTGGCTTCCCAATTCTTGATCCGCTGGCCTTCGTCGAGGATGATGAGATCCCACTGCACGCGTTCGATCGCCAGCAGATCTCGCAGGACTTGCTCGTAATTGCAGACCGTAAAGAAAGCTTCGTTGTCGTACTGCGTGGCCCGCTCGGCCATGCCTCCCAGGACGAGTTGGCACGATCGGTCGCTGAACCGCTCGATTTCGTTCCGCCATTGCGATTTCAGCGACGTGGGACACACGACCAGAACTTTGCGAATTTCCGCGTGACGGGCCAGAAACTCGGCCACGCCCACCCCCTGCACCGTTTTCCCGAGACCCATGTCATCGGCCAGGACCGCGCGACCGGCCCCCGCGGCGAACGCGACGCCATCGAGTTGATATGGAAGCAATTCCACCTTGAGTAAACTCTTTCTCAGCGGGTGGCGTGCCGGATCGCGGCGAATTTCCGCCACCAGAGTTCCGATGCGATCTTGAAACAAACGCTGCTGTATGAATTCCTCCGCATCGGGATAAACCGTCACCGCTTCACTGGATCGTTCCAGCTTCGTCAACCGTTTGACGAGATCGTTCACGTCATCAAGATCGCGATCGGCGACGGGTTCGACAATTTTCCGAGCCTGTTCGCTCATGCCCGAAGGGATGCCAAAGCGAAGTGAGGGTCGTTCACCTGATGACAAATGCACGCACAACTGCTCGTGACGATACGGTCGGCGAAATTGGATCGCCGAGAATTTCTTCTCGGCCTTTCGCAGGACATGCAGGATGTGCTTGCAAGTACCCAGCGTGTTCGCACGAAAATCGGGGCAGGTGCAGTACGACGAATGCGGTTCGCGGCCGCGCAGGGCGACACGATATGTCTTGCCGGACGTGGCGCTCGTGACTTTGTAATCGGTCCACAACGTGTCGGGAGCCTGCGATATCACTTTGAATTTCTCGATGCGGGCGCGTTCCATCCGTTCCGAGATAGCGCGGTCGATCAGTTCCGACTCCCCCAGGCTTTCGACCGGGACGCGGACCGGCGGAGCCGCAGCTAAACCGAGGGCCGTCTTTTCCTCGAGAACCACAGAGAGTGCGGCACCGACGTGCTCGCAGGGAATTTCGCAACTCGTGCAGTTCCAGTGCAGCCGATCTTTCGCGTCCGCCATCAGCGTGACGGTGACTACGGCATCCGTCAGCTTGAGCCGATAGAGATCACCCTCGAGATAGACCTGTTCGTTCAGATCGATGTCGTACTTGCCGCCTTGTTGAATGCGTTGTCGACCTTGTTCCCCAAGCATTTTGCATGCTTGAGTGAAATTCAATCGAGAAAGCCGATCTTTCAGCGTCAGTTGATGAGTCGGTTTCGTGGTCATGCTGCGAGAATCCTTCTCGAGGCGAGTCGAATTTGATGGTGGATCAGAACACGATCGTGGAATCATAATCTCTGAAACAGATTTGTCCATCGTGGCAGCGACAGGATTGGGGTATCGGATGAGGCTCATTAGGAACCGCCAGGCCATGAATTCCGGCTGTGACGAAGCACCCTGAGTGGGGAACGCATTCAAGATCCCAAAGAACGAAAACACCCTTAATAGTAAGGGTATTTTCGAGAGTGGGCAGGGCCGGAATCGAACCGGCGACACCAGGATTTTCAGTCCTGTGCTCTACCAACTGAGCTACCTGCCCGTCGGTGATGCGGCAACTGCGACATCACTTCTGGATGAGACACCATCATTCTTGAAATGACACGCGAAAACCCAGAAAGTTTCGCGTCACGGCTTTCAAAATGCTGATGCTCGCACAACTATAAGTCAACCTCGGCATCATTTGCAACCGAAAGTTATAAAATGCCGGCGTGTTCTTCAGAAGATGCAAACCTCAGCCCGCGCGACGTGAAAATCAGGCGAAGCGGGACTTCAGCACCTCTTCGCCCAGCCGCACGCAAAAATCCCCAAATGACTCACCCGGCTGGCGTTCGGCCTGAAATGCCGTCAACAGCGGCACCAATGACGGTACGACTTCGGCGGTCGGAACCAGGTCTTTGATGATGAAGCCGAGGCGTGTCCCTTCGGCATTTCCGCCGACATAGATCGTGTATTTCCCCAATGTTTTTCCTACGAACCCGATGTCGGGAGTGTAAGGGCGGGCGCAACCGTTCGGGCAACCGGTCATGTGGATGGAAATTCGCTCATTGGGGATGCCGAGCTTTGCCAATTCGACTTCCAAAGCATCGATGATCCCCGGTAATGCGCGTTCGGATTCCGTAATCGACAGTCCGCACGTGGGAAACGCCGGGCAGGCGATCGAATATCGCCGGAGTAGAGTTAACTCGTAATCCTGTTTGATCCCATGCTCGGCGAGTAGCTTGTTGATATCGGCTTTGATTTTTTCCTCGATGTCGCAAAGGATGACACTTTGCAGCGCGGTCAGACGAGACTGCATCTTGTACTTGTTCAAAATCGCGCGGAGTCCGGTTTTGATCCGCAGGTTTCCTTCATCCTTGATGCGGCCGTTTTCGATGTTTACGCCGAGAAACCAGAGGCCGTCCCCCTGTTCACGCCAGCCGATGTGATCGTCGACGTCGGTGACGACTATGGGAGCAGGTTCGGGGAGCGTATTTCCGAAATACTCATCAACCTTCGCCTTGAACCGGGGAAGCCCCCA
>JBJXGP010000224.1:0-8111 GCA_046160425.1 Planctomycetaceae bacterium
CCCATTTGATTACTGGAAAATTGAGGCAAATTGAAAATTGACCAAAAGGAAATCCCTAATTTGCAAGGATTTTTCGGTCGCCGTAAATCGTGTTAAGTGAATTGCTTAACGGTTTTGACGGAGGCTCTTGGAAAGTTCCCCCTCCTTGACAAATAGATTACGCTGGCGTTTGCCGCGCCGCACAACGCTTTTGGTGCGTTGATGTGGACGACGGCAGCCCGCCAGCGCATCGTCATGGAGCGTGATCGTTCCCTATCGTGACAACGATCAAACGTGCCCGAACGAGTCGTCGCAGTTGACGATTTGCGGCGGACATTTTTCCAGAGTTGCAAATCAAACGGCCGCAAATCGCAACTGAACTCAAACGTTCGGCACCGCCCCGCACCATGCGATTGAGTCACTCAGAAAAGTTGAGAGGCTTTGCCAATCGCAAAAACAATAAGGCACCCTCATCCGGCCTGTCGGCCACCTTCGCCCGAGGGGAGAAGGGTACGACGCGCTCACATGTCATGTTCGCTCTCGGTATCCCTTGATCGTCGCATCGAGAACCACTAGCGGTTCGGCGCCGACCTGTCGCAATGTTCCGACAAGCCCGGCGGGGATGCCGAAATGGTCGTGGGCTTTCACTTGGCGTTCGATCCCTTCGATGGAAACGTTCGCCGTCCCGCGCGAAATCGAAACCGCGCGAAACGAATCGACGGGAAACGAATAACCCGATGCATTGATTCGCGTGAGGCTCAGTTCGAGTCCTCCGCTGCCGCTGCGGTTGGTGACGGAATACGGAATCAGCGTTTTCCGCAAGTTCGAAGTGAGTCTCGCCGCGCTGTCGATTTCCCGCTCCAAATAGACCATCTGACTGAATTTCACGCTGTCGCGTTCGACCCACGACAAGCGATCGACCGGACGCTGACTCGCCTCGACGTCGAGAAAGACTCCCCAACCGGCGTGTTCGAGCGAGCCGAAAATAAAAGGGACATGGTGAGGCGTTTCGCTCGTGTTCACCCACCCGTGATCGGTCTCCGGCGGGATCGGCATGGCGTAACCTTCGTCGACCTTGGCCCGGCAATCGCCGAGCACCGTCACGCCGTGCGTGGGGTTGTAACCGAGATGAATCTCGACGCCGTGATGATGGCGATGCGTGGGGACGTTTCGTTCCTGACCGGCGAGCCATGCGAGATTCCACGAATGATGATCGCCGTAGACCAGTGGGACGATCGTAATCCCTAAGCCGGGAACGATGAATCCCGCTTGTTCGGGGGCGTGCGTATCCTGTGCCACATGTATGCCGCACGACGTCGTGATCTCTTCGATGATCGCTTGAAACCGGTCGGCGATCGATTTTAGCTTTTCATCGTTTGTCTCCTGCTGTTCGTCATGCAGACTTTGGAGCACACGCCGGATTTTTCGGTCGTAGCGGTACATCGTCGTGATCACGACGCGGAAGTCGACGGGGATCGGCTCCATCGACTGGCTGGTGAGGTCTTCGAGCGTTTCAACCGTTCGTTGCCGCAAGACCCCGGCCATACGAGTCATCGGCGGAATGGAGGCCAGCGCAATGCGCGTGGCATGAAACACGCCGATGATGTGCAGGCGAAAGGCGTAGCTATAAAGCCGGGCCAGCGTGATTTCGATAGGATCGATCTGGCTGGGATTGCGATTCTGCTGATGACAACGCGCTGCCTTGTCGATCACTCGCTGATAATTTTCGTGTGTCCGGAGCTGCATGTTGTTTTACTTCATTGGTCAATTTCTAAAGCGTTGCGACGGTATGGATGTGATGAATATTTCGGGTGGCACGCTCTGAGTCTTCGAAGGGCGTGGGATTTCTCAGCCGAAAACCACGCCCTTCCCAAAGCGTCAGGGACGTGTCACCCACTATCATTCATTCCCGCAACCAAACGGGCATTCGTTCGCTGTCGATTCCCGGGGGCAATGAACTGAGGCTCGGTATTGAGGGAGGTTCGATCGCTGCGTTTTTCACCGTTAAACCGGCTGGTTCCAGAAACTTGATCTCGGCGGTCGAAAGCCCTTCGACCGACATCTCGCTGTCGTCGAGCACCTGCTGCTGGCCGTCTGACGGCGAACGCAGGGCCGCGAGGACCAGTTGCGGATTGGCCAGATTTCCTTGTCCCGTCAGCTCGATCCGTTCGTGCCAGTTCGCGGGGAGATCGTTTTCCACGAATTCGATGAACGGCGTGATTTCTCCCTGTTCGAGCGAAATGAAATCGAAGACGCTGTTCTCCGCCGTGCAGCGAATCGCTCCCGCCAACCGCCGCGATTGCGCATCGCTCAACATGATCTTGAAAATCGGCCCCGATTGACGGCAGGTGACGCTCTTCAACTGCACATCGAGCGCGTGTTTGGAGGTCGGCATCCGCTTCAATTGCAATAGCGCCCCCTCCCCTTGCTTGAACACATTCGTCAGCGACAATTGATGTGGGATGTCTTTGAGATAAACGCTCACTCCGTCGCCGGCAAATACGCACTCGGTGAGCGAGCATAACCCCGCTTGAGGATCGGAAGGATCGACCAGTTTCCAGCCGATCGCGGGGCGAGGGGTCGAGGTCGCGGTGGAGCGTGTGGCAAATGATATGTCACCCGACGGCAGAACATCCGAGATGAATCGGCAACCTTGTATCGAGATATCCTGCGCCTGCACGAGCAACAACGCCGACGCCTTTTCAGTTGCCGTCGATTGGCCCGCGTCTACGGACGGCTTTTCTTCGGCAGTTGCTTCGTCGTCGCCGAATCGCAATTCCACATTTTCGAGGTGAAATGCTTCACACGAGACCATGAGAGGTTGTTCTTCGACGATGATGACCGCGGGACGATCGGCAGAAGCGACGATCGATAGCTTGCCGACCTGCACGATCTCGGCGGCGGCATACGGTCCCGCCGCATCGAGTTTGATCACGCCTGCGGCATCGGGACGCGGCAACGGCATCCAGCGGTGTGACTGTGTTTCCGTGGGAGTTCCCGCCGTTGTCGCATTCGCAGTGACGTTCGTTGTTTCATTCGGCGTCGTCGCTTCCGCTGGCTGGAACTGCTGCGTGAGGCTCAGTAATTCGGTGCGGATACCGGAATGGAACAGCGACGTCGCGACTCCCGAAATCAAGAACAGAATCGCACACATCCAGGCCCAGCCACCCGGCTTGACGGGCGAATGGCCGCGCAAGGGGACGGCTCGCGATTGAAACATCGACCGAAACACTTTCAGCCGATGAGCATCGCGGCGGGCCGGCAGGCCGAACAGTTCACGAGCCTGCTGAAACGAGCTTGGCCGCTCGGATAACGAACGCGAAATGCAGCGATTGATTCCTTCCGCGAGAAATGCCGGCGTGTCGGGAACCCACGTGCGCACATCCTCGATTGTCTGCATCTGATGCGCGGCGAGCTTGAGCAGGGGATCGGCCTGAATGTAGGGAGGGCGCGCGGTCAGCAACTGCCACAATAAACATCCGAGAGCATAGACGTCTGATTGCGCATCGGGGTTGCGTCCGGGGCCGATCAACTCGGGAGCCATGCCGTCGTAACGCTCCGGCGAGGCGTCATCGTAATATGAAATTCGGGGGTGAACGATCGGCGTAATGCCGGTGTCGACGAGCACCATGCGTCCCGAGTTCAAGCATCGCACGTTGGAGAGCAGAATATCGCCGTGAATGCAGCCGGCTTTTTCGAGGGCGCACAGTCCATCGAGCAATTGTCGAGCGATCGCCGCCACGACGTCGGTGGGAAAGCGTCCGCGTCGGATCAGCAGATCCCCCAGATGCGGGCCGGGAATGTACGGCGCCAGTGCGAACAATTGTTCCTGCTGACGCTGCACGGTAAACGGTCCCGCGATGGAAGGATGAGAAACATGGCTCAACTTCTCGACAAGCCCCTTGAGTTCCTCCCCCGCCTGATCGCATTGATCGGGGGAAACACGAAGCCGTTTCAGCACGCAGCGTTCATGCCGTTCGATGATTTCGGAGAGGAACGTTTCGGATGATTCCGACGTCCCCAACCGTTCGACGATGACGCACGGCCCGATTTTGAGCAGTTCGGGTCGAGACGTTTCCAGAAGATGAGCCTGAAAGGTGGTCAGTTTTCGGGCTTGCACGAGGGCATCGATCCAGACCGAATCGAATGCGGGGAGATCACGAGCCAATCGGCGCACACGACTTCGCGACCGGCGCAAGTCGCTCGCCGTGCAGAGTCCCAGCCCCGTCAGGAGGGAAACGAGTTGTTTGGACGGCGGCTCCACGTCGCTTCAGCATCCCTTCTGATCGATTCGTGTCGGGCTTGCGAACTCATCGCAAGTATTGATATTCAAATCCATTTACGCATCAATTTTGGCGGATTGGAGTTATCTCAAAAAGTCGGTTCGCCGACAAGATGAAGACGGAACGGGTTTGTGCATCGATTCACGTGCCGATCACGTTGTTGATCGCGACAATGATTGATCTTTAGTACACATCGTGAACTCGGCGGACGGAGCACGACGCGTGCAGCCGCGGTGAATTTCTCGTAATGTTCAGAATCTCTACGGGGAGGAACACTTTTCATTTCGTTAGAAGTGAGTAAAATACCCATATCGTTGACTTTATTGGCTTTGTCGAAAATACCGACGATTTCATCTTGGGCTTCGAAGTTCGATATGACGCGAGCCACAGATTGGGATCACGGGGGCCGTAGGTGACTTGGGAGATGCCGAATAGACAGCGGCTTTTGTCCTAGTTTCGCAAGTTGGCCCGGCAATGTGTCGATCACACTCGCAACGATGGGTTGACGAATCATCGATAAACAGACAAAATCCGCAACTTGGATGACATGAGAGTCGAGTTCGTGCCGGGTTATTCATGGGGGGCCATGATGACCTGATATTCCTTCAAAGCTCCTGGCAAAAGGCGTTTTCCATGGAACTGCGAAGCATACTGACCGCAAAAAAAGTCGGAGATGTGACGCTCAAGGCGGTCCCCATACTGGATGGGTCGGCCAGCTTGAAGCAAGCCGCCGCTGAAATGCGAAAACACCATCACGGGTGCGCGTTGGTTTGCGATCAGGGGAAACTGACCGCTATCGTGACGGAACGAGACATTTTGAAATATCTGGCGAATCATACGGAGTTGGAGATCTCCGTGACGCAGGTGATGACGAAAAATCCACATACCGTGAAAGAGAACGAGACCTTGTTTTCAGTGGTGAAGTTGATGGATCAAGGGGGCTACCGCCGACTCCCCGTCACCAATTCCAATAATGAACCGCTGGGAATCGTCGATGTCAAAACGGTCACTCATTTTTTAGTCGAACATTTTCCGTCGGCCGTGTATAATCAAGCCGCTCATACACAGTCGATTACTCAGCATCGTGAAGGGGCCTGAAAGCCGTTTGACGATTGTTGATCCTCACGGAATAACATACCCCATGTACGCTGAACCCGGCGCACCTCAATCCATGTCAGCAACCTCGATCTCTGTGCCTCGTGATCGGGCGGCTGTCGCGACGTTTATCCTTCCTGAAACCCTCTGGGCGACACGATTTCTGCTGAAATTCAGAACTTTATTGACGCGCCTGCCGGGTTACGAAACCCATTCCAGCCTTTTGCAACAGGAGAATACCTCTCATGGCAACAGTTGAGGCACCTCCCGCCTCGGTCAACGGCCGTAAAGATGAAAATCTCGAAACCGTCGTGATTCGTTTTTGCGGTGACAGCGGCGACGGGATGCAACTCGTCGGCACTCAATTCACGAACGTCTCGGCCTCATTCGGTAACGACGTCAGCACCTTGCCCGACTTCCCGGCGGAAATCCGTGCTCCCGCCGGTTCGCTGGCGGGGGTCAGCGGTTATCAACTCTGCTTCTCGAACCACGACATCTTCACCCCCGGCGATGAAGTCGACACCCTCGTGGCGATGAACCCGGCCGCCCTGAAGACCAACCTGGCCGACCTCAAACGGGGCGGGACGCTGATCATCAACGAAGACGCCTTCGACAAGAGCAACCTGTCGAAAGCGAATTACGAATCCAACCCGCTCGACGACGGCGGCATGTTGTCGGGTTATCGCGTGCATAAAGTCTCGATGACGCGATTGACGCGCGATGCCGTCGAGGGTCTGGGACTCTCGCAGCGTGAAGCCGATCGTTGTCGAAACTTCTTCGCTTTGGGCCTCGTCTACTGGCTTTACGATCGCGACGCCAAACCGACCGAAGAGTGGGTCAACTCCAAGTTCAAGAAGAATCCGCAGATTGCCGAAGCCAACCTGCGGGCATTACGCGCCGGCTCCAACTTCGGATTCTCGACCGAGTCATTCACCGTTCACTACCACGTCGCCCCGGCGAAACTCGCTCCCGGCAAATATCGCAAAATCACCGGCAACGAAGCGACCGCCTATGGTCTCGTGACCGCCGCGCATCTTGCCGGCAAGAAGTTGTTTTACGGCGGTTATCCGATTACCCCCGCCAGCGACATCCTGCACGAACTCTCGCTGTTGAAAAAGTTCGGCGTCCGCACGTTCCAGGCAGAAGATGAAATCTCGGCGATGTCTTCAGTCGTCGGTGCGGCATTCACCGGACAACTCGCCGTCACCGCCAGCAGCGGCCCGGGGATTTGCCTCAAAGGTGAAGCGATGGGACTCGGTTTGATGACCGAACTCCCCATGATCATCATCAACGTGCAGCGCGGCGGACCGAGCACCGGACTCCCCACCAAGACCGAACAGTCGGACCTGCTGTTGACGATGTTCGGACGCAACGGCGATTCGCCGCTGCCGATCGTCGCTGCCGCGACTCCGTCGGATTGCTTCTACATGATTCAGGAAGCCGCCCGCATCGCCGTCGAGTTCATGGTCCCTGTTATCTTCCTCTCAGACGGCTATATCGCCAATGGTGCCGAGCCGTGGCAGCTTCCGAAAGTCTCCGATCTGAAGCCGATCAAGATCACGCATCCGACGGAAAAGAACGGCGGAGAGGTTTATCTCCCCTACTTGCGCAACGAGAAGCTCGCTCGCCCCTGGGCTCAACCGGGGACGCCGGGTCTCGAACATCGCATCGGCGGACTCGAAAAATCCGACGTCACGGGCCACGTCGATTACTCTCCTGAGAACCACGAGCACATGGTTCTGACGCGGCAGAAGAAGGTTGAAAACGTCGCCGACTCGATTCCGCTGCAGCCGGTGGAAGGCCCCGAAAAGGGGAAGCTGCTGGTTTTGAGTTGGGGCGGGACGTACGGGGCGGTACGAACCGCGGTTCAGGAATGTCAGAAGCGAGGGCAGTCGGTCTCCCATGCCCATTTGCGTTACATGAATCCGTTCCCGAAGAATCTTGGCGACATCATCAAGAATTTCGAAAAAGTCCTGATTCCGGAACTCAACACCGGACAATTGAAATTCATCATTCGGTCCAAGTATCTGGTCGATGCCGTGGGACTGAACAAGATCAAGGGTAAGCCGTTTCTGGTGAGTGAAATCGCGCAAGCGATACAAGGCATGATATAATAGAAGTCGGTTTTCGACGGTCAAATGCTTTCGATCGGATTGCATAGGCCAGTCGTATCGTTTGTGGTTCGTCCAATACAAAGTCCATTTTTTCATCCCTGCATAAGGTTTGTGACATCATGAGTGTGGAACTACCCCTCCTCACCGCGAAAGAATTCGCCAGCGACCAGGAAATACGCTGGTGTCCCCGCTGCGGCGATTATTCAATTCTCGCCCAGATGAAAAAAGTGTTGCCGACGCTCGGCATCCCCCGGGAAAAATTCATGTTCGTTTCCGGTATCGGATGTTCGAGCCGATTCCCCTATTACGTCGATACCTACGGATTTCACGGCATTCACGGCCGCGCGCCGGCGATCGCCACCGGAGTCAAACTCGCCAATCCCGAGCTTCAGGTGTGGGTCATTACCGGTGACGGCGATGCACTCTCCATCGGCGGCAATCATCTGATGCACGTCATCCGCCGTAACGTCGATTTGAAGATCATTCTCTTCAACAATCAGATTTACGGACTGACCAAGGGCCAGTATTCGCCGACGAGTCCCATCGGTTCCAAGACGAAGAGCACGCCGTATGGTGCGGTCGATAATCCGCTCAGCCCTTTAAGCGTGGCGATCGGATCGGAAGCGACGTTTGTCGCCCG
>JBJXGP010000225.1:0-8984 GCA_046160425.1 Planctomycetaceae bacterium
AGGAAACGAGAGGCGATATTCTCCGCGATCTGTTCGTCAGGCTGGCGGCTCGAAGTGGACGAAGAGGATTCGAGTTTTTCCAACTGAATGTCATCCAGCCAGACTTCGCCTCGATCCTCGCTGAGAATTCGGATCTGCGTTTCTCCCGTTTTCGAGGAGAATTCTCCGGTGAACTGCGTCCAGCCGTAAGTCCCTTTCGGAAGTGGGATGGGTCGCAGTCCCCAGGCCTCGTCAACGATCAGGCTCACCGCACCGTGAGACGCCAATTCGTTGGCCCGTGCCCAGACCGAGAGGCGATAGCGATGTCCAGGCTCGGTTGGAAACGGCTGCTGCGTCGTGCCGTACACGTTAGCAGCTCGCTCGCTATTGTTGATGATGTGCAGCGAATGAGAGCCGCTGCAACTTCTCTTGGCGTCGATCGTCGCCGTCGAGTCGCAATTCTTGCTGTTCCACCATGCTGTGGAATTATTGAATCGTTGTCCGGTCCCCCAGGGGGCCGTCAAGCCCGCCTCAAATCCGCCGTTAGGGACAGCGAGCATCTCTCCGTAAACGGGAACCGTGAGTCCAAACAGGAGTAATACGGCGGCAAACATTCGACTCATAGACTTCATGGAGACTTTCCTTTAATCAACTTGAAGCGCCCCGGCAGATTCCCTCCGCTGGCGTCCCGTCAGGACCGAAACAATGACGAGCGTAACAGTGAGAGTCATGAACAACGCCATGAGAAGGTCGACGGCCGTTGTGCTCCCGAATTCGCTGTACGCGACGCGCGCATTCAGCGGAACAGTGAACCAGTCACTACCGATTTGCTGCTGGAAGACCGCATGGACGACAGTTCCAAATAGACTCCCTTGAATGGGACTCTCGATGTAGAACGACACGTCATTCCCGCCCCGACGCGTATTGTGCGCCAGCTTGCCAAACAACGGCGTCGCCGGCGCGTTCGACTGTTTCATCTCGTCGGTGTAACACCCGACGGCACGCCAATCGACGCGTAACAGTTTTTCGCGAGAAAAGTCGATGGGGCGCGACAACACGAACTGGTCGGCCAACGAGTTCGTCTCTAACTCGGCGAGGCTATCGTACACGGCAATTTTCCCCGGAACGGGCAATGAATGGTCGCCGATGACTCGTACCTCGATCGGCCTGACATTTCCTTTGGCGTGGGGAGCAAAATGCCAAACTCCACAGACCGTCAGAATTGCCAGGGCCGCAACGGAAAATACCGCTTTGTAAGATCGCACCGTCATGATTACACTCCGGTTATGAACATCCATTCCGAACCATAGCACACATTCCGGTATCGCGATCGCAAAAAAGAGGGGACCGGTAACAACGGAAAGAACAAAGAGACGAGTTATTCCAGGTATAAGGGCGTAGCGAGTGCTGCGGACGCGGTTAAGGTCTCTGGCCTCGATAATTGCTCGACTCGAAATGAGGCGAGCAATTGAAGACACTTCCACGAAAAGCCGCACGAATAGAAAGTGAAACCAGGGAGGCGTCGCACGTCCAGCATAATCACGACGGCATCGAAAGAAAGACGAGGAGCCGAGCGTCGTACGTCCCGCAGCATCGACCTCATGTCGAATGGAGAACTCGTAGCCGATCGGCAGCGATCTCCACTGCATCAGCGAATTTGCCATTTGGCAACGACGGAACAGCCGAGTTGCTGTCCATTGACTATTTTGCTTTTTGGTCGGCCAGCGTCGACAAATAAAATTTCTCTCGATCGGCGACGTAAGCCCGATAACCCTCGGGATCGATGAACGGGTTCACTTCAGCCGACTTCACGCGATCGTACTTGGCGTGCATGCCGTAGTAATTTCCGTGCGCACCGAGGAAAATGTCGCAGGGCAATTTCTTCAGTACGGCAAATGTTATGGCAAAGTCGTCCACAATTTTGGGATAGTCCGCGTTGTCGACCAGACGGTAACCGGGATTGACATTCGGGCTGCCGATGACGACGACATCGTATTTCTTTTCGCCATCATTTTCTTGCCAGGCCCACGTGGTACAGCCGCGGGTATGGCCGGGAGTTATGTGAGCCACCAGCGTCGTCTCACCCAGCTTCACTTCATCGCCGTCATCAAGCACGCGGTCGACGGGGCACGCAGGCCAGCGGTCGTCCGTATACAGGTACTGCCCTTCTCCTCCCGATGCGATGACCGAATCGTCGCCTCGCATCACGTACACTTTTGCGCCTGTGAGTTCTTGCAAGCGTGAGTGGCCGGCGACATGATCCGAATGGGCGTGACTTGCCAGCAGTATCTTGACGTCGCTCATCTTGAAATCCAACGATTCGACCGCAGCCTGGATCAATGGAACGGTCTCGTCGAATCCGCTGTTGATCAGAATGTGCCCCTGGGGTGTCGCGATCAGGTAGCTGGCCAATGCATCCGAACCGACGTAGTAGGTATTGCCGACCACGCGATGCGCCGGAAACGGCTTATCCTCCGCCGACACCGCAGTAGCGAACACGACCGACAGCAAACAAGGCACAATTTTTCGTATCATCGAATCACCTGGTTGATTTCCGTGGTTGAGTTTTTTCGCACCATCGCGGCGAGTTTTACTCACGATCATCGGCTTGAAACAGGGACAACGTATCGTGGTCTTGATGAAGAGAATAATGTTCGCACTTCGGTTCATCGCCGGCCGGATGCCCAGCGCGCCGGCAGTCAGAAAATCACGGCGTTTGAAACCGGCGCAAAACGAATGTTTGTGTCCACGCATATTCAGCATAAATGGCTCATTTGCGGTTTCGTACCATCATAACCCGTAATCGGCTGCTAAACCAGCCGAGCATTCGGGGAATGACCCGTTTCTCACCTCGCCGGCCTATCAATATTGACTGAACGCAGTCGATAACGAGTTGCCCTCGAAGAAAAAAACAGTCGCAGTATGCGAGATATTTCGATCAGCCTGATCCTGGGTTGTTCTCATGAGCAGATTGGCGGTGAGATCACGTCGAAGTGTATTTCTATCGCCAGCGACGCTACACTGCGTTCAACGATCTCAGCCCCGTATCGCCCGTGAGTTCGCAAGCTGGAGCCTCTTGATGACATTACGCTCTGTTTTACAGTTGCTTCTTCTTTTCGCGATTACTCTGTCATCAGCACATGCGGTCGCAGCGGATTGGCCGCAGTTCCTGGGTGCGGCCCGCAATGGAACTTCCGAAGAAACCGGACTCCTCGATCGTTTTCCCGAAGAGGGCCCTCACGTCGTGTGGCGTGTGCCGGGCGGCATTGGCATGTCCGCCGTTGCCGTCGCGGAGGGGCTGGCAATCACCAGTTGGAACGATCGCCGAAAACAAATGCTGGTTGCCTTGGATGCCAAGTCCGGAAAAGTGGTCTGGCAGACTCCGCTAAGCGATGCTTACGAGAATGCGATGGGTGACGGTCCGCGAGCCACTCCCACGATACTCGATGGGGTCGTCTACATGTTGACCGGCGAAGGAATCCTGTGCGCGGCGGAGAAAAAGTCCGGGCGTATACTCTGGCAAGTCGACGCTGTGGGTGAATTCAACGCCGAACCTTCCGAATATGGCATGTCTTCATCCCCGCTCGTCGTGGGTGAGCAAGTCGTCATTCACGCCGGTGCCCCCAACGCGACGATCGTCGCCTTCGACATCAAGACCGGAAAACCGACTTGGAAAGCAGGAAGCGGACCGGCTGGGTACTCGTCACCGACACTGCTCAAGATCGACGGACAAGATCAAATCGTCAGCATTACGGGCGACCTGGCAATCGGGATTGAGCCTAAGAACGGCAACACGTTGTGGACGTATCCTTTCAAGACCGACTACGCCTGTAATACGGCTACCCCGATCGCCGTCAATGGCGGCGTCTTTATTTCCGCCGGAGAGAATCATGGCTGCGCATTGCTCGAGATTCGCCAGAACGACGGCAAGTACACGGCGGCTGAGCGCTGGGCCTCTTTGGATACCAAGAGCGTAATGCGCAATGAGTGGCAAACATCCGTCGTGTTGGATGGCTATCTTTACGGATTCGACAACGTCGGTGCCGCCGGTCCAGTCACTCATTTGAGTTGCATTGACGTCGAAACGGGCAAACCGGTGTGGCAAAAGTCTCGGTTCGGCAAAGGCAACCTGGTTCTCGCCGATGGCAAGCTCTGGATCACGACGATAGATGGCGAATTCGTGCTGGTGAAAGCCGCGCCGGATATGTACCAGGAACTCGGCAGAGCCAAGCTGTTCGGCAAGACTCGCCAATCGCTCAGCATCGCAAACGGCCACGGATACATCCGCGACGAAAAAGAAATCGTGTGTATCAAGTTGAAGTAGCTGCTCCTGTTCAGCGACGAGGCGAACTGCTCGGTGCCGGTCTTGCATTGGCAGCGTCCATCCCGGCGGCCTTTTGAGTGGATGTAGACTCGTGGCGATGTTTTTGGAAATAATGGCCTTTGACTGCGGATATCTCGTCTTACAAATGGGCAACAAACGCTTTTGAACGACAACTTCCCGGACGATTATGCCGTTGACCGAGAGGGGGACTAGCATGCGCAGCGTTTTCGTTCTTGCAATGATCGCAATTCTTTGCGGCAGCTTTTTGGAACTCGGTCGGGCTGACCAAATTGACGAGCAGACATTTCCGGATCCCATTGATGTCAACGTGCCGCGAATCGCAAGCGACGCCTCAGTGATGTACGACTACGACATCGTGTATGTTCGGGCAAAACGCGAGGGTGATGAAGTTCACAAGCGGTTCTTTACCGACTTTTCGCAACCGGTGACGATGGAACCGGGAGCTGACCTCATGCTGCTGCATCCGGATGGCCGTGAAGAAGTACTCGTTGAGGGAGGGAATGGGTCGGTCACCGATCCGATGATGTCGTTTGACGGCGAGTGGGTCTTCTATTCGTATCTCTATGACCTGCGGCAGCGCAATCAATGGGATCCGCCGCAGGCGGGTGCGGACATCTTCAAACTGCATTTGAAGACCCGTAAGATCGTGAAGCTGACGACACAACAATTCACGCCCAATACCGGTGCGGCGAATTGGTCCCGGGACTTCCGCACGCCCGAAGAGGGGAAGACTCACTTTCAATACGGAGTGTTCAACATGGGGCCGTGTCCTTTACCAGGGGGGCGGCTCGTCTTCACCAGCAACCGCGATGGATTTCGACCGGCGAAGGGATATCCCGTCGTCGCGCTACAACTGTTTGTGATGGATGATGATGGCCGCAACGTCGAGAAAATCGGGCACCTCAACATTTCTGGGGCATTGCATCCCGTTGTGCTACGAGACGGGCGGATCATGTTCAGTTCGTTGGAATCACAGGGTATTCGCAGCGACATCTCGTGGGGCATTTGGGCCATTCATCCCGATGGCACGAATTGGGAACCGCTCATCAGCGCGTTCGATCCGGGAGGAGCATCAAATGGATTTCACTTCCAGACGCAGCTCGGCAACGGCGAGATCGTTATTGAGGAATACTACAATCAGAACAACAGCGGCTTCGGAGCGTTTATCAAGTTGCCAGAAAAGCCCCCGACCGGCAACGCGGCGTTCGGGCCGGCATTCATGGGCGACCCGCGCAACGAGCCGTGGCGATTTGGCCGGCATTACAACGGCAAAGGAAAGTTCTATCGCATGCCGTTCATGCCTAACAAATCGGCATCGTTGACTCCTTTTGCCCTTAATGCCGAAGGCCCTGCCGATCCATCGGTGTTGGACGACAAGCAGTCGCCTGCCGTTGGCAAAGTGACGCATCCCTCCGCCGCCCCGGACAATCACCTTCTGGCATGTTATTCACCGGGGCCCGTCAATCATCAATACAAGTATTTGCCGCAATTAGATGGCGGTATCTACTTGCTTAAGAACGGCGAAACCGTCGAGCAACCCGCACAGATGCGGCTGATCAAAAATGATCCGAGCTACAACGAATGCTGGCCGCGTGCCGTTGTGCCGTACCGTCGCATCTACGGTATCGACGAACCGCGCCGCATCGAGCCTTTGGCGAATGACGGCTCACGTTCGAACGAGTTGCCAGAAGGAACTCCGTTCGCCTTGATCGGCACGTCGAGTTTTTATAAGCGGGAGAGCTATCCGAACGGCGTCGTCCCTGTAGGTTCGGTCACCGCGACGTTCTCCGGCGGGACCGATCCCTGGAAAGGATTAGACGCATTTACCAGCCACGGGAACGGTATGCCGCTCAATTGGCACAATCAAGGGGCCGACGCCGGGTTGTACGACAACCGCCAGATTCATGCGGTCCGAGTGCTTGTCATGGAACCGACGACCGATCGACAGCGCGGCGAGAATTCAGGACGCCGCTTTTATAGTCACGCCACTGAGCGTTTGCGAATTCTCGGCGAGATTCCACTGCGAAAGTTCGATTCCGGCAATCAGCCGCTCGATCCCGACGGCAATCCCGACACGAGTTTCCTTGCCAAGATTCCCGCCGATACGGTGTTCACGTTTCAGACGCTCGACAAGGATGGCATGGTGCTGAATGCTTCGCAGACGTGGCATCAACTCAGGCCTGGTGAGGTGCGACACAACTGCGGCGGCTGTCACGCCCATAGTCAAAAGCCGACGGAGTTCTCCGAGACCATCGCTTCGAAGCCCGACTACAAAATCTGGGATCTCGTCAACACGACGCCCCTGTTGACCGACAAGTCGCGCGACGAGAGCGGCCAACGGTGGGACGATTCTGATACGTCCGGATTGCGTCGCGTGGAGATGGGCATCGTCAACGTCGAATATCATCGGGATGTGTGGCCCATCTTGCAGCGAAGTTGCGTTGTCTGTCACACGGAGAGCAACAATCGCGAACCGGCCGGCAAGCTGAACCTCGACGCCGACACCGAAGAGGTGCAAGTGGAGAATATCGGAAATTTCCCCGGCACCTATGTCCGGTTGGCACTGGATGATAAAGCGAAGTTTGGCCACAAGCCGGTACGATACGACTCGTGGGGCTATCCCCAGGCGTCGAGATACATCCGCAAGTTTCAATCGCGCCGCAGCCTCCTGATCTGGAAAATCTTCGGCCGGCGGCTCGACGGCTTCTCGAACGACGATCACCCGTCGGAGTCGAAACCCGGCGCCGGCGACATGCTTCATCAAGGAAAATCGCTCGATCCGGAGCAGTTTGCTCACGCGATCGATATCGACTTCACCGGCAGCGCGATGCCGCCGCCCGACGCCGTGCTTGCCGGCGACATCCCCACACTTTCAGACGAAGACCGCCGCATCATTGTCCGCTGGATCGACCTCGGCTGTCCGATCGATCTCGATTATGATTCGACTCACCCAGAACAACGCGGCTTTGGCTGGATGCTCGACGACAACCGCCCGATCCTCGCGCTCACTTCACCGCGAGCCGGCACGAATCCGCCGCTCGACCGCATTCTGATCGGAATGCACGACTACGACAGCGGCCTCGACGAATCTTCGCTCCAAATCACTGCGACGTTTCCCATCAACGGGTACATCGGTGGAATCAACCTGGCGTCGCATTTTCGACCGCTTTCGCAAGGCATCTGGGAACTGAAGTTCGACAAACCGCTGGCCAATGATCGTGAGGAAACGCTGACCGTCAGCGTCAAAGACCATCAAGGCAACGAAAGCCGCATCGAGCGAGTGTTTCGAGTTCAACAATCGAAATAGCAGTTGTCTCGCTGTTCGGTATCCGCAGCAGCGAATTCTCTTCGCTTTCATCGCGATCGCCAGGTTTCGCATTCTTCAAAGACGTCAGCAGGCCGGGGTCTTTCGCGAGGCGGGCGATCTCTTCGTCTGTCAGAACCCGATTGAACAGAGCCAGTTCGTCGAGCAAGCCGATGTAGTTGACACCGACGTAAATTCCCGTGTGGTCGAGGTTCCACAACATGGCGATGTCGCGGTTCTTGAGTTCCCCCATCCGCTTGCCGTCGATGTACAGCGCAGCGACGGCATCGTCTTTGCCCGTATCGAAGCGGTCCCAGTTCATCAGCACGTGGTGCCAGTCACCCGACTTGAAGCCGACATTTTTTACGTGGACCAGCGGTGCGGCTGGGTCGTCCTCGGATATCCCTTTTCCACCCTCCTTCACTCCACGAAACGCCCCCAAGCGGAAACTGCGCGGCTTGACGTCGGGAAAGTCGACCCACAGGCCGCCGTTGTTGGCTCCTTTCTCGGTGATCTGAATCGGGTCGCAAAATGGCGTCTTCAGCAGCGTGTTGGGATCGGTGTTGAGCCAGAACGAAGCGGCTCCCCCCCAGCCGGAGGAGTCGTATGCGAGATTCCCTTTCGCGGGAAAGAACAACCGGCCGCGCCGCGGCAGCACGTCGAGCCCCTCCAGCGATCCGCCGCGCTGCCCCTTGTCCCGGTTGATGCGAAACGCCTCGGACCGATATCCCTTCTCGAAGACGAACTCCCCTTTCTGTTCAGGATGATCGAACCGCGTCTGCGGCAGCAGGTCGCCGGCCCCGAAGTCGCCGCGGATTTCTTCGTCGAACGACGCATAGAAACTGACGGCGTGCAGCAAAGTATCGTTCGGCTCTGCCCCGGCGCACGTGTCGCGAACAACTATTGAATCCGCCAGAATCAACAGGCAGCCGCACACGATTCGCGTGGTGAGAGATAACACTTTCATCCCTCCAACATATCAACGACGGTTGTTTTTGTGCAAGAATACGGGAGGATGATTCTGATGAACCCCCTCGAGTTCAGCGTGTGGTCGTCCAGCAGCAGCCTCACAACCTAAGTGTCTGAAACACATCCAGCGGCGCAATCAATGTCGGCGCCGATCATGGGACGCAATCGGGCCACGACGCAGTCGCGGTCTACCGGGAAGCCCCAGGAGCTTGCTAAATGAACAGAGGAAGCGATTTCCAGACCGGGTTCTGATATACTATGAGCCTCCGTCAAAACCGTTAAGCAATTCACTTAACACGATTTACGGCGACCGAAAAATCCTTGCAAATTAGGGATTTCCTTTTGGTCAATTTTCAATTTGCCTCAATTTTCCAGTAATCAAATGGG
>JBJXGP010000226.1:0-9511 GCA_046160425.1 Planctomycetaceae bacterium
GTAACCAGGAACTGAACCATGCGAATCGGGCATTGCCAACTCGAATCAAAATACGGCGACTTCGACGGGAATCTCGCGAAAGTCATCATGGGACTCGAACAGGCCGAGCAGGATCGCGTCGAAGTCCTCTCGTTCCCCGAGTGCTTTCTGACCGGTTATCCCGATACCGGCGAACTGGCGCGAAAGAACGCATTCACGGTTGACTCCCCGGAGATGATGAAAATCCTCGATGAGACATCGAAATTCGATGTGATGTTCATCGTCGGTTTCAATGAAATTCGCGGTGACGATCTCTACAACACGGCACTGGTCGCCTACAAGGGACATTTGCTCGGCACATACAGCAAATGTTTCGCGTATCAGCCGTTTCACAAGCAAGGGCGAACGTTCCCGGTCTTCGAACATCACGGCGTGAAATTCGGCGTCGTGATCTGTGCCGATGGAGGCTACATCGAGCCGACGCGCATCCTCGCCCTAAAGGGAGCGAGCATCGTGTTTGCTCCGCACTTCAATTACATCGGCGAACAGGGACTTCTCGACCACTTTCAACGCGTCCGTTGCGATCACATCGCCCGCGCGAAAGAAAACGGCATCTATTTTGTCCGAGGAAACAATGTCGTCTTCGGACACGATCCCGCCATCACCCAGAGCGCCGGCGTCGGCTACGGCGACAGCTACATCGTCGACCCGATGGGAGAAATCATGGTCCGCACCCGCCGGCACAGGGAAGATTTCATTTTCGCGGACATCGATAACGATCATCCGTATTACGCGGCGGCGGTCAACAAATCCTTTATGAGTTTTCGCGAATTGAAGAAGCATTTGCTCGAGGCGATCGACATCGCCGAGGCGAGCGAGGGACGTTAGTCCCCAGTCTTCAGACGCTGGTCACTTGAGGCGTTTTGCATGCAACTGCCATCGATCCGAACTGCAACTCCGGCCATCTGCTTAGCGGGCATGCTGGCGGTACTCTGCTTATTGGCGGAGTTCGGTATCGAAAAACTGTCTTGGCTGGATCTGATCTTTGCGCTGCCGTTCTACGTGGGGCCATCCATAATCCTGGCCTGGTTCGGCTATCAAAAAACGAATTCCAGAGCGCTCCCGGTGATATTGTTTGTGGGATTGATCACGTCGACCGGACTATGGATACTCCTCGCGGTTTCTTTCAGAGAACCGCAAGTCGTCGATGCTCAGTCCGGAATGGCCATTGTTATGTGTGCCATCGTTCAATGGATCATAGTCGCGCTCGCAACACTTGCTTTCGCTTTTCTGCGCAACAGACACGCAACAGACAGAAGATAACGGGAGAATCGTAGGCAACCGGTGTTTGGGACGCACCGCATTAGCGGAAGCCCAGAATCCACAACGGCTCCATGAATCATTCCACCCCGATGGCCCCGTACTGCTCAACCGCGTAGCTCAGCAATCCGCACTGCTTCAGCTTTTCAACCGGCGCGTGAAACGTCACCTGCACGACGCCGGGGTGCCGGCCGATTTCGATCGCCCCGGCGATTGTCGCCCGGTTCCGGACTTCGGGGACTGTCATGCCGAGAAGTTTCGCCGCCCGCACAAGCCCGTTGTCGGTCGCCACGTTCAAGTTGCCGCCGGTTCCGATGATGGATATTGGTAAGGTCTCTTCGATGTCCGACATTCCCTGCTGACGAGCGATCTGTCTCGCTCGCGATTTTTCTTCCGCGGTAAACGGTTTCGCCAGATACGGTAAATCATCCACGACCGGGAACAGAATCGGTCCGTCGATGGGGAGATCCTTGAGCAGATGCACTTGCAATGTGACCAGCCCCGCGACGTCGCAGGTATGGCCGGCGATTTCGCCGTCCCCTTGCATGGCGTGCATATCCCCCATGTAGATGCCGCCCCCCGGCGTTTTCACGGGGCAGATGAGAATCGCACCGGCGCGCACGGCGTCGATGTCCATGTGGCCGTCGGTTCGCAGGGCGAGTTGTTCGACCGTCAGCGAAAATTCGTGCGGAGCGCCGATCAGAAACATCCCGAAATCTCCGGCGTTGTGCGAATCGGGGATCGCGACCCCTGGCGTCGTCCCCAGTTGACCGAGAAACGGCCGCAATCGTGCGGGGACACCGACCAGTTGATGTGGCGCGAATGTCAGAATCGGATTCTGAATCGAATTCTCGGGTAATGCCGCGTAATGCACGGCGTCGCGGGCGATTTTCTCCGCCGCGGCTTGATCGACCGTCACTCCCATCGTGTGCTGGTCGTCGAACACGATCGTATAGCCGTGACTGATGTGAAACGGCGTGGCATCGGCTCCGCACTTCGCGCAGCGGATGGATGTCGAGCCGATCCCGTCCCGCTTCGTGGGGGGATTCATCATCCCGCATTGCGGACATTTGGCGGCGACAAACGGATCGCCGAGAAAGCGCCCTTCAAGCGGCTGATCGGTTCCCGATGCGGTTGCGAGCGAGGTGATGGTGATCTCCTTGATGCGGATGACGATCACATCGCCGACCTCAGCCCCCGCGACAGCGACCGGTTTCGTCACTTCGTGTCCGCCCCGCAGTTCCGGTGTAATCATCGGCCCCCAGCAACCCGGTGCGGTGTTGGCGACAATGTACCCGCCATCTTTAACGGGGCCTAGCATCGTCCTCGCCGGATCGAGGACCGCATCGGTCAGTTCATTCACATACAGCATCTGCACCCCCGCGCGGCTCGGATGGGAATTCGCCGGTGCCGATGATGAGTGCAAAGTCGTTGCCGCCTGCTTCGCGGCGGATGATGTGGGATTCATGTTTCGATACCTGTTGGAAGAGGAATAGGCTTTCAAGACGAATCCGCTTTTTCAAGCGAGTGAATTCTGCTTCTCAGCATATCGTATTGCGTGCGAGAAGACAGTGCATCGCGGGTCATTACTCGATGCAACGGGATCTCCATTAAAATCGCAAGAATGTATTCGCGTATGTCATGAACGTTTGATAGGATCCTGACAAGAAAATTTTGGGTCTCAAAAATGAAATACAGAAAGCGATTGACAATGAAACGACGCGAGTTTCTTTCCGGAACAGCCGCCGTTGCGGCATTGGGCAGTGTCGCGGGGGCGGGGGTGACGGTCGTCAATTCGACAGAGGCAAAGAGACCGATGTTCGAACGGGCATCCGTTGCCGGGATGACTCCGCATATCCCCGAACGACCCGAAGTTTTTGACGTTGGTAATCGTAAGCAGTTATTTCTTGATGATCTGATGCTCGATCGTGTCGAACGTATTTCCAAGTTTGTAGGACGAGTGCAGAAGTACGAACACAACCCGATTTTGCTCCCCGATAAGCCGTGGGAACGCGGTTGGACCGGTTCTGACGGGGCCGGATACACTGGGTCCGAACAGTCGAGCACACAGAACAAGCAGATCACACGCACCGAGGGGCTGCGGATCACGGGTCAGACGGCGCTGTACGATGAAGAAGAGAAGCTCTTCAAGCTGTGGTATCTGCCGTGGTTGTGGCCCGATCTGCGGTCGCCCTGGTGTTATGCCGTTTCGACGGACGGCTATCGCTGGGAAAGGCCGGAACTGGGCATGTTCGAATTTGAAGGCTCGAACAAGAACAACATCCTGAGCGCCACTCGAGACATTGACTATTTCAATGTCGTCAAGGATCCGCACGATCCTGATCCAAACCGCCGGTATAAGGCGATGGGCGAGTCGGAACGGCCGGGCCAACCGCAGGGGGTTTGCGTGGCCTTTTCGCCCGACGGCTTGCGCTGGACCGAGTCCCCCGGTAATCCGGTCGTTCTCAAGGGAGCCAATGTGACGGACGCGCCCACGATGTTGGGATGGGATTCCCTGAAAAAGAAATATGTGGCTTACTACCGTCCCGGCGCACCGATCTACACGCGGCGCATGCGCACGATCGGATATTCCGAGAGCGACGATTTCGAACATTGGACCGATACCCGACTCATGCTGGCCATGGATGACCTCGATCGCGTGGATTATGAATACATGCAGTTCACCGTGGGTGTGCATGGAGATTTCTATGTGGGATTTCTGATGATTTACGAGAAACATGAGAAAACGTGGAACACCTACTTACTCAGTAGCCGCGATGGTTTTCATTGGACGTGGGTCGACCGGAATGTCCCGTTTCTTTCGCGGGGGGAAATCGGCAGCTATGACGCAGCGTACATGACTCCTTGTGGTCCCATCGTACACGACGGCAAGATCTGGATTTACTACGGCGCCTTCCGCACGGCGCACACCTTCTTGCCGACCAAGTTTGGAACTCACGACATCATGACGATCGCGTTAGCCACGTTACCCGAAGACCGGTACGTCGGGCTTCTGGGTAGCGTCGATGAAAACAATGAACCGGCGGGAATGGTGTTGACGCACCCTCTGCGGTTTGCCGGGAACAAACTCTTCCTGGATTTTGATTCCTCGACGCCGATGCAGCAAGTGCCGCACGATGATCCGCGACACTGTCAAATACGAGCGGCCATCTTCGACGAATCGGGAGAAAAAATCGAGGCCTTTTCCCTGGAGAAATGCACGCCTTTGTACGACGAGGGGCGGCACGAGATGCGTTGGATTGGAAGCGAGCTGTCTCAACTGGAGGGACAACCCATCCGGTTGATGCTACACATTCAGAACGCCGCTTTATACTCGTTCCAATTCGTCTAAACAGGCAATTCTCTCCGCCGCGGCTTGATCGACCGTCATTTCCATCGTGTGGTGCGCCACCAAATGTCCGCAGTGCGGTCTGCACTGGCCCCAGCATCGTCCGCGCCGGATCGAGCACCGCATCGGTCAGTTCGTTCACATACAGCATCTGGACGCCGGCGCGGGTTGGATCAGAATTTGCAGGAACCGATGGTGAGATCGATGCAGCCGGCTTCGGCGCGGAAGATGTCGGATTCATGAGTCGATTCCTGGTGAAGGAAGAATGCGTTTCCAAGTGAATTCAGTTTCTTAGCATATCGAATTATGAGCGGGAAGACAGTGCATGCGAGCGTAGCTCTCGAATTCTCGCCGGTCCATTCTGGTGCAGTTGTCTCTGCGGCTTCGACACCCGGATTGTCACCTGCCGGACTTGACACACAAAACTGGTCAGATAATCATGCGGGACGGTGGACATGCAATTCGTTCTGAATATCGTCCAGGATCGACTTATGTATGGGCGATTCAGAATGAAACAGAGGGGAATTCCGTAAGAACCAACCGACGCAATTCTGCAAAAGGAGCTGCCTATCATGTTTTATACGAAATGGACAAATCTTGTTGCTTCATTATCGCTGCTCGTGCTCGGCTGCACGGTAGGTTGTCAGAAGTCTGCTGAACAAAGTCCTGCGGTTCCTCGTTCAACTGGCGAAGTCAGTTCATCGTCTCCATCGACACCGACGGTATCGGTTCCACCCACGCCAATTGCGAACGAACAACAATTCGTGAGATCCGAACAGGATAAAGCGGTTGACATGATCAAAAGGGTCACGGGGAAAATAGACGTCGAAATCCCGATCGTCAATGTTGACCTGAACCATACTTCTGTCAGTGACGCAGACTTGGAGGGTTTTTCCAATTTGTCGACGCTCAAGCAACTGTACCTGAGAGATACCAAGATCACTGATGCGGGACTTGTGCATCTGAAAAATTGCAGTGGACTCGAACATCTGCACTTGAATAGTGCTCCCGGTGTGACGGATGCCGGTCTCGTCAATGTGAAGGACCTGAAAAATCTCCGCAGACTCGATATCGGAGGTACAGCGGTGATCGGCGAGGGGTTGGTTTATATCGGGGATTTGCCGCATCTGGAAGAGATGGATATCCAGGCCTCGCCCTTCTCTGATGTGGGTTTGAAATACCTTGAAGCGAAGACCTCGCTGCGTTATGTGAATCTTGCCGCGACACAGATCAGCGAAGATGGACTCAACAAACTACGTGCTGCACGTCCGGATTTGAAAATAGGGCGATGATGGAAGTGAATCTCCGGGTTGTTGTCGGATAAAATTACAATCACTCCTCCAACACCGGCAATGCCAGCGGGGCGAAGTGGAAGGAACCGCTGTAGTAACCGGTTTGACCGGCGGGTTCGCCGCTGGCTAGTGCGGCTTGGCCTCCGCGAATCGCAGTCTGCAATGCCTCGCGGACGATACGGCGATGTTCGTCGTTTCCCGTCAACGCCGATTCATACACGAACGCCTCCGACGAATGAAATGAGGGTGAATTGTACAACTGCGGCGGGGAGTTGCGGTAATGGATGCACGACGTCAGATAAAACGTCTTGTGTTCTTCGCTCCAGGCTTCGCGGATCATCTGATCGAGGCCCGCCGATAACCCCTGGAGGACTTCCGGATCTTCGGTGATCCGGTGATAACGAGCCAGTGCGGTGAGCGTAAAGCCGAGCATGTACATGTTATTCCCCCGGCAACGTTCAGACTCGTTTTCGCGGCCGCAGTGTCCGTACGCGAGCATGACGACCCACCCTTTGTCGGGGTCGAGGTTCTCTTTGAGTATTTTCCATTCGAGGTGCAGCGCATCGAGATATTTCTGGTCGCCGGTCACGTCGTAGGCGTTGAGCAGCAGATGCATCGGCCAGCCGATCCAGCGGATGTGGTCGGTGTATTTTGTCGGGCACATGGCGGCCATCGCATCGGCGGCCTGCACGCCGACGTCGAGTGCCCGGCGGCCGCCGGGGAGAAGATAATAATCGAAGACGCCGCCGATCCAGACGTGGCCGAGATCCCAGAATCCAACCTGCGGCGCGCCGACCTGCTTGAGCGGGGCCTCGTTTTCGTAATGATCCTTCACCCAGCGGGAGTAGTATCCCCCCGTGTGGCCGACGCTGTGGGCCCAAATCTGTCCCACGCGCATGTCGATGGACCCCGGATATTCCTGCACCGCCGGATTCGTCGCGTGCAGCACGTCGACGTCGAGGGAATGCCGTGCGGCTTGTTCGGCTCGGTCAAAATAGCGACGATCGCCTGAGCGCAGATAATGCGTGAACCAGATGCGCGACGTGTCGTATTCGAGGTTGCCCCACGAATCCCAGTTGGTGTTATACCAATCGCCAAAGTTGAGCATGCCGTACTCACGGACGCGGTCGCGGTCTTGCAAATGGTAATCGAAGAATTGATCCATCCAGGCATCGAAGCCGAAGTATTTCTGATGGTCGGCTTTGGGTAACGCTCCCTTGGCGTTGGTCGCCGCGAGATATTCGGTCGTGAACTTGGCCAGCAACGACTTTTCGGTCGCTTCAAAAAATTCGGTCAGCCTGCCGGCATCAGGCGGATCGGTGAAAAAACAGGCGGTCAGTTCGTGCGTACGCGATACGCCGACTTTGAAGGAATATTGTCCATCGTGAAGATAGTAATAGAGTTTGCAGTCCTCGACGAGAGGATGACCGTCGTATGTCCCCGGTGAGAAATCAGGACACACGCCGAAGCGGAGCGCATCGCCGGTGATCTCGATTCCCTTGGGCCAGTTCTGCCAGAATTCGCGCATGCCGAGGGCGAAGCCCCCCTGCTCTCCCGCGAAGGCGGCCCATCCGAGCGCATGGCCGGCTCGCTCTTCGCCGTTAATAGTGTGGGTGAGGTCATCTTTCTGAAAGAGTTGAGCCGACTTCGCCGGTGAGAGGTTGAAGGATTGTCCTGACAACAGATGCCGAGCCGCATCGGGCTGCAGGTGTGGAACGACCAACTCGATCGATTCGATCTGCGACATGAGATCGGTGGGGTGATCGTTGATAAACGTGTAATGCAGTTTGACGAACGGCTGCCCCCGATAGGCGTGTAAGCGGATAATGTAGCGGAACAGCGATCGTTCTCCCGCCTGGTGTCGGCCTTCGATGCGCAAGGATGCCCGGAGCGGGCCGGCATCTTCAACGGTGATTTCGACCGGTGAGACATCAGAGCGATAAACGGTTCCGTCGGTCCCCGTGAGTTCGATCCCCGCGGATGGTGATGAACTCGTAATGCGTTCTTCGTCGGAGAATCGGCGATCGTGATTGCCGTCGATCCAGACGGCATCGAGCAAGCGAAAATGTTTGTGCGATAGTTTCAGTTGCATCGGCCCGGTATCGAGCGTGACGCTCTGGTCGTCGGAGCGGATCGAAATCGCATTATCGATGGGAGGTGAAGCGACATCAGATCCTACCCGAAGCATGAACGGCTTCTCTTCCGACGGCTTGAGATCGGTCTGAAAGTCGAGAAGTACCCATTTGGCCGAACCATCCTTCCAGCGGGAAAGAATCGTCGTTTGCAACGGGACGGAAACTCCTTCGGCATCGAACAAGGCGAGATGAGTGGTTTCGAACACGGTTCCTTGCGAGAGGGGAATTCCGGAAGTGACCGGCCAACTCGTGCGTGAGATGCCCGAAGGTTCGACGATCGTCAAAGGGATTTCAACTGTCGACGTCGTGCCAAGGAACAATCCCCACAATGAGACGATGGTGAAGCAATTCATGGCATGACCTTTATGCATCTCGCGAGTTTACGAAGCCGATTGATTTCAAATTTGGCTTGCCTGTCAGGCGAAGTTGTAAGATGATGAGTGCGTATCGAATATCAATGATAACAAGACATGCGAAAAGATCATGTCAGAACAGGCCGGCTTGGGCACATGCTCAAGAGTCGGCTCAAGCGATTGGAGTGCATCAACGATGTCGACATCGGAATCTTCCGTTTCTCCGCGCCAAACATCGGGACCGAGCAATTGGCTCGTTACGATTTTGCTGATCCTCGTGATGTGGCTGCTATTAAAGAACAGCGGGATTCTGAACCGGTTCGGGCCGCTGCACGATCCCGCTGCGAAGCCGCGCGAGATCATGGCACGCGGCGATCTCGCCGACGATGAAAAATCGATGATTGCTCTGTATAAGCAGGCCTCGTCGTCGGTCGTGCATATCACGACGGTCGCCGTCGAGCAGCGCTGGAATCCCTGGAACTTCAATGTGATGGAAATCCCGAAACAGGGGACGGGAAGCGGATTTCTGTGGAGCGACGACGGCTACATCGTCACGAATTTTCACGTGGTTATGGAGGCGCGGGAAGCGAAAGTGACGATGGCCGATCACGAGGTCTATCCGGCACGATTCGTCGGCGCGGATCCCGATAAAGATGTGGCGGTCCTCAAAATTGAAATCCCGGGGGGAAAATATCGGGCTCTCCCTATCGGGTCGTCGAGCGACTTGCAGGTCGGACAGAAAGTGTTTGCGATCGGGAACCCTTTCGGGTTCGATCAAACGTTGACGACCGGCGTCATCAGCGGGCTGGGGCGCGAAATCCAATCGGTCACCAAACAGACGATCAAAGGTGTGATTCAGACCGATGCCGCCATCAACCCGGGTAATTCCGGAGGGCCGCTGCTCGATAGCGCCGGGCGGCTGATCGGCGTCAACACGGCGATTTACAGCCCCTCGGGAGCACACGCGGGGATCGGTTTTGCGGTCCCCGTCGACACGATCAACGGCATCGTTCCGCAGTTGCTTCAGACGGGTGTGGTTGCGAAGGCGGGGTTGGGGATCATTCCCTGGGACGATAGCGTCGT
>JBJXGP010000227.1:0-13844 GCA_046160425.1 Planctomycetaceae bacterium
GGATCACAATGCCGGAATGTGATTCGTCATCCCCCGATACCCGGTTGAAATTAGAAGAGGTTATCAACCGATAGCCGAGACGAAGCCATCGTCACTCGGAAAACGAGATCACCAGCGTTGTTTGCGGCGCGCGGCGAGAATGATCGCTGGCAGGCCGAGCACGATCAGCGTCAGCGCGGCGGGTTCAGGAACGGAAAGCGACGGACCGAGGTCGACGAGCCAGGCTTCCTGAAAATTATCGGGATTAACCCCATAGCCGGCAATGTATCGTCCATTCGGGGAGATATCGGTGGCCACTTGCAGGCGCCAGCCCACGGGGATGGTGAAGCCGTAGTCGCTGGTTAACACGGTTTGGAGTTTTCGGATGCCGTTTGTTGAGTCCCAGATAAAGGCCTCGGACCCCGACAGCCCCTCGCTGGTGCCGACGATGATGTCGCCCGCGGACGATACTGCACTTGCCGAGCTATGAAATGTTCCGCCGGGTAAATCCCCCAAGCCGACCATGCCTCCGGCCTGCGTCCAACGAAATGCCTGAAAACCCGACGCGGCAAAACTCGAATGACTGACCCCCACGACAACGCTGCCATCAGGCGTGACACTGTTGGCAGCGCTGCTGAAATTTCCGCCGGTCAGGTCGCCGAGTCCCACCATACCCCCGGCTTGCGTCCAGCGAAACGCCTCAACGCCGCTTGTCGATGTGCCCCAACCGACGATGAAGCTGCCATCGTCCGAAGCGGCAAACGCCTTGCTTTGAAACCCTCCACCCGACAAATCACCTAACCCGACTATGCCACCGGCCTGGGTCCAGCGAAACGCCTCGGTACTTCCAATGCCGGCCGCAGTTGAACCACTTTCACCGACGATGACGTTTCCATCACCAGAGATACCCCAACCGCGACTGAGTGCGCTCCCTCCCGCGAGTTTGCCGAGATTTTCCATCCCTCCCGCTTGCGTCCAGCGGAAAACGCGGCTGGCACCGCCGATATTCCCCTCGCCGACAATGACGGCACCGTCATCCGACACGCCACGAGCGATGCTGCTATTGGTGCCGCCGACAAGATCCCCCAGCCCAAGCATTCCGGCCGACGTCGTCCAACGCATCGCTTCCTGAAAACTTGAATAGCCATGCCCGACAACGGTATCTCCATCTGCCGAAACACCGAAGGCTCGGCTGGAAAAAATCGGGAATTCAGATGGCAGATCCCCCAAGGGGATAAATCCGGCATGAACGGGGAGTGGTGCCACCAGAGTCGAAAGCATCGCGACGGCAAGGGAAATCAATGATCGATGTGCTGCATGCATCACAATTGCAGTTCTCCTCATAAGAATGATGACGGAGACAAGCATGACGAGAATGCCAGATATCGCACTCTAACGGGTACGCGTAAGGAACGCGCGTGATAAGACTATCGCAAGAAGTGACTGCTGAATTTGGCTGACGCAACTGATTCTACCGTTAAACCATACAACTTTGTCCAGCAAAAACCGGCAAACTGTCGTGAAATCCCTGAAATCATTCGTTCGAAAAAATGCAGGGGCACGATCAAGATCACCTCAAATTCAGGCCGATGGCGACTCCCACCAGCAGGACGCCGGCCACGATGCTTGCGATCGACAAGGCTCGGCTCATAGGACTGGAGTCCGGTGCTTCGGGTTCGAATGTGCGATACATTTCCCCGGTCCAGATCTGGTCTCCGTAAATCGAACAGACTCCACCCACAATCAACATCACGCCTGTCGCGAAACATGGCATCAACGAGGCATCCAACCAGCGACCGTGACGGGACTTCATCGACATCACAATTCCAAAAAATCCGCCGATCACCGCCCCCACGACGTAGTGCATGATCCAGCCGATCCAGTCCGCTTTGGGTTTCATCGCCGGTCAATCTCCCGAAACTGGCTATCGAATGACTCGCGGTTTTACGACCACGATTGTCCTTCGAGTTCAATGGTTCCTTGATCGATCAATTTCTGGGCGCGCCGTTCGACTTTGCGATAATACTCCTGCTGATTTTCGGTCAGGTCGTCGAATGGAATATTCTTGAGAATTCGCTGCGCATAACGGGGACGCTGTTGCTGTTGCACGACGATTCCGGCGAACGTCAGTTCGAGATACAAATCGTTCCCCGGGAAGCGCGCCAGGAATTCTTCCATCAGCGGCACGACGTCGGTCCAGTTTTCTGCTTCCCAAATGATCTGAATCAGTTGCCTGAGTTCCGGCTGCGGGAGTTGATACGAATTCCACATGTGCTTGATGTTTCGCAGTTCCGAAAGGGCGGCTCCCGGTTTGCCATCCTGAATGAGTTGCCGCAGCTTTTTCACCATCTTCTTCTTGTAGGCCGATCGCTGAGTCGAGAGTTCGACGGCATCCTCTGCTGACGCCTCGGCGTCGCTTTCGGCCCAGGTCTTGATGTTGGGAGTATACGTCCCCATGCCGTAGCGATACGTTTCGAGCGAGTTGTTGTTGCCGTAGGTTCCCTTCCAGACGGCGAACAAGTCCCAATTCTCGCAATCGACCCACTTCATTTTCAGCATGAAGACGCCCACGCCGAAACCGATGAATGCGCCGGCGAGATGCAGAATTTCGCTGGTGGCGACGAAGGTATCCGAAATGCACCATTCGAAAAACCCCAAGAGAACTTGACTCGCCAGGTAATAACCGGCGAAGGTCAAGATCGTCACCTCGAAGGTGAAGATGCGGATCAGAAACAAAGCCCAGACGATCACAATGCTCGAGACTTCATTTTTCGGCGCCCAGACCATTGAGATCGCGAGCAGCCCGTAAATGATCCCGGATGCTCCCCCGGCTCCCGCTGAAACACCGTTGTAGCCGAGCATGAGGATCTGTATCCCGGCGGCATAGACGATGCCGATGCCGAAGTAGACGATGAGATACTTCCACCAGCCGAGTTTCCCTTCGACGACCAGCCCGAAGCCCCACAGGAAAATCATATTGATCAGCAGATGACGAAAGAAGCCGAAATGGACGAAATTGCAACTGAGCCATTCGAGGGGATGCAGGCCGTTGCCGTAAGTGAGAATCCATCCCGACCAGTCTTCGGGGATGACCCCCGCACCGGCGGCCAGATAGACGAGGGTGTTCACGACGATCAACGACAGCGTCACCCACGGCCAATAGTAAATGGGGGCGTCGGTGCTGAGTGGCAGAAAAAAAAACATCGCTCACACCGTCCGGAAGTGAGTCTGTCGCCCGTCGAGAACATGCGAAATGGAAAAGATACGGCGTTTTCCCGCGGGTTGCCCATGCGACCTAACAGGCCGTTGAAAATGGGTGCTGCTCCTGGTTTGACCGGCAGTGAGGTTGATAATCGTTGGGAAAAGACCGGGTGGATAAACCACCCGGCTCATGAATTTCAGCATTTGATCATTGTTCAACGGGCTGCTAAGGGCGCCGCTGGTGCAAACGAAAATGTTCATCCTGCGTCGGGATCAGCACATTCAGGACATCGCGGAGGACTTGCGCCGGCGAACCGGTCGCCTCAATGCGCGAAATGAGATTTGCGGGATAATAATTCAAAACCGGTTCAGATTCCCCTCGATACACTTCAAACCGGCGACGGATGACTTCTTCATTGGCATCGTCGGCGCGGTTTTCGTGAATGGCCCGGCGTTTGATGCGATGGATCATTTTCTCTTCATCGCCGCAAAGCAGATTGATGACTCGCAGAACCTGGACATCCTCTTCGAGCATGTGGGCCTGGTTGACATTGCGGGGGATGCCGTCGAGCACGAGGAGATCTTCGTGTGGCTTGTAGGACGTGAGCGCGACCTGCCCTTGCAGACCTTTCCGCCAGATGTTGATGGTCAGTTCATCGGGAACGAGGCGTCCCTGAGAGCTATATTCGTAGACCCGGCGCCCCAACTCGGAACCGATGTCGAGCGAGCGAAATACGTCGCCGCACGAGAGGTGAAAAAAACCGGGAATCTGTCCGAGAATTTTACCCTGAGTCCCTTTTCCTACTCCTGGCGCTCCGAATAAGAGCACCGCAGGATTTCTGAATTCCGCCATGGTGCTGCTTTCAGAAGGAGGAATCGATTTTCGTCGAATTCGTTCGTCAATAACCGCGGGGAATATCCCTTATGATACGCGACTGGGGATTCATATCCCGCAGGTACAGCATGCATCGTGGCAGAAGCCAAACTTACCGCCCGAGGAACGCCACGACCTGTCCCACGTCGACCGGCAAGCTCACATCTTCGTGAGCGGGATTGGTCACCACTCGGGCTTCCAGTCCCTTCTTGTCGAACGAGATCCAGTCGGCTCGCTCGACGCTGACCGCTTCAACCTGTTCGGCATAGATTTTCTTCAGATTCGGCCGGTTGCGGATCGTGATCACGTCCCCGGGACGAACCCAGATACTGGGAATGTTGACGGTCTTGCCGTTGAGTTGAAAATGACAATGGACCACGGCTTGACGTGCCTGCATGCGGGTATTCGTAAAGCCGGCGCGACGAATGACGTTGTCGAGGCGGCGTTCGCACAGGATCATCAGGTTTTCGCCGGTGTTGCCGGGCATCCGCAGGGCTTTGTCGAAATAGCGTCGCAACTGACGTTCGCGAAGACCGTAGTAAAACTTGATCTTCTGCTTTTCAGCCAGAGCCATACCGTAATTCGAAAGTTTGCGACGACGCCCATGCATACCGGGAGGATTAGGGCGGCTTTCCAGCACCTTCACCGCACCGGCATTTTCAAAAACCATGGAGCCCAGGCGCCGATTGATTCGTCCTTTTGGTCCTAAATACCTTCCCACGCAAACTCTCCTTGCCAACAATGCTGACGATCGGATCGAAATTCGATAATATCACCCTCTGGCGGGTTTGGAACCCGTCGGGGAATCGATTCAGAAACGATGACTTTAGCCTGACATGAAGTCGAATGCAAGTCATGCGATTGACTGTTTTTCCCGATGCGGATGCGATACGATTCTGATTCGACATAACCCGGCCGGTCGTTTTTGAGAATGAACGACGAGTTCGGCAGGGGGATGTTTGCACCCTCCGGAAAAAAAGGGGACTCGTCGAAAACACCGCAGCACCGTGCGATCCTTCTGTTCCCGATGCGTGAATTGCATTCCTTTTCGCGGGGAGACCACAACAGCAACCGCCGCGGCAATCATGAACGCAACACACGAAAGCAAAATCACTTACGCCCTGAAACTGCACCAGTTTACATCGACCCACGGGAGAGATGACCATGCAGCCGATTCCGCAATTTCGCCCGCTCAGATCTGGTTCCGTTCGACAATTTTTTCTCGTCGGCCTCCCTCTGACGTTGGCGATCTCGCTGCATGTCTGTACGGCCACCTATGCCGACGACGTACAGTTCAAGCGCATCAAGCTGGATGAACGATTTCGTTCGGAGGGGGTCGCCGCCGCCGACATCAATCATGACGAACTGACCGATGTCTTTGCTGGTGATGTCTGGTATGAGGCTCCCGAGTGGAAGGTTCACCCCTTAAGACCGGTCGGCAACTTCGTGGCAGGAGTCGGTTACAGCAACAGCTTCGTCAACTTTGCCCACGATGTGAATCAAGATGGTTGGCCCGATCTCATTCTGATCGGTTTCCCGGGTGACCCGTTCTTCTGGTATGAGAATCCGAAAAACGAGGAAGGACACTGGAAAGAGCACGTCATCTGGCACAGTGCGTGTAACGAAGGACCATACTTCGCCGACCTGACGGGAGACGGTACACCGGAAATCCTGCTCGGGTCTCAGCCTGAAGCGCAGATGGGTTTTCTCTCGGTCCCTCCCCCTGAAAAAGCGAATGAGAAATGGTCGTTCATCCCGATCAGCGCGCCGGGAGATCCCAATCTGAACGGGACATTCAAATATTATCACGGGTTGGGAATCGGCGACATGAATCTCGACGACCGGCTCGATGTCCTCATCGCGCATGGCTGGTGGGAGGCTCCGGAAAAACGCGAATCGGAGGAATGGAAGTTTCATCCGTATGTCCTTTCGACCGACGGCAATCTCCCCGCGCTTCCGGTCAGCGACATCCATGCCATCGATCTCGATCTCGACGGCGATCAGGATCTGATCACGGCGTCTCCTCATAAATACGGCATCTGGTGGTTCGAGAACGTCAGCGAAGGGGACGAATGGAAATTCAAGTACCATCTGATCGAGGAATCGTTCTCGCAAACGCACGCCAGTTTCCTGGTCGATCTCAACGGAGACGGCGAACGCGACTTCGTCACCGGCAAACGATACTTCGCACATAACGGAGGGGATCCCGGTGAATACGATCCGGTGGTGATGTTCTGGTACGAGATCAAACGCACGAAAGGACAACCGCCGGAATTCGTCGCCCACGAAATCGAAGCCGGAAAAGATACCGGCGTCGGCACTCAGTTCGCGATTCAGGATTTCGACGGCGACGATCGTCTCGACATCATCCTCTCGAACAAAAAGGGAGTGAACCTGCTGTTGCAGGTCTCCGACAAATAAAGTTCTAGCCCGCCGGGTGGCGCTGGCGGCTTGTCCGCCAGGGTGCCTTTACTTACCGTCGAGCAATTCCAGAACCTGCTCGCCGCCGTATTTCTGTCCGGATTCCGAATTTGCCCATGTGCGCAGTTCGGCTGCGTACGGCTCGAGTGCTTCGCGAGGATAATCCTTACTCAACGCCCCAATCAAGCCACTTCTTTGCTCTTCGTCGGCGACGCCCACTCCGTCAGGCACTTGCGTCAGATAATCACGCGGCGCAACAATCAACTTCACAATGGTCGCCAATGCTTCATCCGAGGGAGGCATTTGCACCAACAGATCGACGAGATCGACCTGGAGATTGCCCTTCGATTCCCGGCAGGATTTGCAGAACACGCGCCGACCTTCGGCGTCGCCAAGTTTCATCAGCACTCCCGCCGCGTCGAGTCGCTGATTCGGAGTTCCTTCTTTGAGGAATTCTTTCCAACGATCCAATCGGTTTGATTTTCCCAGCAATTCATAAGCCTGCAACAAGTCGCTGAGATCCAAAGGCTGCTCGGGTGCCGCGACCGCGATCAGCAAGAGATCTTCGAGAGCATCCGACGGAGCAGTACGATCGAGTTCGGCGAGATAATCTTTGGTAGCCGACGAACCGACAGGAATGCCTATGAGAATCGAATCGAGATTCATCGATTTCTTGGTCGTGCTGTATTCGAAGTTCAGAAAAAGATTTTCAATATCTTTCGTTCCCTCCGCCGAACCGCTGCCGTGTGAAATTCGAAACGGTACATGCTTCTCCTGCCACTCGGTCTTGAAATCGGTGACGGTCACGTCCTCAATGGTTCCGGTGCGGATGGAGACGGTGTAATTCGCGACCGGTTCCAGCGTGATCTCTTGCGATGGTCCGACAATTCCTTCGTCGAAGCCCTTGACGGCGTGCGATTTTTTGTCGACAGTCCAGATCAGCATGCGGTGATGCTTGTAGGATGATTTCGCATCGGGTGCTGTGGTGTTCTCTTTGCTGGCCGCCGAACTGCAGCCGAGCAACCCGCACATTAAGCCGACGAATGCTCGCAGGATGAGATATCGCATGAGGTTCTCCCAATATGTGCGTCGTGTTTTTCGATTCGCTCATCGAAGTGTACATAATCCACCCGCTCTGTCCAGTTCATTGTCTTTCAAACCGGATGCTGGTGACGTAATATCCCGTAGCAAATTCTAATAAGAGACCTTAACAGGCCGTTGAAAATGGGTGCTGTTCCTGGTTTGACCTGCAGTGAGGTTGATAATCGTTGGGAAAAGACCGGGTGGATAAACCACCCGGCTCATGAATTTCAGAAAAGACACACTGGCTGACAAGCCGCCAGCGCCACCCGGAAGGTGTTACTATTATCCCGCATCATCACAGAAGAATTGCAGCATGACTCAGAAAATTCGCATCGCCATTATCGGAGCGGGAGCCGTCTCCGATTTTCATCATGTCCCCGGCATCAAGTATCATCCGCACGCCGAGCTTGCGGCGGTGTGCGATCCCAACGAGCAACTCCTCGCCCAGCGCCAGCAGGATTGGGGACCAACCAAACACACGACGAATTACGAAGAGATCGCCGCCGATCCGGATATCGACGCGGTGATCATTGCGACTCCGAACTTCACGCACAAACCGATCGCGCTGGCGTGCATCGCGGCGGGAAAACATGTGATGTGCGAGAAACCACTCGGATTGAACTTCGCCGAATCGGCCGAGATGTATCGGGCGGCTCGCGAGAAGAACGTCCGTCACATGACGGCATTCACGTATCGCTTTGCGCCGTCGATGAAGTATCTGCATCATTTGCTCAAGACCGGCGTCCTCGGCCAGCCGCGGCATTTTCGCAGCCAGCGTTTTCTCGATCTCCCGGAGACAAGCTGGAGTTGGCGACAGATCAAAAAACTGGCCGGCGCCGGCGACTTGTTCGACATGACGATTCACCGGATCGACTTTGCGCAGAATCTCCTCGGGCCGATCGCCGAGGTCTGCGGCGCGGTCGCGCAGTTCGCTCCTCGCGATAAGACGGCGGATGGCCAACCCTGTCCACCATCCGAAGTTGACGACTGGTCGGCTCTCATCGGTCGCTTTGAAAGCGGAGCCGTCGGTGTGTGGGAAGGGAGTACCCTGATGAAAGGTCATCACAATGGCGGAGTCGGTTTCGAATGGGCCGAGATCAATGGCAGCGAAGGTTCGGCGGTCTATCAACTCGTCGAGCCGAATTCGATCCTGATCGGAAGACATGGCGGGAGCATGGAGAAGCAGATGGTCCCCGCCGCTTTTCTTAAGCCTGAGGGAAGTTTACGCGATCCGCAGCAGGGACCGCCGAGCACCGTCTTCCGTTACGATCTCGTGTACGAATTCGTGAGTGCGATCGTCGAAGGGCGCGATGCCGTTCCCGGCTTTGACGACGGTGCCCGCGCGCAAGCCGTCGCCGACGCGGTCCTCGAATCGTACGACCAGAAAAAATGGGTGACGATCGACGCGCCGGTATAGTAGCCCGTTGAAAAGTGATGCAATGCTGAGATTCAAGAGCCGGGTGGTTTATCCACCCGGTGTTTTCCCAATGGATATCAACCTCACTGCAGGGCAAGCCCGGAACGGCACACTTTTTCAACGGGCTGATAGGATGCGAATCATCGGAGAAAGGTTGCGGTTACATTTTGGATACCGATCAAAGTCATCACGATCCGCAATTTCCCGTCGTCGAACTTGATACTCCCAAGCCCCACCCGCATCGAGCAGTCCTCTTCGGCCTGATCCTGGGCATCATCCTCGGCCTGATCGCCAATCAATTGGGGACGAAATGGCTTGATCAGGATAGGGACGCCAACGGTATTGACGATCGCCTTGAGATGTTGATTTTCGCAGCCGATACCGTCGGCAAGATCTTTCTGCGGCTGGTCTTCATGACCGTCCTGCCGCTCGTTTTCTCGGCGCTCGCATTGGCCGTTATCGAAATCGGCGACATCCGCCAACTCGGCCGGCTGGGGCTGAGAACCTTGATTTTTACGGGAATTCTGTCATTTTCGGCGGTGGCAATCGGGCTGACGCTGGTCAACGTCTTCAAGCCCGGGGCAACGCTTTCGGACGAACAGCGAGAACAACTTCACGCCAAGTATCAACAAGGGGCGGAGACCAAAGTCGAGCAGGCGCGCAAAGCGAAATCGTTTCGCGATACCATGATCGATATGATCCCTGAGAACCCGCTTCAGGAAATGGTCGGCGCGCTGGACGGCAGCTCCAAAGGAAACGGCATGCTGGCGGTGATGTTCTTCTCGCTGGCTCTCGGCATGGCGGTGACCGTCAACCTCGATCGCTGCCAGACGTTTATCTCATGGCTGGAAGGGTTGTATGCGATTGCCATGACGTTGATCGGCGTGGCGATGAAACTGGCTCCCCTCGGGGCCGGCTGCCTGGTCTTCGCGCTCACGGCACAACTCGGCGGAGAAATCCTCTCGACGCTGCTGCGCTTTGTCGTGACGACGCTGCTCGGGTTATCGCTGCATTTGTTCTTGGTGTATCCGATCGTCATTTCCGTGTGGGGCGGGATGAAACCGATGGTATTTTTTCGCGGTGCCTCACAGGCGATGCTCGTCGCCTTCGGGACGTCGTCATCGAATGTGACGTTGCCGACCGCCATTCAGGTCGCTCAGGATCAGCTTCATATTCCTCCACGCATCGCCAACTTCGTGTTGACCGTCGGTGCGACCGGGAATCAGAACGGAACGGCCCTCTACGAAGGGGTCGTCGTCCTGTTTTTGTGTCAGGTTTTCGGCGTCGATCTGACCGTCTCACAGCAGTTCATGGTGGTCCTCATGTCGGTTCTGGCGGGTATCGGCACCGCCGGCGTTCCGGGGGGGTCGCTCCCGCTGATCGTCGTGCTGCTGCAAAGTGTGGGTGTCCCCGGTGAAGGGATCGGCCTGATTTTGGGAGTCGATCGATTGCTTGACATGTGCAGAACGGTTCTGAATGTGACCGGCGATTTGGCAGTCGCTACCTGCGTGGCGCACTCTGAACAAAAGTTAGGTCGTGATTGAGATCATGTAACGCGCTTCGCTCCGGAAACCCTCCGCGTCGCGGCTAACCAGATCCCCTTATCTACTTATTCATCCAAAAATAACCCTCCCATAAAGCTCGTCTGTCCTGTTACACCCATCTTGACTGGTACGATCGGCATAATCCGAATATTTTGACATTTCGTTTTGAGTTTCCTCCAAGTCGCATAACCGGAATAACCGATACAGGACGTAGATCCTATTGTCTCGGCGTCAGCGCAACTTACGGACTGCCCTTTCGGTCCACACAATCCAGTCACTCCAGAATGCTGAAGACTCCCGATGACCAGAATTTCCATTCTACTGACGACTTGCCTGTTCGTGGCCGGGGTATTCGGCACGGGTTCCTTGTCACAGGCTCAATATGGACCCGGTGCCGGAGGCCCTCCCGGATACGCCCCGCCCATGTATGGTCCTCCCGTGGGAGACTACAGCAACGTCGGTTATCAAGCCATGGGCGGCTATGAGGCAGACGGTATCCACACGCGGCAGCTTCCTTACGATCGCGGCTGGGGTTACGAAGATACCGCCGCCGACCGCCTGCTCAAGGACGTCGTCAGCAACACATGGATCCGAATTGATTATCTGCTCTGGGATATCGAACGCCCGGGCGATACGCTGCTCGGCTCGCCGGTCGTCGGAATCGATAACCCGCGACTGCCATTCGACGTCGCCGCGGGGGGCGTGGTCATCGGTCAGGCACGCGTCGCCGATACCAACGACATCAAATTACGCAACAATAACGGTATTCGCGGAACCGTCGGGATTTCCATGACGGCGGGCGATTTCGAAGCCAGCGTCTTCGGTTTAGAGACCGCGAAGCACACGACCATTGCCGACGATCTCCCTTCGCCGTTTCCTCCCGATCAGGGAACTTTCGTCGCGACCAGCACTCTGGTCAACGGCGCGCTTGGCGATAACCTGTTCTTGTACGACAACAGTTACCAGGTTTCATTTTCCAGCCAGGTGTGGGGATCGGAAGCCAACTTCATCCTCAATCCCGAGATGGAAGGGGAAGGCTTGAAGATTCGTCCGATGGGAGGTTTTCGTTATTTGAACCTCCAGGAGAATATGGACCAGGTCGGTGTGTACGACTCGTTCGGCACGATCGTTCCCTTGGTCAGCACCATCGAATCGCGAACCAACAACAACATCTACGGACCGCAGGTCGGCATCCGCACCGAGTTGGTCCACCGCTGGTTTACGATCGCCGTCGAACCGAAAATCATGCTCGGTATGAACTCGTATCAAGACAAGGTGACGACCACCGCACTGCGTGCCTTCGCCGATCCCACGGTGACGACCACCGCCAGCGATACCGACGTCGCCGCCGGTGCCGAACTGGGAGTCAACGCCCGGATTCGCCTCAACGACAGCATCTTCCTCACGGTCGGTTATAATCTGTTGTGGTTCGGCAACGTGCAGCGGGCGAACGAAATCATCCGTTACAATGACAACGGCCCGTTACCGACTCCTCCCGACGTCGTCACCAACCCGAACCGCGGCGACATCCGCATGCAGGGCTTGTCGGTCGGCGGCGAGATTCTCTTACCCTAGGATCGCATCCGTCGAGCGAACAACCATCGATTCAAATTCGCGTTCCCAGGTTTTGACTTGGGAACGTTTTGTTTTTTGGCAAGGAGCGGCCGATGGTCCTGAATGAGTCGCGTACTTCCTCGCATAATTCCAAATAGGGTCTTGCAGGAGAGTTGGCGCATTGGTACGATCGAACCAGAATTGATCGCCATTCGCGCGACATCATCAACTCATTTCATCGGGCTCCCAGCTTCGAGGTCAACGATTATGATGGTTCCTTCGTTTCGATCCGTTCTCAAATGCATCGGACGACAGCGAAGGCATCTCTTCCTGCTGGCGCTGCTCGCTCTCATTGTGGATGCCCCGAATCATGACGCGGCGGCAAGCGTCATCACATACAACGGGGGGACGACCGAAGAATCCGACTGGCAAAGTGCGGCGGCACCGACGTCTCTCGAAAACTTTTCGTCGTATTCGGCAGGAACGCAAATCTCCAGCCTCCCCGCACTCGGCATCAGCTTCGCCACATTGGACGGCGGAGGCTTTCCCGTCACCTATGCGTTCGGCGGCACGCCGCACGGCCCGATGCAATTGGCAAACTTCCCCAACGGAATCAACGCAATCAACCAGTTCGACGACATCGTGCTCAATGTCCTCCCCGGTTTCCAGATCACCGCGTTCGGCTTCTGGAACGGCGACGGCCAAAGCGATACGCTGACCGCAACGGCTTACGATGAACTCAACAACGTCATCGGTTCCGTCGGTGCGTTCAAGGGCACATTCGGGGGATTGATCGCCGACACCTCCATCGCCAGCATCGTCTTCGACGGCAACACCGGCGACGGCTGGAACCACCTCGACGGCCTGCAAACCAACGCCATCCCCGCCGTACCAGGAGTGCCGGAACCCGCAACCTGCTGGCTGCTCGTGTCAGGCATCATCGGCTTGCTGGCTTACCGCCGCTCGCATTGAGCCGCGACATTCGGAGGGGGTGGCACTGCTGGCTTGTCCAGCAGTGGATGTGGTGTTATCGTTTCCGTTATGAATCAGCCCCAACGAAAGCGAATCAAGCACATCCATGAGCCAGGTCATCTGCATGAGTTGACGTTTTCCTGTTACCGACGGTTCATTCAGAAAGTCCCGTCGACCGGCTGCTGCCGACACTGAGCCGACTTCCGCCGGAGTTCGCTGTCAGGGAACGATAGTCCGAGAACACACTGCTGGGCAAGCCAGCAGTGCCACCCAGCCGTGATGCTGTACGCCGCCCTCAAAAAGCAGGGGATCAACTCCGAGCTGCACATCTACCAGACCGGAGGCCACGGCTACGGTTTGCGCCCCGTGGAGAACTCCGAAGTCGACACCTGGCCCGCGCGAGCCGCCGATTGGCTGCGTGGGATAGGGTTGACCGAGCGTGGAACAAACCGTTGAGATTTCCACAGTCACTTCCCGGCGCGATCGAACACATAATCGAGCGCCGCAGTCAGATCGAGGCGGCGGAATGTCAGTCCCGTAGGGGGATCTTGGACTTCGACGCCGGTCCGCTGCAGGATCGACATCATGGCGGCGGGAAGATTTTCACCGTCCTGCTTCCAGTCGTATCCCGATTTGTCGATCGCTTCGCGGAGGAGCAGGACCGCGCCGCAGAGGATGGCGTTCGAAGAAGACGTCGCCGCGGCGGGGACGACGAGATCGATCTTCGCGTGCCGATCGAGATACACTTCATCCTTCCCCGCTCTGACCGCGCCGATCGCAAAGCAATTCGGCTGGCATG
>JBJXGP010000228.1:0-14673 GCA_046160425.1 Planctomycetaceae bacterium
CGCGCGGCGGGGATTGGCATTCAGACTGCTTTACACCTCCTGCACGATGCCTGAACGACAAACACTCAAACGACAAGGAGCCTTGACCATGAACGCCAACACCACCAACCTGAACACCAACCTCTTCAACACCCTCTGGAACGATGAAGCCGGATTTATTGTCTCGGCGGAACTGGTCCTCGTCGCCACGATCGGCGTGATCTCGCTCGTCGTGGGACTTTCCGAAGTCGCCTTCAACGTCAATCAGGAACTGGAAGACGTCGGCTCGGCCTTCGGCAGCATCAACCAGACCTACACATATAACGGAACCACGGGCCACAAAGGCAAATCGACCGGCAGCGTCTTCTGGGATTTCCGCGACGACTGCGACGGCGAATGCGACCTCTCCTGCGACTCGGCTCCCCAAGGGGAAGACCGAGGGTAAAGAAAGAGTGGGAGAGTGGTGGAGGGGGGGATAAAACCCAACCACACTTCCCATCACTCCATCACTCCATCATCCCATCACTCCATCATCCCATCTACTTGCTCTCTCCCCCTGTCTCGAACTGACCACTCGAGACAGGGTCTTTCGGAAAAACTTCGGAAGCACGAAAACTGTCGGAATGCGATGAGACGATCGAAAGCTGGGAAGTCCATGCTGCCTCCCCATCTCCCGATCTCCCCATCCCCCGATCGCGACTCAAATCGACCTGCAAACACACATTGACTCACACAGACCCAAGGAGAACCCGACCATGTTGCTGCACACGTTATGGCATGATGAAGCCGGTTTCATTGTTTCGGCGGAACTGATCCTGATCGCCTCGATTGCCGTGTTGTCGCTGGTGGTAGGACTGACCGAAGTGACTTACGCGGTCAACAACGAGTTGGAAGACGTGGGAGCCGCGTTCGGATCGGTCAACCAGTCGTTCCGCTACAACGGGCTGACGGGTCATAAAGGCAAATCCTACGGCAGTGCCTTCTGGGACTTCCGCGATGACTGCGACGGCGAATGCGACATCACCTGCGATCACAGCCGCCCGCTCCCCGAAGACCCCAAGAACCCGCACGACCGCTAACGGGCCCGTTGGAATATGACAAGGGAAGAAGACCGGGTGGATAAACCACCCGGCTCGGCAAAGCGACACATCACAAATCAGGCATCGAGCTTGCGTCAGGCTCTGAACACCCTCCCGATGGAGGGTGTTTTTTTACGCGCCGCTGTTGAAGAACGAGGGGTGGAGGGGTGGAAAGCTTTACTCCCTATCACCCGATCCCTTGATCTACCCATCACTCTTCATCCACGATTAATTCCATTCCGGATTTTGCGGCAATTCCGGATGGAGGCGGTGGGGCAGGCTGATTTGCGTCAGCGCCAGATCCCATATGGAGTACGGATCGGGGTGGAATAGGAATTCCTCGTTCGCCGGCAGGGAGTACCAGTCGCCGCGGTCGATTTCTCCCTCAAGCTGGTTGGCCCCCCAGCCGGCGCAGCCCGCGAAGATGCGGTAACGAATGTGATCGTCGCTGTTCTGCAAGCTGCGTACGATATGCTCAAACGTCGCCGGCGATCCGCCGACAAACAGATTGGGGAGGACCGCTGCCTGTTGGTTGTCGAGATCCTGCTGATTGTGGAGAATGAACAGCGCACCCGGCTCGACGGGACCGCCGATGTAAACGAGGTCGCCGGTTTCGGGGAGTTCGATATGACCTGCGAGAGCTTGAGAGACAGAGATTGATGAAGGACGATTGACGACCAGCCCCATCGCTCCCGTCAATCCGTGCTCGACCATCAGCACAACGGTTCGATAAAAGTTCGAATCCCGCATATGCTTGGCCGCGACGAGAAAATGTCCTTTCAGTGAAGTACTCATAGGCGATATCTGCGGTTCGTAGACCGGAGTGCGGACACGCCGCGTCCATCCATCCGGGAAAATAATAAAGGGTTGTACGATTTCCGACCCTCACTGATTTTGATACTGTGAAGTGGACTTGTCCAGTGTCGTCGTCTCTCGCACGGAATTATTTGAGTCTTCGCGGAATGAACGCAAATCGCAGGAGTCATCGAGCATGTCGAAAACCAACTATGCACTCACTCGTCGTCAGAGCATGAAAATGTTGGCGGGAGGCTTGTGCGCCTGCTGGTGGGGACTCGGGGGCCGATCGGTTATGGCCGATGACGTGCCTTGGCTTGAAGAAGTCCAACCGCAATCTCCTGAAAAACCTTTGGAGCAGTTTTCGAATCTGCTGAAGTCCTCTTCCGGAGAACCGATAACGACAGTCGAAGATTGGGAACGGCAGCGAAAAATCATCCGCCGGCGCTGGCTGGATTTTCTGGGGCCGATGCCCGAGCGAAATTTCGATCTGGATATGAAAGTCGTCAGCGAAGAAATCGTCGGCAACGTTCGGCGGCAGCTTGTCGAATACAATGTTGAAGACGATTTGCGAGCACCTGGATATCTCTTGCGGCCGACGGCGGACGTCCCCAAAGGTAAATGGCCCGCGATCGCGGGTCTGCATCAGACGACGACGCAGACGATCGACGAAATCGCGGCCGTGTCGGGGCCTGAGGACATGAGCATCGGCATGAAGATGGCCCGTCAGGGGTACGTCGTATTTTGTCCCAAGAATTATCTCTGGCATAACGTCAACAAAAAAAATGAAGGGAAAGGTTACACCGAGGCGGTCGCCCAACTGGCCGAGCGTCATCCCAAAACTTTAGGGATGATGAAAATGTTGTACGATGCACAGCGCGGGGTCGATCTGTTGTGCAGCCTCGACGACGTCGATCAACAACGGATCGGCGCAATGGGACACTCGCTGGGAGCGAAAGAGACGTTCTATCTCATGGCGTTCGATGAGCGGGTCAAAGCCGGGGTCGCCAGCGACGGAGGGACCGGATTCACCTCAACCAACTGGAACGCGCCGTGGTATCTGGGGAAGCAAATCGAGCAGCCCGATTTTCCGCTCGATCATCACGAATTGCTGGCGCTGATCGCGCCGCGTCCGTTCCTGATTCTCGCGGGTGAAGTCGGTGCCGCTGCGGATGGCGATCGAACGTGGCCTTACATGCAAGCGGCGTTACCCGTCTGGGAACTTTACGGCAAGCCGGTCCGCCTGGGGATGTATAATCATCGCCTGGGGCATGTCCTTCCGCCGGAAGTCTATGCGAAATTAGAAGCGTGGCTGAAAACGTATGTGGTCTGACCGGATGAATCCGATCGCGCCTCGCGGGGGGAGCGAACTGATGTCTGCCATCATCGACGCGATTTCATGAACTCCACCCGATTGTGACGGACTCGGAGGAGGCGAATGCCGCTCATGGTGTTTCAGTTGTGCCGATTTTCCCTGTCGGTGAGGGCTGAAAGCGGTATTTCCTGCCGCTCATGCGCATTTTTCGAGCTTAAATGTCCACCATTGCGTGTCCCGGCCGATGTAACAGAATGGTCTTATGGGTCATAATCTGATTTCACGTTCGACTGATCCCTGGCGAACGCGAATGGTGGAAAGAGGTCTGGCGATGCCCTCTCCGTATTCGGGCGAGATCGATCTGTTGAAGGAACTCCGGCTGAGACGCTGGGCACGCGAGAATTATGTCGCGATCAACGAGCGGAAATCGAGTTGGCATCCGCTCGTGCTCGATGAAATGTGCAGGAGAGACGCAGAACTCGATCACGTGAGCGATTTCAATCCGGGACAGAGGTTCGTCCCGTTGGAGCCGACACCGCATCGAGCGGTACACCCCGCTCATCCCGCTCCGGGTCTTCCCAACCTCGAATTCGGTGAGCATGCCGAATCGCCTCGTCGTCAGGTTGCGCAGCATTCGCACGTTGCCGCAGGCTTGCCGAACCAAGAGCGGTTCCACTTGGGATGACAGCCCTGCTCACCGGTCGCTTCGCGGACCGATGTATTCTTCGGTGAAGGCATCAAGCAGAAAAATCTCGACGCGATTCTCATCCAGCAATTGTTGGTCTTCATCCAGTTTGCCTTCAAGATCGGATGCCGTGGTGATCCGTATCCGATTCGCAGCCACGCCATGCCCGATCAAGTAGTCGAATACGGCTTTTCCGCGGGCGAATGAGAACTGATACTTGTCGGCGTATTGAGATCCTTGGGGGAGCGGTTGCTTCGAGACGTGCGAATGAAGTTCGATTTTATTCGGCTTGCCGGCAATGCTGTCCAGCATCAACTGGAGTTGCTCGACATCGGCGACATCCAGCGCGATGTCCCCCTCGCCGAACAGAATGGGACGACCAATTTGCGTCGTTTTCCCCTCGCGCGTGCGATAGACGCGGATATCATCTCCGGCGATGGACCGGGTTTTGATCCCCCCTTGGTCGTTACTGTCGGTGAAGGAACCTAATTTGATCTGCAGCGATTCAAACATGCTGTTCATCTGGAAGTTTTCCCCTACGGGGGACAACGGCGCGGTACGGTAGCCCATGTACGATTGCACGGCTTCCATCACTGCGCGGAATTTCTTGTCGGCGCGAACTTCGCTCAAGGATACGAGCATGATGAAGAAAGTCAGCAACAGAGACATCATGTCTCCGTAGGTGACCACCCATTCCGGTACCCCGGCTGGAGGATCTTCCTGCATGTGGATCCTCACCTTCCCGACAGGACCGGTACATCGCGTTAGTCGATGCCAGTCCGCCTGACAATGCGTTTCCGTTCTGATTCATCCCAGACGCCTGCCCGGATGATCTCGCTGCTTCGCCTTATCGGCTCCTTTCGAGTGAAAACTCGATCCGTAACCGGGGAGCTTTTCGTGTTTTCTGCAGAGATCAGAGTGTGCATAACCGTCAAATTCTTCACAAAGTTCCATTCGCTAACATCTGCAACATCCGTCACTTTCAGAAAAATCGTTACAACAGTCGATAGACCGGCAATCTCTGCCGAAAACGGGTTTTCGGCGGTGAAATCGGAGCTTGCGGGATGAGGAATCATGCGCCTCGTGACGATCATAACACATGTCACGATTCGGTCGAAAAGACCTTGCGTGCGCAGAATTCGGTTCCGATCGATTGTAAGGATTTCTGACGCACGCAAGCGGGGATCACGAGTTCGTGCAAAACAATTTGAAGTGAACGTTGAAGCAAGTCCATGAAGGATATCTCAGTGTCGGCGATGCGTCTCACATCCACTCCAACGCAAAATTGCGTTGACGATTTCGCAGGTCGTCGCACTGCGATTCATGCCCGTTCTCTGTGCAATTCGGCTACCGCTTGGTTGGCGCTGTTGTCCGTCGTCGTGTTCGGCGGCGGGTGTTCGCCGGGAGTCGGCTCTCGCGAACAAAACATTCGCGGCCAATCTGCCGATCAGGATGCGATTGTCGTTCCCGGTAATCAGGTCTGGACAAACACAGGCGTCAAACTCCTCGCCGGCAAACCGGTGACGTTGACCGCCTCCGGCCAAATTCAATTGGGCCACGAAGATGAATGCCTGTGTCATCAAGGGACGCGGGATATCGAACCGATGGGGACGTATTTTTTCGGCAGTGATGCCGAGTTGCGAGCCTTTCCGCTGCCGACCGCCGGCAAAGGTCCGACGCCGGCATTCGCGCTCATCGGGAGGATCGGTGACGGCAAGCCGTTTTACATCGGCAAGTCAAAAAGTTTCGTAGCACCGGAGACCGGCACCCTGCACCTTGGCGTCAACGACTACAATCCCCTGAAAAATCAGGGTGAATTCTACGTTCAACTGACCGAACCCGAAGCGGTGCAGCCGGTCAAACTGGAAAAAGTGGTCCCCGGGATCGTCGCCGAGGGGACTCCTGCACCCGGATGCGAAGTGATCGTGTTTTACGTTGACGGCTTGCGCCCCGATGTCGTCGAAGAAATGGCGGCGATGGGACATCTCCCCAATATCCGCTCGCTGTTCGTCGATGGCGGAACGTGGATGAGCCGATGCTTTACCGCGTTCCCCTCCGACACGATCACCTCGAACGGGACGATGTGGACCGGGTGTTTTTCCGATCGGCATGGCTTGAAAGGGCAAGTGACGTTCAGCCGCGAATCGTTAACATCGTATTCGCATCTCGACCCGCTTGGGCCGCAGCGAAGCGGCCGCCTGCTCTCGCCGCAGGGACTGGAAAAAGCGTGGCTGGAATCCGAAGGGGCCTCGCGCTCGTGGCTGCAAGGAGAAAAGGACCGCAACACATGGCTGTCGAAGCAGACGTCGCAGGTTCCGCCGCTCTACGATTATCTGCGCGAGGAAAATCAGGATTGGGGAACCGGAGTGCTGCCGATCATGGCCGAGGTTCCGCCGGTCCTCTGGACTCGCAGTTTAACGCGGCATCTCCCGTATTTTCGTTCGCATCGCGCGTGGGAATACATCGACGATGCCAATGCGCACTATGCCGTCCGGCATCTCGTGGGTGGCTCTCAACCGGTCAAAGTCGTCTGGTTGCCCGAAACCGACAGTTGCAGCCACAAACATTCCCGCGGACAGTTCGGCATGACGCGCCGCACGATCGCCCAGGCCGATCATCTGATCGGGCAAGTCGTCAGCGCGGTGAAAACGCACGGACGGTTCGACAAAACCTATTTCCTGCTGGTCAGCGATCACGGACATCACGGCGGCAAAGACAGCTTTTTGCAGCGCTACGATCTGGCGAACGAGTTCTTCTTCGAGCAGCGCCAAGTCACGAAAAGTGGTGAGTGGGTCGGCGGCGGTCTCGGACTATCGGTCCGGCAGCATCGCTTCCAGAATCGCCATCCGGAAGACGGTGAACGTCAATTTGTCTTCATCGACGGTGAAGCCGACGGCGCCGCGCGAGTCTTTCTCCCCAAGGGAACCTATCAGTCGGAAGACTGGAGCGGCCCGAATCGTCCGGGGGATCTGCTCGACTATCCCATCAAAAAGAAGGGCGAATCTGTCAATCTGATCGAACGCCTGACCAAAGCGTCGGCGATCGACAGTCGCGGCGAACCGACTCCGGTCGTCGATCTCGTGCTCGTCAAACTCAACGACAATTCGATGCTGATCGCCACGTCCGATCGCGGTTACGCCGTCGTGTCACGCGAACGGGATGCCTCGCGAGGCTGGATGTATCGTTATCAAGTCGTGGCCGATCTCCACCGCAACGAACGGGGAGAGATCGAATATCGCGAAGATCCGCACGCGCTCGTCGATCCGTTGCGATTGTATGAATTCCTGCCGTCGCGGTTGCTCGAATATGCCCATGACGAACAGACCTGGTTGCGAATGACCGCGCAGACGATTTACCCCGACAGCGTCGTCGCGTTAACCCGGCATATGCTCTGGCAGTCGAACATCGAAAGCCGCGAAAGCGAATATGCGCCCGATCTTGTGGTGACGGCGCGATCGGGCTGGTACTTCGACCGCAGCAATTCACCGGGGACGATGCACGGCTATCCGTTGGCGGACGCCATGCGAGCCACGATGTTCGTCAGCGGCCCGAATATCCGGCAGGGAGCACGCATCGACGAACCATGCCGGCTCGTCGATCTCACGCCGACATTGCTGGAAATGGCGGGGTATGCCCGAAGCGGACGGGATTTTGACGGCAAACCAATGCGGTTGATTTATCGGAACGGCCAATCCGACGATTCGTTGCCGTTGGCAACTGTGCCGGATGAGTTGGCCGATTCGCTGACGATCGAAGGGTTGCCGTTCCCCGACGATCGGACAGTGGCGTACACGATTGATCCGGTCGTCACGCGCAGCGTGTACTGGGATGAACTGGAAATCAAAACCGAAACCGACGCCGTCTATACGCCCACGGAAGAATACCGCCATCTTCCCGGTTCGATCAACGACGCCGACAGTCCGTGGGATTTGAACAACATGGCGTACAATCTGATTTCCATTCCCGATTGGAATCTCTATCGCATGTTCGACGACGTGATTTCACCGATCTCCGGGCGCAAGGATTTTCTGGTCCAGCATGTGGAATCGCTCGATTTGAATGCCCGCACGGCCGCGCCCGAATGGGTCGCCGATGGGCTTAACTCCCTCGCCGTCGGCGATGTGACGCTCAACGATTACAACATCACCTCGCAGGGAAACCTTGCACGCATCGATCGCACGATCGACTGGGTTCAAGGCCGGTCGCTGGCGCTCGACGAAACCATCGCCGACTCGCTGGAAATGGACGTCAATCCGGTGAGCAAGGGAGTCCATAAAGGGATCGACCTCACCCAGTACGCATTCTGGGACGTGTACCGATTCACGCAGCGCATCGTCATCAAACTCGTCGATGAAACCCTGCTCAACGGGGCGGAAGATCAAACCGACGAAGCGATGAATTCGTGGGATCTCCCCGCCGAACGGCAAGTCGACGAGTGAACGTCGGCCAGATTTCCGGGTGAAAACCCTTCGAGTAACGGGGGAAGTGCGGCCGTCGGATTGCAGGCTGGCCGTCCCCTGACTCATAACAATTGTTACCGATCTGTGGATCCTTTGAAACCCGACGCAGCTCTTCCGGGTATAAGCTTCCGCTGGCCCGTCATTGTGTTGTGGTCAACGCCACCGTTACCAGTTGATCATCGATACGAGTTCCAGCGCGGATACAATCAGATCAGAGGACAGATAAACTCACAATTCAGGAGCGACATGATGAGAATTTTCGGATGGATGACCGTTTTAGTTCTTGGGATCTCCAGCCTCGCACAGGCGGGGGGGTTGATGCCGGCGCATGTGGATGCCGATGCGAAATGGGTGGCGCATCTGGATCTGGAGGCGATTCATGCCGTCCCGCCGGTGAAAGAGATTCGTGAGAAATTCCTGAAAAAAGAACGGGTGCAGGAAAAGATCGAAGAAGCGACCGAAGAACTGGGGATGAACCCGGCTGAAGACATTCTCGGTGCGACGTTGTACTCGACCGGCTACAAACATCACAAAGGGGTTGCCGTCATCTATGTCCGCAAGCTGGACCGCGAAAAACTGCTCGAACTGTTCGACGAGAAGCATCCCGATCATGAATCCAGCGAATACGGCGACCGCACGTTATACACCTGGACGGCGGAGCATCATCACCACGAACAGGAAATGACCGGAACCTTCGTCAGCGACACCGCCATCATCATCGGGTCCGGCATCGACGATGTGAAGTCGGCGCTCGATGTCATCGACGGCAAGAAACCGGGCCTCGCGGGTGATGCAAAACTGCTCGCCGGGAAAGCGGAAAACGATCTGGTGTACTTCAAAGCTGTCGACGTTCCCGGAGATTTGTGCAAATCCGAGAAGCATGCCATGCTCAAAACGATCACCGGTGTGACGGCACAATGGCAATACACCGACGGGTCGGTCAAGGCCCATTACGAAATCGAAAGCAAGTCGGCAGAAAACGTGCAGAGCGTCAAGGCGATTATCGATGGCGTGAAGGCGATGGGAACCCTGCGCTATCAGGAACTCAAGGACGTCCTGAAAGTAATCAACGGCTTATCGGCCGAAGCCAACGGCACGACGCTGACGGTCAATTTCTCGTCATCGATCGACGACATCAAAGCGGGCGTGAAGCAGGCCAAAGAGCATCACAAGTCTCAGCGCAAATCCCGTCGTGATCGAGATGACGACGACGATGATGATGATGACGACAAGTAGTCACACCTTGTATTTTTAGCGGAAAAAATCTCCTGCTCTCCCTGTCTTCTGATCGAGGGCAGAAACCGGTTCCAGGTTTTCAAGGACAGGGAAGAGCAGGGGGATTTGATACGCACTTGCGGATAGTACGGTCTGCTGGCCCTTGATCATATCACCGATCATAGCAATGCTTGCGTGCCACGGCTCTGTGAGCCGTGTCTTCACTCCCACGTTGCCGATTCAGGGCGGAGGCGACCGACGAATCGCGGCGGAAGCACAACTATTACGTCAGCATGTGCTCGCACGGCTCACAGAGCCGTGCCACACTTGTAAGTTCCCAGGTCGTCTCAAATTTTGGGCCGGGCCACCCTGCCACCTGACGCATGGCTCACGGCTTTTCAATTCCACGAGTGTCAAGATATTTCAAAAAATCATCGGGTGCGTCATCGACCACCTCGATGCTCCAATCAGGCCAGGCTTGTTGAACGCGGCGTAATCCTTCTTGCAAAGCCTGTTTGTCCCATGAATAAAGAAGCATGTGACATCTATCGAAGTCGACCAGATATCCGCCTTCAATGTAACATGGGTCATACCAGACGATGCGATCATGAAGCGATTGTTCATCCTTGTCGTCTTCAATAACTTGAGCGATTTCACACAGAACCTTGTTTGGCCCGTCGAAAAGTTGATGGAAGCAGGTATGCGCTCCCCAGTGGTCCGTGTATGCGATCGCCCGTTCGGAGCGGATTACGACTTTTTGCGCACGTTCGCCCATTGGTGCCTCCTCACGGCCGGGTGGCTCAGAGATCACTCTCGCCCAGCCCGGCCTCTTTCATCAATTGTCGTAGCAATCCTCGTTTCAAATCTCGGCGGGTGGCGGGGCGTAAGGTTTTACGTCGCCCCTTTGACCAAATACGGGCAACGCCAAAGCGGCTTATGCCCTGCCACCCAGCCGTAACGCGGCCCCGTTAGACCCGCGTGCGCCAGACACGCGGATTGCGGCCACCATGTAACACAGCCAGAATTTCCGATGCTTCATCAGTGAGTCTATAGTAGACGACATAAGGAAAGCGACGTAGACCCGCCGGACGCACTCCCTTGTATTCGACAGCAGACGACTCGGGGAATTCAATGATTCGTTCAAAGCACTCATCAACAGCCGTGAGGAATTCACTTCCCAATCCGGGCCGCTGGGCTTCGTACCAGTCTCTGGCCTCGGATAAGTCCACTTCGGCAGGGGGGCGAATGACCAAACGTTGATTCATTTTCCGTCTCGCAGCCGTGCGCGGACCTCTTCCCACGGCCTGCCTGCTTCGGGATTCGCATCGGCTTCAACCAGGCGGCGATCCACTTCCTCTCGATGCGAATCCGACATCGCGATTTGTTCAGCATGCGAAAGACTGTCCCAGATTTCACCAATCAACTGCAACCGCTCCGGGCCGCTCAAGCGGTCGATACCTAGATCCTGTATTGTCGGGGTCATGATTATCTCCGATTCGGAATTGAATCTACCTAGAAGCGGCGAAGTTGAAAAGAGCGTCATGAAAACAGATGCGTACTTATCGGGCTTGCGTGCGAGCTCCGTTTCCCGCATCAATCTCGTCGAACTTTGTCCAGACAAGTGTCTGTCCGCGACACGAGAGGAAACTTATCCGGGTGACGAATGGAGTCGACTGCCAAATCGATATCCAAGTCGGGCCAGTAAAGATGATTGGGGGATGGCCATTCCACATTCGTTATCTTGCCGATGGAAGCATCCTGAAACCACGGAAACTGATCGAATGGCACGAACAACTCTTCCTCGCCGAGGAGCATCCAAAACCCGTGCTTCGACACATTTGAAACCTCAGCCGCCAAAATGTCGTGACCAAGCTTCGCGGAGTTCATGGGCATGCACCTCGATTAAAGTCTGGACAGCTCGCAACTGTCGTTCGTTGAGACGGTAGTTCTGGGCCAATTCTATCGACGGTTCAAGCCAGAATTTGGCCTCACCATCTGCACATTGAACGTGAACATGCATGCGAGGTTCTTCGCGGGAAAAGAAATAGAAGCGGAACCCATCCTCGCGGAAAATTGTCGGGCTCATTGGCCGATACCTGGATTACTTCAAACTCCGCGTGATTCGGGCCTTTGCATTACTCCAACAGACGACCTGATTCTGGGGATGCACGGTAACTTTGTCAAGTCGTTTTGCAGGGGTTGATCGGGCCGGCTGTTCGGCAAGTTGCATCGCGACTGATCCCCATCAGAACACGATCTCCAGCAACTGTTCTTCTTCGAGCATTTTCGAGCGCACCACGATTTTGTCTTTCACGAGGCGATAGGCTCCCGGGACCGTGACGTCGAATTGGGTGTAACCGCGGAGGACCTTCAGAGTCTTGAGTTTCGTGATGCCGGGGATCACTTGGCGATAGCCGTCGGTTCCGATGACGACTCCCGATAAATCGCTGACGGGATAGCGGCGTTTGACTCTCTCGGGGAGTTTGACGCGTACGACGATCTTGTAATCTTCACCCGGTTCGGGATCTTCGGGAACCGTCCACGCGGCGAAGCTTCCTTTGAAGACGGCGTTTTTGCCGGGAGCACCGGCGAAGTCTCCTCCATCTCCGGTACCCGAGGACTGCTCCTCGGCGCTGATCCCGTTGCCGACGCTCTCTTGTATGCGGGAGGTAATGTCATCGGGAAGTTCGGTTTCCGTGATGGTTGGCGTCGGTATCATGGGAAGTAAGACGTTGGGAACTTCTGTCACGGCTGCAATTTCGGGCATCACGAACTTCGTGTCGATCAGTTCCTGGTCCGAGTGGCTTTCGTCGGTGGACATCACGAGCGAAAAGCCATGTTCGCCCACGATCTCGGGAAAGAAGACAAAGGCGAGTATCAACAACGCCGAGATGTGCGACAAGAATGAGAGCAGATAACCCATCCCGGCTGATCCGGTGATAAAGAGAATCACTTTCTGTCGCGGGGTGAGCAGGGGTTCGGGAACGTCCTCGACGACTGGGCCGACAGGTTTTGGAGACTTGCGCGCACGGTCTGACGGATTTTTTTTATCCACAGGAACTTGTTTCACCGGAGGCGGACTCGTATCGATCAAAGGGGCCTGTGCGACCGCTGCTGCTTCGGCGATGACGGGATCTTCGGTTTCGATGGCGTATGTCAGTTTGACGTGAGAGACGTGAGACAAGGGAACTTGTGGTGCGGGCTTCTTCTTGAACCAGCCCGGGGCCGGTTGGATCGAAGTCTCTTCGGTCGACCGGGAAGCCAGTGTGGCATCCGGCGTGTGCGGAAGGATGTTCGATTCCAGAACCGAGTCAGGTCTCATGTTACCGGTTTCCGGTCAGTTCCATCTGATACAAAGATCATATTCCGAATCATCGGGAAATTCAGAATCAAAAGTTGCCGCACTGTGGAATGCCAAAGTGATCGACACGGGATATTCTTAATCTCGGCTGCGATGACGTCAATCCCCATCCGCACATCGGAAGAAGCCTCGGATCGGCGTCAATCGACGTCCGGAAAACCGCGTATCCTCTTTTATGCTACACATCCGGACTCTGCGGGGGAATCCGGAAAGAGCGGAAATTCACGCGACCACAACTTGATGGAACACCGATGACGGCTGAAAGTTTCTCGGAATCGACATGCCGCGCCAGAATTCACGATTCCGATGGGTGAATTTTTCCCCTCAACCTGTCTTTGATGAGGACAGATGGTCATAACGCGAAAAGATAGCCGCGTTGCTCGCAAGTATACGCAGAATATTCCGATCACATGACGGGAATTCGACTTCGGTGCATTGGGAGAAAAAAGGAGTGTCCGTGTGGCTTGATTCTCCCGTCAATCCTGCTACCGTGGGAGAGATTTGCGCGCGTTGCGCCGATCTGGACGTCCGTATCGAAATCGTTCGCGAGTGCGATGAAGGGCGTCATGGGGTCGATGGTCAGATTACTCCGCAGCAATAGAGACCTTCCACAGTGCCACGTCGAGATGATCTCCACAAAATTTTGATTATCGGATCGGGACCGATCGTAATCGGTCAGGCTTGTGAATTTGATTATTCCGGAACGCAAGCCTGCAAATCCCTCCGCGAAGAGGGTTATGAAGTCGTGCTGGTCAATTCGAACCCGGCGACGATCATGACCGATCCCGAAACGGCCGACCGCACCTACATCGAGCCGATCACCTGGCAGTACGTGCAAAAGATCATCGAGAAAGAACGTCCCGATGCCCTCTTGCCGACGCTGGGGGGGCAGACCGGTCTCAACGTCGCGATGGAACTGCATCGTCGGGGGATTCTCCAGGAAAACGGCGTCGAGATGATCGGCGCACGCGTGGATGCCATCGAAAAGGCGGAAGGACGCGAATCGTTCAAACAGGCGATGATTTCGATCGGCCTCGAAGTCCCGCGCAGCGTCACCGTGCGGAATATCAACGAAGCGCAGGCGGCCATCGATCAAATCGGCCTGCCGATTATCATCCGTCCCAGTTATACGCTCGGCGGCACCGGCGGCGGGATCGCCTACAACCGGGGCGAATTCGAGGAAAAAGTCCGCCGCGGATTGGCGCTCTCTCCCGTCAGCGAAGTGCTGCTCGAAGAATCGGTGCTGGGCCGGAAAGAATACGAGATGGAAGTGATGCGCGACGTCGCCGACAACGTCGTCATCATCTGTTCCATCGAGAACTTCGACCCGATGGGAGTCCACACCGGCGATTCGATCACCGTCGCGCCGATCCAGACGCTGACCGACAAGGAGTATCAGCGGATGCGCGACGCCACGATCGCCGTGATGCGCGAGATCGGCGTTGAGACCGGCGGATCGAACGTGCAATTCGCCATTGATCCGCAGACCGGCCGCATGGTCGTGATCGAGATGAATCCGCGCGTCAGCCGTTCGAGTGCGTTGGCTTCGACGGCGACCGGCTGCCCGAGCGCCAAGATCGCCGCGAAGCTCGCGGTCGGTTATCGGTTGGACGAAATCCCGAACGACATCACCCGTGAAACGCTGGCCTGTTTCGAGCCGACCATCGACTACGTGGTGACAAAAATCCCGCGCTGGACTTTTGAAAAGTTTCCCGAAGCCGACCCGGTGTTGACGGTCCAGATGAAGTCGGTGGGCGAGACGATGGCCATCGGCCGGACGTTTA
>JBJXGP010000229.1:0-19082 GCA_046160425.1 Planctomycetaceae bacterium
CGTTGCCATAAATTTCTGGTCCGTCGGCGAGAGCGTAGCCGGGGATTTCTTTCCCGCTCTCATCGAGCAGCGCGATCCGGATGCTCCCCGGTGCCGACGTCTGAAAGTTGATGTGCAGCGCCGACCCCGTAAACGTGAGCGGCCTGGTTGTGAATTCGCCCCCACTTGGTGACGCATGCACCGAGGCGAAACCGTCGAGGCGCAGCGAACCTCTCCGCAGCCTCACGCTCGGATGCCGGAAATGCTCGACCCAATAGACCGACATTTCGGCCGGCCCGGTTTGCACCACGCCCCACGTTGGCAAGTTCGTGCGATCGGTCCAATGTTCGGGTTCGGCTCCTGCTTCGATGAACGATTCCAGAAATCGCCGGTCGAAATGCAGTCCATCCCGGCTGCTGATCAACACACCGTCGGAGACACCGGGGATCGGATGGCCGGGAACGCGTTTCCTCCCTTCGACGAATCGCATCGGTATGCCGACGTAGATATGCGGCGCGCGAAAATAAGGCGTGACCGCGTTCGTGTAGAGATGCTCGAGAGGAGTCCCTTCGGGAAAAATGATCGAGTCACTTGGCGACCACGTCAGAAAGTCTTTCGACGTCGCGGTGCGGATATGCCGGACCCCATTGACGAACAGCCGGGCATAGGCGAGGTATTCGCCGCGCTGTGCATCCCAGAAGGCGAGGTTTTGTGAATCGGCCTGGCCGTCGGGCATGACTCCCGCTTTGACTTTCTTCCAGTGAATCGCATCGGGGGACGTGAACAATGTGATGGGGTCGCCGCACATGCATTTGTAGCGTTCGTCATCGGGTGCAGCCGGGTTCGCATCGCGGAAGACGTTGAAGCTGTGAATCGAAGTCTGCGCCCAGATGATGTTGTTGTCTTTGCTCCCCTCGAACTCGATGAGACCCAGCGACGGCATCGTCCAATGAATGCCGTCTTTGCTTTCCGCGTAGCTGGTGTAGTCGACCGCCGAACCGTCCGAATCGTTGCTGTAATAGCAGCGGTACTTCTCGCCATCTTGCATGACGCAGGTGAAACCAGTCGTCGGTCCGGCCCACGGTTGATTCAGTGGAAGGGCAATTTCGCGCGGGACGGCGGGATGCAACTGCAATTCGACGCCGGTCATCGTGTCGATCAGCCAGTCATCGAGAAACAATTCGCGGCGATCGCCGATCTCGCGCACGGCATCGTTAGCGTGGATGCTGGAACTGCAAACGAGACCGACGAGGAACAGCGCCAGCGCGCGGATGAATTTCGCAGAACGGTGCATGCGGCTTCTCCGAGTGAAGATAGAAATGAAATCAGGGAATCGATCAACCCATTGTGGCCTATGTCGCGTCGACTGGCAATCGAGAGCGAGAATTCATGCGTAGAATCCCGCTCTGGGGTAGAATGTATTATCATAATGAAATGCAGATCGTTGTTCGATCCGATAATTCTCACTCAGGAGTTTCATCATGCCGGAGAAAATCCCCGTCGCTTTGATCACCCATGCGGGAGCCGCTCATCTCGAGGCGTATCTCGCCGGTCTGGCGGCGACCGTCGAAGCCGAATCGGTCGTGCTCGCCGACCCCGACGGCAATGCGGAAGCCTCGGCGAGAAAACATCTCGGTGCGAAACTCAAGCAGGTCTACAAGAGTTCGCAGGAACTCTGGAAGCACGAGCAGCCGAAAATGGCGCTGGTCACGATGGAGGCGAAGGTCGCTCCGCCGTACATCGCGCAGGCGCTCGAAGCGGGTTGTCACGTCCTCGCCGAGAAACCGGCGTGCGTGCGCGTTGAGGATTTCGCCGAGGTCGTCCGTCTCGCCGACTCGAAACACTTGCAGGTGATGCTGGCGTTCGCGAACCGTTTGCATCCCTCGATCATCGCCGCGAGAAAACTGCTGCAAGCGGGAGCGATGGGGAAAATCTACGGCATGGAACTGCATCTGATCGCCGACCAGACACGGCTCACGCGGCCCGAATATCACAAGCTGTGGTACGCCCAGAAATCACGCGGCGGGGGCGGACACTTGATCTGGCTGGGGATCCACTGGCTCGATCTCGCGATGTATCTCGAAGAATCACCGATCACCAAAGTCGCCGGCTTCACGTCGAACGTGGGAGGGCAACCGCTCGACGTCGAAGACTCCGCCGCCCTCGCGATGCAATTCGAGAACGGGACGCTGGGGACGTTGACGTCGGGATATTATCTCGACAAGGGCTACCATTCACACATCCGCATCTGGGGTTCGCTCGGCTGGATGGAGATCCAACCGACGGAAGAGAAACCTCTCCGCTGGATCAGCCGACAGGAAGGCCAACCGGCGGGCGAGCAGATCTACGACGGCCCGATGGAGCCGGAGGGTTACACTCCTTTCGTGCAGGCGTGCGTCCGCAGCGCCGCGGGACTGGAACCCCCTCCGGTGACGTCAGCCGAGAGTCTGCGAGCGCTCCGCGCCGTCTACGGTTTGTACGAAGCGGCGAGGACGGGTTCGATGCAGGAAGTGTGAGCGCGTGGAACGGAGATAGGGAAATGGGGTGATCGGGAGATGGGGAGCAAGAGGTTAGCCGCGACGCGCCAGCGGAGCGCGTCGATGTTGTACAGGAATCGCCGCCACCGTTTCACGTGAAACGGTCCTGTTTTGGAAATCGGGGGGGGTTATGGCGAAACTTCGCGATTGATATTGTTGTTTTAGAGGTCGATCAATGCCGTTAACCGCAAAACTCATATTTACTTGTCTTATCGTTTGTTGGTCCATTTTTCTTTGCACATATGGGCGAGACAAAATGGGTTGGATACGCGGCAGTATTATTTGTAGCGAAGGGAATCTAGCTGGCCGGCTTTTCTTTAATGATGCCAATGAAATTCGCACTTCAGTCGTAATTCTTTTTTATGGATTTATTTTGGCGATGATCTGGTTTGTTGACTGATTTGCTTGTGAGTTTCCCGGTTATGCAAAGCTTGGCTGCTCCACCCTGGAAATCCTAAAACTTGACACCAGTATCATCCGATGATACTATTGAGGTGGGATATGGGGCCGAAGCATCGACAAACGCTCCGGGCGATTTTCCAGAATCCCGTTCGGTCGAATATTCCCTGGAGGGAGATCGAGTCCATGCTTGAAGCGGCGGGAGCCGAAATCAGCGAAGGAGCCGGGTCGCGGGTGCGGATCGCTCTGAACGGCATCCGAGCCGTCTTCCACCGACCACATCCGCAAAAAGAAACCGATAAAGGGGCCGTCAAATCAATGCGGCGATTTCTGACCGAAGCGAAAGTGATGCCATGATGGAATTCAAAGGCTACATCGGCAAAGTCGAGTTCGATGACGAGGCGGGGCTGTTTCACGGCGAGGTGATCAACACCCGCGACGTGATTACGTTTCAGGGCAAGAGCGTCGTCGAGTTGCGGAAGTCGTTTCGGGAATCGGTCGACGATTATCTGGAGTTTTGCCGGTCTAGGGGAGAGCTGCCCGACAAGCCGTTTTCCGGTCAGTTCGTCACGCGCATCTCTCCCGAACTGCATCGCCGCGTCAACGTCGCCGCCATGCATTCCGGAAAAAGTCTGAACGCGTGGGTCGCCGAGCAGTTGGAAGGTGCCGTCGTGCGAACAGGTGAGAACAAACCCGCCGCGGCGAAGCGATCTGCAACGGACGCAAAACGCAAAACGAATGGCGTCAAGAAACCTTCGCGGAGTTGACGCCGGAATACGACATTCGCACTCGCCGGGAGTAGGTTTTCTCCCCCACTCGCCCCCTCTCCCACTCCCCCCCTCCTCCAACTCACCGATGACGATGCAATCGTGATCCGACATCGATACACTGGAAGTCGTTCCCTCACCCCCAGAGAATCAACCACCAGGAGACATCCATCGTGTTGCCCTCTTATCAGTTCCCCTTGAGCGAAACTGAACTCGCCGACCTGTATCGGCGGGGGAAGGAATCGATCCCCGGCGGGGTTTGTTCCAGTACGCGGTTCAATCAGGCGTGGGGGAAACCGGTCTATGCGAGCTGGGCGAAAGGGTCGCGGTTTCGCGACGTCGCGGGGCGGGAATTCATCGATATGTCGATGAGCCACGGAGCGACGTTGCTCGGCCACGCTCATCCTTCGCAGCAGGAAGTCCTGCAGAAATCGTGGGAACTGGGCCTCTTGTGCAGTCTCGATACGCCGTATCATGTCGCGCTCGCCGAGCAGATTTGCGAGATCGTGCCGTGTGCCGAGAGGGTCCGCTTCACCAACGCCGGGTCCGAAGCAACGCTGCATGCACTGCGGCTTTGCCGGGCGGTGAGCGGGAGAGACAAGATCATCCGCTTCTTCGGCCACTTCCACGGCTATCACGAATTCACGTTCATCGCCGGGCATCCTCCCGCCGATCAGATGAACGCGCAGCCGCCGTATCGCGAGAGCGCGGGGATACCGAAAGCGCTTGCCGAGTTGATCATCCCCGTCGAGTACAACGACTTCGCGGCTCTCGAAGCGGCCGTCGCGAAACATGCGCACGAAGTGGGGACGCTGCTGATCGAGCCGATCGACTTCAATCGCGGCTGCATTCTGCCGGTCCCCGGTTTTCTGGAACATGCCCGCGAACTGGCGACGAAACACAATCTGATTCTGTTCTTCGATGAGATTCAATCGTTCGCCAAGAAAGCTCCCGGCGGTGCGCAAGAAGTTTACGGAGTGACCCCCGACATCTGCACGATCGGCAAGTCGCTCGGCGCGGGCTGGCCTCTCTCGGCGATCGCCGGCAAAGCCGAACTGATGGACCGCTTCAAGCCGCTCGGCGACGTGGCCCATTCGGGGACGTTCAACGCGCCGCTGCCGTCGATTCTCGGCGGGCTGACGTTCATCGAGCAGATCCGTTCCCCCGCATTCTGGCAGACGATCAATTCACTCGGCGAGCGGTTGATGTCGGGACTCGAAGGGATTGCGAAGCGCAGCTCGATCCCGGTCCGCTTTCAGTCGCACGGCAGCCGATTCGGCATCATCTTCGGCACCCGCGAGCCGGTCATCAACTACACGCAGAGCTTGTGCCATTCGCCGCAGACGATGATCGAGTTCTGCCGACAGACCACAAACCGCGGCGTCTACTTCCACGACTACGGCGGCGGAGCCTGTCATCACGGCTATTCGCTGATGCATACCCCGGGGGAGATCGATACCGTGCTGAGTGTGATGGAGGATGCTTTGAAGGCGATGAGTTGAGGAAGAGTGGTAGAGTGATGGAGAGGTCGAGGGGTAGTGAAATCCCCGGTTAGCCGCGACGCGAAGGGTTTCCGCAGCGGAGCGCGTTTACACTCGCGTTTCGTGTGGCACTGGCGGCTTGTCCGCCAGTGTGATCGAGCAGTAAGGAACAAATCGCGAAGCAGGTAGCTCTCGAAGACGTGTGTTCCCAAGCGGAGCTTGGGAACAAGAATAACGAGGAGAAAGCATCAACGTGAACGCGGACGATCGACGCTACAGTCGGCAGATATTGTTCCAGCCCATCGGCGAGGAAGGGCAGGCTCGGCTGCGCGCGAGCAGCGTGCTTCTTTGCGGATGCGGCGCCCTGGGGACGGTTATCGCCGAGACGCTGACGCGGGCGGGGATCGGCAAACTCCGTATCGTCGATCGCGATTTCGTCGATCTCAGCAACTTGCAGCGGCAGGTGCTGTTCGATGAGCAGGACGTCGAAGACCGGCTTCCCAAGGTCATCGCCGCTTCGCAAAAGCTGGCGCGGATCAATCGTCAGGTCACACTCGAACCGATCGTCGCCGACATCGATCACACCAACATTCTCGAATTCACGCGCGGCGTCGATCTGATTCTCGACGGGACCGACAACTTCGAAGTCCGCTTCCTGATCAACGACGCCTCGCTCGAAACGGGGATCCAGTGGATTTACGCGGGCTGCCTCGGCAGTCACGGGCAGTTCATGACGATCTTCCCCGGCAAGTCGGCCTGCCTCCGCTGCCTGATGGATCAGGTTCCCGAACCGGGCACGACCGAGACGTGCGACACGGCGGGGATTCTCGGCCCGACGGTCAGCATTCTCGCTTCGTTTCAATGCGTCGAGGCGCTGAAAATTCTCACCGGACACGCCGACCAGATCGAACCGATGCTGACGATCATCGATATCTGGCAGGCGACATTCCGCCGCATGAGCATCGCCGACCTCCGCGATCGCGCCGACTGCCCGGCGTGCAAACATGGCGAACGGTTGTGGCTTTCAGGCCGGGCCGGTTCGCAGACGACGGTATTGTGCGGCCGCAACGCCGTGCAGGTTTCTCCTCCGGAGCGTTTGACGCTGAATCTCGATCAACTCGCCGAGCGACTGGCAACCGCCGGCGACGTCAAATCGAACCCGTTTCTGGTCCGTTTCCGCATCGCCAACAGCGAGACCGAGTTGACGATTTTCCGCGACGGCCGAGCGATCGTGCAAGGGACGGATGACGCCGCGGTCGCGAAGGGGTTGTATGCGCGGTATGTGGGGAATTGATGCGACGAGTGATGGGGTGATAGGGAGTAAGAGATTCTTCGTTGGGTGGTACGGGGGCTTGTTCGTAAAGGATGTTGAAATCTGTGATCGATCAAAACCGATACCCCTCATTTGAAATTGCCGGATTGGCCTCGGCTGGTCTCTATGCGCTCGTCAATTGTGCGATGATTGGACCGGGAACATGGCCGCACGAAGATAGCAGCCTGATTGCGTTCTTTGGAGGGACCGGTTTTCTTATCGCGTTGAGTGCTCTAACTTTTTATTTCGGCGTTCTTCATTCGCTGCGATATCGCCTCAACTGGTGGTTGGTTTCACTTGCCTATGGAGTGCTATTCGCAGCAGAAGCATTTACGTTTTGGATTGCGATTCAGGCGAGCAACAGCATTTAGACTTGGGGGAAGACGCGGTCCACTTGACACTTGAAGGCGTCTAATCAAGAGTCAGAAACTTATCCGCGTAGTCGATATACAGCACGGTGACGTCCAGAAGTGCCTGCAATAAATCGTCGACGCGGTCATTCAATTCGAGATCGCTCCGATTTGAATAGCCGCGTCGTGACCGATGCGGATGATAAAGGAAATGCGATCGGGATGGGCTTTGCGCGAGGCCGTCACGGAGTCTCCATACGTCTCACCGAGATAATAATCGCCGGAATCGGGCTCGATCGCCACATATTTGTCGCGGTGGTCCTTTTCCAGTTTCTGCCGGAGTCGCGATTCGTAAATCACTTTCGCCCGCTGCGCGATCGCTTGAGTTTGATCCGAGACCATAAGAATTCTCCTCGTAGAAATCGTTTTCGTATATCAAATCATATCCAGCACCTTCGAACCCGTAAACGCCATTTATGTGTATAGAAGCGAAGACATAGTACACGCGACTGTTTCCAAGTCGAGCTGGTGTTAGAATGATTTGAAACGATATTCCGCCGATTCCTGCGCAAGTGACAACGGAAGAACCGCACCATGTATGAGCGATTCACCGATCGAGCCCGAAAGGTGATGGTACTTGCCAATCCACAAGCTCAACGTTTGCATCACGAATACATCGGCACCGAACACATTCTGTTGGGCTTGATTAAAGAAGGAAGAGGCGTCGCCGCCTATGTGCTGAAGAATCTCGGCATCGACCTCGGCAAAATTCGTGAGGAAGTTGAACGGATCATTTGTTTCGATCCCGACACGGTGGCGATGGGCAAGCTCCCTCAAACTCCGGGTGCGAAAGCAGTCGTCAATTACGCCATGGAAGAGGCGAGAAACCTCAACCACAATTACGTCGGCACCGAACATCTTCTGCTGGGAATGCTTCGCGAAGGGGAAGGGGTCGCAGGCCAGGTGCTGAAAAATCTCGGCCTCAAGGTGGAAGACGTTCGTCAGGAAGTGCTCAACGTGCTCGGTCAAGGGTCGCAGCAGAATGATTGAGACAATGAAGCGCAATCGGGCGGAAGAAAAACGCGCTCCGCTACGGAAACCCTTCGCGTCGCGGCTAACCTTTTTCTGACTCCCCATCTCCCAATCCCCCGATCTCCTCATCATCATTTCCCTCTCTGCCGCTTCGAGCTAAAATATTCAGAAACGACACGAAATCAACGCACACAACAACGGAGTTCATCGAATGACCATCGATCTCGCCGATCGTCATGAATTGGTCGGAACGTGTTTCTCACTCCCCACGACCGCCGCGGAATGGCGGCGGTATATGCTCTCGCCGGAGCAGGTCGAACATTTTCACACTCACGGTTATGTCGCGGGGGTCCGCGTGCTGACCGATGAGCAGGTCGACGTGCTGCGCGAGGAACTCAGTCGGTTCTTCGATCCGCAGCATGACGGGCGCGAGTTGTGGTACGAGTATCACACCAACGAATCGGGCGATCCGAACAATGTGCTGTTTCATGCGCTGGGAGCGTGGCGGCTTTCACCCGGGATGCACGATGTCTTGTGGAACCCGGCGTTCACGGTCCCGGCGAGTCAGTTGCTCGGCGGGAGCGTTCGCTTCTGGCACGATCAACTCTTCTGCAAGCCCGCGCATCACGGCGGGGTCGTCGCCTGGCATCAGGATTATTCGTATTGGACGCGGACTCAGCCGATGGCGCATCTCACCTGCTGGATCGGCCTCGATGATGCCACGGTCGACAACGGTTGCCTGCAATACGTGCCGAAGAGCCATCGCTGGCCGTTGCTGCCGCGCACCGATCTGGCGAACGACATGGAAGCGGTGCTGGCGGCGTTGACACCTGAGCAGCGTGCCGAGTTCAAGCCGGTCCCCATCGAACTGAAAAAAGGAGAGGCGGCGTTTCATCATCCGCTGATGGTTCACGGCTCGCAGGCCAATCGAACCGATCGCCCTCGCCGGGCGGTCGTGCTCAACGCGATCAAAGATGGAGTGCGCTCGGCGAGCGACGAGCCGCTGCTGGAGGGAGTCCCGCCGGTCCCCGCCGGTGAGTTGATGGGGGGGAAGTTTTTCCCGCTGCTGTTCGACCCGGCGGTGATGTGAAGAGAGAGTGGTGGAGGGGTGGAGTGATGGAGTGGTAGTGAAATCCGGTTAGCCGCGACGCGCAGGGTTTCCGCAGCGGAGCGCGTCGGGTGGCGCTGGAGGCTTGTCCGCCAGTGTATCGATCGACATTCGCGCGCGAAGCGGAAGCTCTCGAAGATGCGCGTTCCCAAGCAGAGCTTGGGAACGAGGATATGGGAACGAGGACAACTTCCTCACGTCGCTTTGATGGTCGAGACGTTGGCGAGGGGGACTTCCTTGTCGTCGACGCCGAGAATTACGGAATTGTCTTTGAGGAAGATCTGGCTGACGACGCCGGTGACCGGTTCTTTCGAACTGGTTGTGCCGGTGATGGTCTGGCCGAGCAGCGACGCGGCGGAGGCGAACTGTTGGTTGGTAGTGATCGATTTGAGAGTCGATTCGAGTTCGAGGTTCGACTGCAACTCGCGCATCGACGTGATCTGGTTGAGAAGCTGTTCGTTGTCGGTCGGCTGCAACGGATCCTGATTCCGCAATTGTGCGATCAGCAGTTTCATGAAGTCCTGCGACGTCATCCCCGAAAAGCCGGTCTTGGAGGGATCGATGGTGTTGCTTGCGCTATTCGTCGAATTGACGCCGGTGACTGCCATGTGAGAGACCTTTCCGTGGCCGAGAAACCTCGGCCGATATGTGAACGAGTGGTTTCGATGAAGTTAGATATGAATGTCGATGCGATCGAGGGGTTTGAAATGCGGACGCGATTTTTGGCCCGGCGGTCCGTGCGGTCCCTGAGTCGCGTTTTGTCCGGCTTGATCTTCGTTCGCCGGATCGTCGAGACGATACCGTCGGGATGAAGAATCGGAGGCGTTCTGGTCCCGTCCGTCGGCTTGAGACTGGTCCTGCTGGAGTGCAGCGTCGCCGGGGTTCTGCTCTTGCCGGTCGGATTTCTGCTGGGAATTCTGATCGGCACTGTCGAAGCGAGGCTGTTCCTGGCTGACTTCGGGCGCGACGAGTTGCAGGTCGATACGCTCGACCGTGGCTCCCAGTTGCGCCAGCGCTTCGTGCAGCTTGGGAAGCGAATCGCCCAGCAGTTGATGCGCGGCTTGCGTTTGCACTTCGATGCGGGCGGTCAGCATTCCGTCCCGCCGGGTGACTTCGATCTGCAGCGCCCCGAGTTCGGGCGGATGCAATCGCACGACAAGCCCGCGATCGACCTGTTCGCTCTGCTGGATCAGCGACGCCAATCGATCGAGTTGATGTGCAGGGTTGAGTTCCCCCTGCCAGCGCGACGAATTTCTGAGCGCAGGCGTTGAGACTCCGGATGTCTCGCGCCCGGTGGAAGGCGCGTGTTCGCTAGAGGAAGCTGCCTCGATATCGACGGCAGTCGGCGACTGTTCGGGAGTGTGGTTCGCGAGAACCGTGGGAACTTCCGCAGGTGCTGTGGATGAGATCACGGCGGACGATTGAGCGACGGTGTTTGTGGGTTGAGAGAGCTGCGCTGAGGGCTGATAAGGATTCGCCCCCCCCGTTACATGGAATGATGGTGAAAAGGATGCGACTTCCATCGACTGGTCGATGGAAGTGCGTGCCGATTCAGATTGGGCGGATAGATGAGCCTGTTCTGCGGGTGCTTCGTCGGTGCGATCAGAAATCTCCGCCGCGGTCTCGATCGGTGCGGGTTTTTCCCATGAACTGAAGGTTGAGGCCTGCACGGCGCGCGGCGTTTCGAGTGGGCTACCGACATCGATATTTTCAGGGGTAGATTGCTCGGCCGGAATTTCCGAACTCGAAATGCCGGCATCCATCGTGGTCGCGAGCGTGGGGAAGGATTCCACGTCGGTCGCATCGTCTGCTGCGGTGTCGATCTCGATTGAGGGGTTGAACAAACCGATCTGCATGGACCCGGTTTGAAGCGATGACGGCTGCGAAACGTTCTGGGGCAGGTAATCGTCTTCAACTTCCGCATGCAGATGAACCAGATCGATGCCGACCTGAGCGTCGATGGGTTCTGCGGACTGTTGTAAGTTGTGCGATTCGACATCGGAAACCGTCAGAACATCAGCGAGACTCGCAGGGAGTGGGGCGATGCCCGCGGAAGAGTTGACCTGCGGAAGCTGCACGAAGATCGGTTCGGTATCGGCTTCGTCGGTCGTCGCCGCTTCGTCAGCCGTGTCGTTGATTGAGATCAAGTCGATCAGGCTTTTGGGTGGGGGCGGGTTGGCTGCTCCCGGAAAAGGGAGGATCACCGCATCATCGAACAGCGATGCATCCACATCAGACTCGATTGCTTCCGCAGTGTCGCAGCCGATCGGGGTCGGTGATGTTTCCGTCTCTGAGGGGTCGTCAGTCGCTACTGTGAGGAATGAATTGCAGATCGGCGCAGCGTGCGGTTCGCCATCGATCGGTACTGAAGCGATGTCGTTGTTATCCGGCCGATGCGCGTTTATTGCCGCGTTTGCCTGGGAATTTTCGCTCGCGGGTTTATCAGTCTCGATGATCGTCGGCTTTTCGGCGAGTTCGCTGCCTGAGTCGGCTGTCGGTTGTGAGTTGGAACTCCGCGCGCCGGCCGACTGCCGATCGGTTCGCTGTTTCAATGCCGACGCGAACGGGCGTTCGGTGTCCCCTTCGGGCAACGGCCCGATCCGGATCGCATCCGACGGCGAAACCTCGCCATCAAGGGGGAGGTTTCGGAAGGGATCGCTGTTATTGCCCGAGATGGGAATGTTCATGGCTTCGCAGTCTTTTCTAACGCAATCGGCCGTGGCCCTCATTTTATTTTTCGAGTGGTGGTGCGGCTGATTCTATGGTCGGTGGTTTGGGGGCTGTTTTTTTGGGAATGGACTCGGCGAGGGCTTCGTTTGCGAGTTCTCTATTCGGTTTGCCGTCGAGCAGCGCTTTGAGAATATCCTTCCCGCGATCCTTTTTCTTGGTATCTCCATTATTGAATTCCATCATGATCTTGGCGATGACTTTGTTTTGCATTCCCTGAATGAGGGTCACGTTTTCGTCGAGGGTCATGTTCATCAGGTTGTCGACGGCATCGGCGGGAGGAAGCGAGACCAGCACGTTTCTCGTGCGCTTCGTCGATTCGGCGTTGATCTTTTCAATGAGCGCATTGAGTTCGGCCTGAAACTCGCTTTGCTGCCGTTCAAAGTCGGCGAGTTGTTGCGACAACTCGTTTTTCTTTTCGCGCAGAAACTGTTCGATGCGGGCCAATTCGGATTCCCGGGAATTCAGTTCCATGATCCGCGACACCCGCATCAACGAAACCTCCTGCATCGAGGGGAGCGCCACCTTTTCGGCCTGAACCTGCTTCTTCTGTTCTTCGGCTTGCTGAGTCAGCACCGCATACGCGTCGTGAACGGTTTGTGGCGTCAGGTTTCCGCGGCTCCATAACACCATTGCCCCGAGGGCTTCGGACAGCACAATCGCCGTGCAGACGGCGGCGCAGAATGTCAACAACGCTCGCATTAAGCACCTCCCAGCACTTGATGGATAGCCTGCCAGGTTTCTTCGCGTTCGATTTGTTCGATTCGTTCGCGCTGTTGCCGATACTCTTCTTCACGATGTTCGGCGATTTTGTCGAGCACTTTCAATTCCTGCTCGGCCTTGACGACCGCTTGTCGGCAGAGTGACATCTGTTGTTCGACGATCCCGCGCTGGTGTTCGACCTGGGCGATATCCGAGAGCAGTCGACCGGCGTAGTAACGGCGCGTCGCCGCCGCGTCGATGTCCACGATGCCTTCCTCCGAGACGGCCTTAAGTTCGTCAAGCTGCTGTTCTCTCTGCGAAAGCAGATGGACGCGCTGCCGATCGAGATCTTGTGCCTGGCCCATGACGTAGGCCAGGATCTGCTCGCACAGGTCGAGCCGATGCCGGCGGACCTTGCGAACCGCCTCGAGAGGAAACACGTACGATTTCACGATCGATGTCCGTTAAATAGTGTCATTGCCAGGTTTCTCTGCGGATTAGTAATAATGCCGACGTTCAGGCCGACCGGTTGGCGAGCTGCTGGGTGGATGATTGCGGGACGAAGTTCGGAGCAGGTTTATTCAGCGTCAATTTGTTTTCGATAGCGGTTGCCGCCGGGTCGTTGAACCGGGTTTGTGCCGTTTGCAGGCGCGCGAGCCGCAGCAGGTTTTCCACCGCTTGGGCAAAGCCGACCAACTGGTCGCGCGGTTGTTTGAGGAACGCGAGAATGGGTTCTCGCATCTTGATCGAGAGATCGAGGTGGGGATTCGTCCCCGCCTGATACGCCCCGATGGTGATCAGATCTTCGGATTGCTGATAGATGGCGAGCAGTCGGCGAATCCCGTCCGCCGCCGTTCGATGTTCGACGGTCGCGACGTCGTGCATCGACCGGCTGATGCTGGCGAGAACGTCGATTGCCGGCCAGTGAGCCTGCTGCGCCAGCTTGCGCGAGAGCACGATATGTCCATCGAGGATGCCGCGTACCGTATCCGAAATCGGTTCGTTGGTGTCGTCGGCTTCCACCAGGACCGTATAAAACCCGGTGATACTTCCCGACGACGTGCGGCCGCTGCGTTCGAGCAATCGCGGCAGGAGTGCAAATACGCTCGGCGGATAGCCGCGCGTCGCTGGCGGTTCGCCCGCCGACAGGCCGATCTCGCGTTGCGCGAGCGCCAATCGCGTGACGCTGTCCATCATCAGTAACACGTTGCGACCGGTGTCTCGAAAATACTCGGCGATGGCGGTCCCGAGAAATGCCGCCCGCAGGCGGAGCACGGCGGGATCGTTGCTGGTGGCGACGACGACGACCGATTTCGCAAGCCCTTCTGGTCCCAGATCCCGTTCGAGAAATTCGCGAACTTCTCGGCCTCGTTCGCCGACGAGAATCACGACGTTCACATCCGCCGAGCTGTGTCTTGCCATTTGTCCGAGCAATGTGCTTTTGCCGACGCCGCTTCCCGAGAAGATGCCGAGGCGTTGTCCCATGCCGCAGGTGAGCAAGCCGTCGATGACGTTGAGTCCGGTCCCGAGCGGCGTTTCGATGCGCGGGCGATCAAGCGGTGAAATCGGGTCGGCGTGCAGCGGGACGCGGTGAGGGAGCACGGGGCGCGTCAAGCCGTCGAGAAATCGCCCTCGGCCATCGAGCACGCGTCCCAACATTTTTTCGCCGACTTGAATGCGAGGGAGCGACTGCCGCAGTTCGACTCGGTCGCCGCGGCGGACGCCGGCGAGTTCGCCATAGGGGACGAGCAGCGTGTCTTCGTGCTGAAATCCGGCGACTTCGGCGTCGATCGGTTCGCCGTTCTCGCGCAGGATGCGGCAGACCGCGCCGACCGGCGCGGGGAATCCGGCGACGGCGACGGTTAGCCCGACGATCCGCGTGACACGCCCCGTCAAACCGACGGGCAGAATGCGCGAGACTTGTTGTTCCCATGAAACGGTCATGATGTGCAGTTCGATCGAATATATGCGATGTGATAATTATGAGCTGTAAAAACCGAGTCTCACACGAAGGCACAAAGTCACGAAGGTAAAAAATGGCTATTTCATTGGCTTACTTTGTGCCTTCGTGTGAGATCATTCACGATTTCTCATTCATATGGATTCTGGTTATTGAAAGTTACACGACAATGTTTGGTGGAATCACTCCGGATCTTCGGGGATGAGTTCGGCGAGGATGCGATCGAGTTGTGTTTCGAGCCGGGCGTCGATCGTGCCGTTGATGGTGCGGATCAGGCAGCCGCCGCGCCGGCAGTTGGCATCGGGGATGAAGTGAATTTGGCCGACGGGTGAGATCATGCGTTGGATGTGCTGAATTTCATTCCCCAGCCCTTCGAGGTCGAGCGGATGAATCTGGACGGTCAATTCCTGTTGTCCGGAGGCGAGCAGCAACGATTCGCGGACCATTTCCAGCGGGATTCGATCGTGAGATTGAATCTGGCGGCGCATGATTCGTTCGGCGATGGCGATGCTCAATTTGACGGCGGACCGTTCCCACGTGGCGATCCAGCTTTCTTTTTCGCGGGCGACTTCCTGCACCAGTTTTTCCAGCGCGGGGAGCGTCGTTTGCCAGCGGCGATCGATCTCTACCTGGGCCAGTTCGCGCGCGCGCTGCTGAATCTCGGCTTCGATGTCGCGGACACCTTCCGTGCGGCCGTTCTCGTAGCCCTTCTGCTGCGCCTGATTGCGGATGCGCTCGGCTTCCTCGTCGGCGTGCGCGATCAGTTGTTGAGCCTGCTCGCGAATCTGCGCGACGTAGGCTTCCCCCTTCTCTTTCAAATCCTCGAAATTGAACGCGACTTTGTGACCCAGGTCACGGGCCTCATGCGCTTTCATCAATCGTCGAGATGGGGTTGTACTGCTCATTTGGAATCAATCTGCGAATTCGCCACGTTTTTTCCCTCGTTCCCTAAGTTCGGCTGGGGAACGCAAGTCTTTGAAGGTCTGCTTTGCCTATTGTTTATCGATATTCGTTTCCACTGGCGGGCAAGCCGCCAGTGCCACCCGGCGTCAACTGATAAATTTGTTTTCATCGCCGGCACCGGCGCCGGAAATTTCGCCCGCGTCTTCCAGCCGTCGGACCGCGTCGACGACGAGTTGCTGTGCTTCTTCGACGTCGCTGACGCGAACGGGACCGAGGAACTCCATTTCTTCGCGGAGCATGTCGGCCGCGCGCTGCGACATGTTTCCCAATATTTTCAGCTTGATCTCTTCGGAGGCCCCCTTGAGCGCCATCGCCCACTGGCTGTTCTGAATTTCCTTGAGCAGCTTTTGAATCGATTTGTTGTCGTGTTTGAGCAAGTCCTCGAAGACGAACATCAAACGCCTGATTTCATCCACGAGATCGGGATCTTCCTGCTGCAGGCTGTCGAGAATCCCCTTGTTGGTCATGCGGTCGGCGACGTTGAGGATCTGTGCCACCATCTGCACGCCTCCGGTGTTCTCCATGTGTTCGTTGACCAGAGAGGTCATCCGTTTTTCGAGGCAATGTTCGACGTCCCGAATGACTTCGGGGCTCGTCTGCTCCATATTCGCGATCCGCCGGACGACTTCGATCTGCTTTTGGGGCGAAAGACCTCCCAGCACTTCCGCCGCCATATTTTGCGGGATATGCGACATGATGAGGGCGATCGTCTGCGGATGTTCCTCGACGATGAACGTCAGCAGATTGTCGGCACCCATTCTCTGCAGAAATCCGAACGGCACCGCGTTCAGCGACTGGCTAACCGACGCCAGAAGTTCGTTCGCGTTCCCTTCGCCCATCGACTGCGTGATCAAGTCCTTGGCGGCGTCCAGACCGCCGCGCTGAATCTGCGTCAGCGAAGTTGATATCCTGCCGAATTCGTCGAACACGATTTGCTGCTGATCCTTGCTGACGTCGGTCAGCCGGGCGATGCGCATCGTCACCAGTTCGACTTCATCCTTGGGAAGTTGACTCAGGATCTCCGCCGCCAACGGCTTCTCGAGACTGAGCAGCAGGATGGCTGCCTTGTTCAACTCGTCAAGTGGTGCCAACTTGTCGTATGGGGGATTGGACATGATTTACCGGGAAGTGAAATGTCTGAAGATTCGTGAGCCGGGTGGTTTGTCCACCTGGTTTTTTTCAACGGTTATGAACTCCACTGCTGGGCAAGCCAGCAGTGGCACACTTTTTCGACGGACTGCTAAGGATTGAGCAATATTGGTATCGTTATTTTGCCGTTCGTATCCATTTCGAAATGACTGAGGCGGCCATTTCGGGGTTGTCGCGGATGACGTTCTGCAGTCGATCGCGTTCGGTCAATTCCACCGGTGGTGTCGACTCGGATTCGTCCTTTCGACCGCTAGCGGGACTAAAAGTCGACATGGAAGTCGCAGGCACTTCGGGCAATGGGGGAATACTCTTCTGCAGCATGCGCAAGGCCCAGATCGCAAAAATCGCCAGCGCGACGGCTCCACCCCATTGACGAGCCAGATCTCCCGCTTGATCCAGCGTCGAGACTTCGGGCAGGGGAAGATTCTGCTCCACCGGGGTATACGACACGACGTGGACGGCGTCGGGAGGCGAACCTTTGGGAATCAGTTTGTCGACCGTGCTTTTGACGTTTTTCTCCATTTCGGTCTGTATCGTCTTGAGAGCCGCCGCATATGACGCTTTTTCTTCGTCGGTGGCTCCTGGTGCGATTCCCTGTTTGGCGGCGACCGCCTGATAAAAATCGTGAGGGACCGAGATGCTGACCTGAACGGCGGAGGGCATCGCGCCCATGATCTCTTTTTCGGTGACGGTAAACGACGGCGCGTTGACCGTCTTGTTGTTGGTCGCGGTCTTCTGCAACTGTTCCTTCGTAGTCGAGTTTGTATTCAAGTCCTTCGGGATATTGCTGGTGGCTCCCGGTTCGCCCGATGTCGAATCGTTCGTCGAGGTTTCGGTGCGGGAATCTTCGTCCTGCGTCAGTGCCACGACGTTTTCGGGATCGAGTTTCTGGATCCGTTCGACCGACGAGCGGACGTTATCGACATCGACGTTCACCGACACGATGACGTCGGGAATGTAAGTCAAAGCTTCCATGATCTTCCGCTGATGATAGCGGGTGAATTCCTGGATGCGGGTCAACAGCCGGCCGTTGAGCGGATCGTTCTCATCCTCGGCACCCAGCGTATCACCCGAGTTCAGGTCGAAGACGTTGACATCGGCCGGCTTCAAGTCGGGCACCATGCTCGCGACGGCGGACCGCAGCGAAGCCGCGAGTTTGTGCGAAACTTCCCGGCCTCGTCTCGGCTTGACGTTGACGGTCGCCGTCACGCGGGGACGGGTATCGGGCCAGCGGGGTCTTTCTTTCGATTGCGCCCAGATGACGTGCGCGTCTTCGATGTCGGGAATGGCGCGGAGCACGCGACGCAGTTCGCGGGCGAGGGCGATTTCGTCCATCGTCTTGCGTTGCTCGTTGGATGAAAAGATGTTGGTGTTCAGGGAGGTCGCCTCGCGTTCGTCCGCCCAATCGGTCGGGATCGAATCGCTTTCGACCAGCACCGCGTTGTAGCGATCGACGTCCGACGAGGGGACGAAGATTTGCCCACCCACATGGCGGAACGTCGTCAGCCCGGACTGCATGAAAGCCTGTTCGGCATTGATCATCTCCTCAGCGGAAAAGACGCGGCCCCATGAAACCGCGACGTCGGCGGTGGCGCTCCGACTGTAAATCAGATAGCCGAAAGCGCCGAACAGCAGCGTCGGCACGATGAGCAGCGTGGCGCGCTGGCTCCCCGACATGTTCTGAAAGAACGCCGAAAACTGTTGCGAAATGCGACGCAGTGTATCCATTGCCGATCAGTCTCGTTTCGCTGTGATGAATTGTGCGGTGGTAAATCGTCGATTCGATGTCGGTGTCCCGACAGGAGGGATTACATTCTCATCTGTTTGATCTCGTCGTAGGCCTCGAGCAGCTTGTTGCGAACCTGCACCATCATTTTCAACGCCATGTCCGCCTTCTTGACGGCGGTCAAGGCTTCGACCTGCGTGATGTCGCCGCCGAGCAGGCTCTGCTCGACCGAAAGATTGGCTTGCGATTCGATTTGCTGCATTTGCGAAATCGAATCGTGCAGCAGATCCTGAAAGGAAGGCCCCGACGTCGTCTGGGATCCGGGGCCGATCGACTTCTGCAATCCGAGCGACGGGGACGATCCGAGTGGTTGTGCCGAAATACCGGAGATGGCTGACATATCGAACTTTCGTGAAGGAAATTAACGGAAGCGGAATCATGCGAGGATGCGGAGCGAAGTCTGACTCATCTGCTTGCTCAATTCGATGGCGACGACGTTGGCTTCATACGCCCGCCCGGCTTCGACGGCATTGACGAATTCGTTGACCATGTTGATGTCGGGATAAGCAACGTAACCCTCGGCGTTGGCGTCAGGGTGGCCCGGCTCGAACACCAGCCGCGGCGGAGTCTTCGTATCGGTCTCGACGGTGTATTCGACGCCAAGGCCTCCCTGCTCTTGTCCCCCCGGCTGATACTCGGTCGAAAAGATGGCCATGCGGCGCTGGAAGGGGGAAGGCTTGCCGTCGCCATCCCGCGTGGTATTGATGTTGGCGATATTGCCCGCAATGGCATTCATTCTCTCGCGCTGAGCCAACAGGCCGCTCGTGCTCAAGTCCAGACTGCGAAACATGTCACACCTCCTTGACTGCCGTCTTGTTCAATCACTACAC
>JBJXGP010000230.1:0-9324 GCA_046160425.1 Planctomycetaceae bacterium
ACTGCGAGATCGACAAGGGGTGTACGATGCCGTCGGCATCACGGCGGGTGAAGTCATTCCGCCTGAAATCGCATCCGATCCCTGGAGTATGATTTTCTCGGCGTGGCAGGATGTCCCTCAGGGAACCGTCGTGCCGTTGCACCCGAGTCACGATCTCGACGCTGAGATCAATGGAGTCAGTAAAGATTTCGCCGCCGCTTCGATCCGAGCCGATCTGTGCGGGTATCGTTCGCGTATTTTCATCGCCGAGTCGACCGATGGCATGACGTGGGGACCGTCGACCTGCATCATCGAAGGAGACGGCTTCAGCGGAAATGAGATGGACGCAATCCACGCCGAGGACATGGCGGTCATTCAACTCGGTCCGGGACAATACCGCATGTACTATGCGTCGTGCGACACGACGGGGAATTGGCGCGTGCTCAGCGCAATCACGGACGTGGATTGACGCAATACTTGCATCACCGCGCTTCCCTACCCGCCAAGAGCCTGATCGATTTCATCGAGCCAGACAACCATCTCGGCGGTATAGTCGATCGTACTGTCGCCGGCATCCCACGATCCGTTGGCCGCCTGCATCCCAACGAGCCAATCCCCGACGCGGGCCGCGAGGGTGCGCCATTCAGGCTTCCCTGTCAGGGTGTAGAGGACCGCCCCGGCCCAGCCGACTTTGCCGCTTTGATAGTTCGTGAAATGGTGATCGCAGGCAAGCGTTGCCTGGCCGAGATAGTCTTCCGCCAGCTTTAACCATTTCGCTTCTCCCGTTGCCTTGTAGAGCTGCGCGAGAAAACCAGCCGCGATTCCCGACTGAAAGAAATATTGATTCGTCGGTTCGGATGGCGTGAACACATACCGTACGCGTTCCTCTTCCGGAAACGAAGTCTGTAAGCCTCCTGCTTTGCTCCAGACCGCATACAGTCGATTCGGATAATCGGGCTGCGCTTCCAGAAGATTCGCCAACCACCGGCCAAGGCCGCGGGCCGCTTCCATCCGGCCGGCATACAGAACCGCCAAACCTGCGCCGCAGGCGACCCAGATCTCTTGAGGTGTCTCGGGAGATTTTTCCGTCGCGCTCGAATAAAATCCGCCGCTGTCGGGATCCCACGTCTTCAGCAGGAAATCTGCCCCCCGCTGCGACAGGTCGAACTGACCCTGCCGATGCGCCCCCATGATGAGCCATGTGTTATAATACGTGTGATAATATCCATACGCGGCCGGTGGACGAGGACCGAGGTCTCCGTCCAGTTGCATACCATTCTTGCGAACCCAATCGAGCAATCGGCCGGCGGCACGCCCTTCGCCGCACGTGATCAGGGCGAGCGGAACCTTGTAATAGTCGGCCAGTCCTCTTTCCGGGTTGCCGTATCCGCCATCGGGTCTCATGTGGCCGAGAAGAAATTGTCCGCCGCGATTCCGAGCCTGACGATATCGCTCATTCCTGGCAGTCGTTGAATCTGGCATTGGAATCTCCTCGCGCGAATGGAACGTTGGCGGATTTATTTCCAGCCTGACGGCCACCTTCCCCCCGCCTGAGAAGGATTCAAGCACCACGGCTGGATTAGAACCGCGTGCATAATCGGAGTCAAGCATCGCGAGTAGAGTCTCCCCTCGGGAAATTATCGCATTAAAATTTGACCACGCCGCCGATCATCAGTTACAGTGATAATGGGTTTTGTGATAAACATACTCAAGGACTCATGTTGAACCTTTATCGCGACGATCACCTCAGGCATCGACCGATCAGCCGGCGCGCATTATTGCAGCTCGGCGGAGGGATGGGACTTGCGCTGGGGGGGGTATCGCTAGCGGCGAACTCCTCGCGTGCTGAATCCGATCGTTCATCGCTTCCAGGTTTCGGTCAAGCCAAGTCGGTCATTGTGGTCTTCGCCAGCGGCGGACAGAGTCAGTTCGAAACTTGGGATCCCAAACCCGATGCCCCGCTGCTCATACGCGGCGAGTTCAATTCGATTTCAACGACGGTCCCCGGTACGTTTCTCGGAGAACACCTGCCGCGACTCGCCCGACTGACAGACCGTTACACGATCGTGCGCAGCATGTCGCACGAAGACCTCGATCATGGCTCGGCGTTCTATCTCAGCATGACTGGGCATTATCATCCCAATAAGACGTCGAATCATCCGCCACAGCCGTTCGACCAGCCCTGTTACAGTTCGATTCTGAAGCGGGTCCGTCCGCAGTCGCCGTTCGTGCAACCGGCGATTCACATCAACGCTCCCGCCTTGATACCGGAACTCGTCGGACCAGGACAGTTCGGCGGGATACTCGGCCGCGATTACGATCCGCTGATGCTCGGCAACGTCGTCGCCGAACCGGTCGTGATGCCAGGGTTAAGCCCGATCGCGGATTTGCCGGAAATCCGCAGACAGTCGCGGAAGTCGCTGCTACAAACGCTGGAAGAGACCAACCGCTTTGTCGACCGACATCAACGGCTCTCCGATATGGAGATGCTCTATGGGCAGGCGTTCGAGATGCTGACGCAGCCGAAAACGCAATTCGCTTTCGATCTCGCGCGCGAACCGAATGCCGTCAAGGAGCGTTACGGTCGAAACCGCGCGGGGCAGGCGTGTCTGCTCGCACGCCGGCTCGTGGAAGCACAGGTTCCCCTCATCACCGTGATCTTCAATCACTCGAACCGGGGACAAGATGAGACGCCGAACGATACCGATACCTACGGCTGGGATACGCACAACGACATTTTTTATTCGCTGAAAACGCATCTGTTGCCCCGTTTCGATCTCGGTTTTTCCGCATTGATCGAAGACCTCGATGAGCGTGGTTTGCTCGACGAGACGCTGGTGATCTGCATGGGAGAATTCGGCCGTGCTCCGCTAGTGGCGCTCGAGCCGACTTTCGCCGGCAGCACCCCTGGTCGCAAGCACTGGGGAAATTGCTATTCGATCGTCATGGCCGGTGCGGGTGTGACCCGCGGGGCGGCGCTCGGTCGCTCGGACAATCGCGGTGCCTACCCTGCCTCCGAACAATACGGCCCGTGGGACATCACGGCGACGATGTTCGCCGCCCTGGGTATCGATCCCACCGAGCATTACAGCGATCCGTTCGGACAGGCCAGGCCGATTTCGATCGGCATACCGATAACGGCGTTGTACGGTTTGTGACGGGTAGTCGCGGCTTATCTCCGGGACTCTCGACCACCGTAGATTAGGTTCGTTTCTGGGCTTGTGCAACTCTGACTTGTTGACTGTAAAATCACAGAGTCAACTATTTTACATTTGACAAGCGGGGGGGGGCAGCGTAGATTGGCGTGAATAGGTTTCAGCTTGAATCAATATTAACGTGTAGGCCAATTATCGTTCTATGCAGAGCTTGGAAAAACAGGGAGTACGTGATGAACATAGATATCAAACGGCTTTGTTATGGCGCTGTTTTCTTCTTCTTCACTTGCTTCAAAACACTGGATGTTGAAGCGTCCATGATCCTTGTTGCACCCTCACTTGAAACGGAGGGTATTCGCAATATCGATGGGGATCTGTTAACAACTCCCGGCTCTCTGACCCGTGTCGGTCACTCGCCTTCCGAAGACATCAGAACCGACTTTGAGTTTTTCTACGCAATTCCCGTTGGCTCCACCATCGACTCGGCTTACCTGCGGGTACGCCTTGTCGATAGAGTTTCATCAGGCCCTCCAAAGCTTGAAGTCATTGGGCACGACGGTCATAGCGTAAGAGATACAATTTTCAGTGAAGATTTTTGGACAGACGATACGCCGGATTTCAGCATGTTCGGAGGAGGCCTTGCCTCAGGGACATCGTTGGTCTTTGACGTGACTAGCCTTGTCCAGACGCGTTTCGGTATGGGTGAGACAGATATCGGATTTGTCTTCAGATCTGGCAGTCCCTTTAGTGGCGGCTCGCCTGATGAAATGCTTTCATTCGCTTTAACTTCAAATACTGATGTTGAAACAATTCAACGGCCGGCACTGGAAATTAACTTCACCGAAGCAGTGGCAGTCCCCGAACCCTCGGCCATCGCCCTACTGATGACGGGTGGCATGGTACTCGTTGGCTTTCGCTGGAGACGAAAGAAATCACTCGCGGCGTAAAATTCCCGCAAGAAGACAACACTTTCAATACAACGGGTGGCCCATTCGGTCCCCCGTTTTTTGTTGGTATGTCATGACTGGCACTCCCCCGATCAGCACACTACTAACGCGACCCGATCAACGCATCATCTCATCGAGCCAGTCGATGATCCGCCAGTCCATCCAGCGGCGATCGAGATCGCCGTTTTGTCGACCGATGTAACCGAGATGTCCTCCCGATTCGGCGATGCGCAATTCTACAGCGGACGATAATTCCGCCGACGTGAAACTGCTGATCGGAACTAAAGGATCATCGGCGGATGTAAGTATCATCGTCGGGATCTGCACGCGACTCAGAAACTGCGCCGCACTGCAATCGCGGTAATAATGCGCGGCGTTCTCGTATCCCGAAACGGGGGCCGTGAAGTATTCATCAAATTCCCATAATCCCCGCGGCGGCCGTTTGAAGGGAATAACGGGAGCGTCTGCAACTTTTGCCGCGATCCACAGAATCTGCCGGTGCAACTGCTTCGTAAAAAAACGATCGTAATAACGATTGATCGGACTCGATAGCCGCGAAACACAACCGGCCAGATCGATCGGCGGATTGACTGCCACGGCACAGCACACGAGACCTTGTACTTTTTTGGGATCTTCGCCGACGAGTTTGAGCGCCACGTTGCCACTCAATGAAAAACCGACAACCGCCAGCGGCGATCCGGGCGCCTGTTGTGCCAGATATTCGACGCACCGCAGCGCATCATCCGAACGTCCTGCATGATAGGGCAATCGGGCGAGTCCGGCACCCGCTCCGCAACCGCGCAGGTCCATGCGGAATGTCCGGTATCCGCGATCGTTCAATTTTCGGGCGATACGCAGCAGGTACGGACTCTGATGACATCCTGCCAGACCGTGCATAAGCAGGACGACCGGTTGAGTTGGGGACCAGTTCGCAGGGATGTTCTCGTGCAGTACGATAACGTCGCCATCGGGAAGTGTGACGCGATGCGGCGTCGATGGTTCCGGAACGTATTTCGAGGGAAGATACATCCCTGCCACCGTCTGCACGTGGCCGCCGCGAAACAAGGGATGAGGGGCGAACGCGATCGATTTCATTGAAACGCTTGCGTCGTCGGTTTGATCACCAGTTCCGAGACATGTGCTCGCGGGGGCAATTGCACGATCATGCGGACCGCGGCGGCGACGTCTTCGGGTTGCAGAATGCGGGCACGTTGTTCGGCCGATACCGGGTCCGGCCGCTGATCGAGGATCGGCGTCTCGACCTCGCCGGGATAAAGATTCGTGATGCGGATACCGTTGTTGCGTTCTTCGAGCGCCGCCGTGATTCCGAGTGCCGACAGTGCGAATTTGGATGCGTTGTAAGCGGCTCCCCCCAACAATCCCGCGCGAATGCCGGCGACGGACGAGATGAGAATGATCACTCCGTCACGCCGCGCCCGCATGGCGGGGAGCACATTTTGCAGACAGTAAAATGCGCCGCTGGTGTTGATCTGCAAGACATTTTCCCAATCCGCATTTGAAAGCTCGGCGAGAGCACGCTGACGAATATTGATCCCCGCGCTGAAGACCAGCACGTCGATCTGCCGGAGTTCGCCGAGTGCCCATTCGAACAACGCCTTGACGCTATTGGCATCGGCAACATCGACCTGATGACAGAGAATGCTCTCCGCATCTAGGCCGGACAAGCTACGATGCCGTTCCGCGACATCGATGAGAGGTTCCATGCGACGGCCGGCGATCGCCGTTCGAAATCCATCCTGCGCCAATGCGAGCGCACAAGCGGCCCCGATGCCGGTCCCTCCGCCGATGATTAACGCGGTTTTATTCGTCATGGAATTTTTGCCCATGTATCTTGATCGTGATTTTGTGTCGGGTGGCACTGGCGGCTTGTCCGCCAGTGGAGAGAATGAGCCGTCAGCATCATCCATCTTCAAAATCTGTGAAGTGCAACCTCAATAATTCCTTGTCGCGGTTCGTCGGTAACTCACCGGCCATAAACCGATCGCACGGCGTCGGCTTCCGCCTGGAAAAATTCGGACTCTTCAGTGAGTTCGTGTGTTTTACAGAACTCGGCGAGCTTTTCATATCGTTCGAGCGGATCGTATTTCATCCCCCAACAAATTTTCGCCATGCATTCAGGACAGACATCGAGAGGTCGACTGTCGGTTTCCCTGAGATGATTCGATCCGCTCATGTTGCATTCGTATTTCGTGCAATGCTTCATGGAAAACATATGCCCGGTCTCGTGCGTGGAGACTTTCAGAGTTCTTAACAGACAGAGCCGATAATCCTCATCGCTTTCATCGGGGTCGCCGAATCGATGCAACGACCAGACTCCGACTCGGTCCTGCAAACTCGCTTGTCCGAAGACGAAGTTCATCTTCTCGTTCGGATACAGGTCATTGGTGGTGAAAGCGATCAACGCCGCCGCATCGTCGGGCAACATCGGCTTGAGGACATCAGAGAGCAGATACAGCGACTGAATTTGCGGAGTATTCCACTCGGGATGGATGCGTTTCGCTTTTTCCGGAAGTTCGGGGAGAGGCATCTCCTTCTGAAGAACGACGGGGAGATGGAAAAACAACTGCATGTATTCCGCCGTGATCGAGACGATCTTGAGTTGTGAGTCGCTGAATTCCCCCAGCGGTTGAATGTAAATCGTACTCCGGTTCGCGTCGGGCAATGTAGGCTGACATCGCAAGTATTCGGCGAACGTCTGCCCTTTTTCGGGGAACGAAGCGAGCCAATCTCCCGCCTGTGGTTTCTCCATCGGTTGATGCAACTCGGCAACCGATTTCATCGCACGGCGGAGTTGCTTGATCCGCGACGCAGACATGCGACTGTATTGTGATGTACTTTCCCCCGGCGGAGCCGCGCCGGAGGCCGGCAGGACCAATTCCATGATCAGCAACAACATCAGTGACAATTGAATGGGCCGTGAACGATCGATTCCGTAGAACGCAACTGAAGTTTGCATCGCGCCGCCTCCGATGGAGGAATTCGGTTTTGAAATGGATTTCGACCCGTAAGGAATTTAAGAGACGTGAACGGGAATACTCGATCCGACTCGCCATGTCGTCTCATGATCAACCTACTCGACGGCAGGCGGGATGTAAACCGCTCGCCGACTACCATTACTTCCCGCCTATCAAGTCGACACATCGCTCAAAGCAAAGTCAAAGGTGAGTGCTTGAATATTAATCCCCATCAAGGTATGCTTATGCGTATTCACATGTCGATTGAGATTGCGTTTTTATCCGATTTTCTGGTTTTTCGCCTGATGAGAGGATCGAGAGATGAAGTCTGCACGCAGGGCTTTCACACTGATCGAGTTGTTGGTGGTGATTGCCATCATCGCCGTCCTGATCGCGTTGTTGCTCCCCGCCGTGCAGCAGGCGCGCGAGGCGGCCCGGCGAACTCAGTGCCGCAATAACTTGAAGCAACTCGGTCTCGCCATTCACAACTATCACGACGCGCACAATACGGTTCCCTGTATCGGAGGGTATGCCCTCAAAGGGTGGGGACTGATACCGATGCTGTTGCCTCAACTGGATCAGGCGCCGTTGTACAATCAGATTCCCTGGAACGACAAGGTGGAGTGCGATACGGTGATTCCGCTGCGGCGGACCGTGCTGAGCGTGTTGAATTGCCCGTCCGACCCGGGCCCGCAGATCAAACTCGGTTTCTCGCCGAATTCCGGATGTCCGACGGGGACCAGTACGCCCGACGACCCCGTCAATCAGTTATGGCTGGGGGCGAAAACCAACTACGTCGGAAGCTACGGCGATTCCTACAATAACTCCGTTCCGGCCAGTGAGCCTTATGGAGGCGACAATGCCCGGCTTCTCTATGGGGCAGGGGGATGCAACTCCAACTCGAGCGGAGTTCTGACGGCAACGACGGCATGTCCTAACCCGACGGCGCGGTACGGCAGCGGACCCAGCATGCGCGGTATGTTCGATTTCACCGGAGCCGCGTCGGTCATCCGCTTCAGGGACATCCTCGACGGAATGAGCAACACGATCGTCTTCGGGCATATTACCACTGCCTGTACCGGAGGACGAAATACGTGGATGCTCAGCATCGGCAGCACGTACGGCACGAGCGTCCCCATCAACATCAATTATCCCTGTCTGACGAAACCATTTTCACAGGACGGTTTTCACAGCGATCACGTGGGGGGAGCCTTGTGCTGCATGTCGGATGGTTCTGTGCGGTTCATCTCGCAAAATATCTCCACGTTCACGCACAATGCGCTCGGCAGCCGTTCGGGTGGCGAAGTGGTCAGCGGCGATTGACAGGAACACGCGACATGCAGGCCACCAGTCTTGGTTCGTGGTATCGTCTATTGATCCTGTGGGGGGGGACAGTTGGAATTTTCGCGGGCTGTGGGACACCGGAGGATGCTGGCCCACCGATGGGGGATGTGTCGGGGACAATCACCTATCAGGACAAACCCGTGGTGGGCGCGAGCGTTGTGTTTTTGCCCACAAAAAAGGACACGCGTGCCGCCGTCGCAATAACGGACGCGTTCGGATACTACAACCTTGCCACGTCCGGGGAACTCAGCGGGGCGAATGTGGGCTCATACCAGGTTTCAATTGTTTGTCGAGCACCCTACGACGGCCCTGTGCCCGAGGGAGTTTCGCCCGCCTATGCCAAAGAGCTGTTCCAGAATGACGGGAAGCCTCTGATCCCCGAAAAGTATTTTTCCCCCACGACATCAGGCCTCACCGCAGACGTCCAACCCGGCCACAATGCGTTGGATTTTATATTGAAGGATTGAGGGATAAACCTCCCGCGGCTCGACGGTTTTTTGAGAAGTAAAGCTGGTGCGTAATGGATTCGAATCTCTGTTACATTCCAGCATGGAAACCGCATATTTCGGTGATTACGTCGTGCCAGTGGTCGCGCACGGTTCCCAGAGCGGTACGCGACTGCTCGGAATGGCTGGTCTTGTTCGATGATGATCTGCAAACCCTGATCGACGGTTTCCCCCGGCCGTCGCCATTGACGGAGTGGTGAATTCTCGATCTAGCCGACGCGGAGTTGAACGGCCAGTGAGTGACGGGAGATCTCACGGTTAGCCCGCTGTCACGTTCGGGGACGTCAGACAATGAGCCGCCGTCAAAACCTCAAAGTTACTGAATAGAATGGCCTGAAAAGTGCGTATGTTGTGCCTCCGACAGGAGGCTTAAAGCCATGTTGACGCCTTGTTGTTTTCCGTCGCTTGCACGGTACGA
>JBJXGP010000231.1:0-10960 GCA_046160425.1 Planctomycetaceae bacterium
GTGCAATGATTCAGACAGTCGTTAAGAGTAGATCCAAGAGAGAGATAGGTAATTTATGCGTGATCCGTGTGACGCTCTCAAGCCCCATGATGCCTGTAGTCGATCTTGCCGTTGCGTAATGCTGCGAAAACAGACTCGATTTGACGTGAGCATGTTTCCGGAACGGCTTAAAACCTGCACGACCTCCTGTTGAAAACTCCAGTCATCCGACTCAGACGGAATGGCTTCTATCAGATGATTCGTTGACCCGTGATTTTCAACAGTCGTTCATAGAATAGCAACGAGCACCCGCATGAATTTCAGAATCATCACCATTTTGATGACGCTACTCCTGTCTGCCGCCGGCCCTGGCATCCCCTCCGATGCTTCAGAATTACGCGAAACGCCGCTGGTTCGGGCCATCAAACGCAGCAAGCTCGCGGTCGTGAATATCCACAGCGAAAAAACCGCCCCCCAAAATGACATTCTGATCTCGACCTCGCGAACGCGCAAGGTCAACGGCATGGGGTCGGGAGTCATTTTCGACGAACGCGGTTACATCGTTACCAATTACCACGTCGTCGATGGAGTCGACAGCCTGAGAGTCACTTTGTTCGACGGCAGCACCTACAACGCCGAAGTGGTCTCGTACGATCGCGATCACGACCTCGCGGTCATCAAGATTTCGGCAAATGAACCACTCACGATCATGCCCGCGGGAACATCGTCCGACCTCATGCTTGGCGAAACGGTGATTGCGGTCGGCAACGCATTCGGATACGAACACACCGTCACATCGGGAATCGTCAGCGCTCTCGGGCGAGACGTCGAAGTGACCGCGAAACAATCTTATAAGAATCTGATTCAGACCGACGCCAGCATCAATCCCGGCAATAGCGGCGGGCCGTTGTTGAATCTCGACGGCGAAGTCGTGGGCATCAACGTCGCCATTCGTGCCGGTGCGCAGCGGATCGGTTTTGCCATCCCGATCGACGATGCCCGAAAAATTATCGCCAAATTGATCAGCTCCAGGGATCTCTCGCATCTGGAGCACGGCATCGTGACTCGCGACGAAAAGCAAGGCGAAGTCCGCCGCCTCATCGTCGAAAAGGCGATGCCCAACGGTCCTGCCGAACAAGCCGGGCTTCAGGCCGGAGACGAAATCGTCAAGGTGGGTGATCTCGAAGTGACGGACGGCGCCGATCTCGAACGCGCCTTAATCGAAAAGAAAGCCGGAGAGACGATCGCCGTCGCCATTCGACGGAACGGTTCCATGGAATCGATCCCGATGACCCTGGTGGCGAATCAGACTGCTCCCAACAACTTGAACGTGGCCGTCGATAAAACGATCATCCGCGCGAACAATCTGGATGAAGTTCAGGAGCAAGCCTGGGATCGTCTTGGAGTCCGCTTTTCCGAATTGCCGTCGAGCCAGGTCGATCTCGTCGGTCCCCGATACCGCGGGGGCTTGAAAATTCTCGACGTGCGCGAGGGAAGCCCTGCGGCTCAAAGCGGAATCCACAGCGGCGATATCCTGGTGGGGCTGCATATCTGGGCGACCGCGAAAACTCGCGATATGTCCTACGTGCTCGCACATCAACACCGGGAAGAAGTCGAGTCGCTCAAGTTTTACGTCCTGCGTGACGGCGAAACCTTGTACGGCCATCTGGAAGTGGAAGAGACCGAATAGTATTCAGTCGTCCCGCGAACCGTCGCCCTGAATCGAAGGGTGCCGGGCTTCGTGACTTTCTCACCCCTCTCCGCAACAAAGGTCTTCGCACCTGTCGCTGGGGATGCATCGTCCCGCACGGCGGTTGCTGGTGCATAGGCATCGCTCGAATGCTCGTTATTTTCTCTCGTTCTCATGAAGTCGACTTCCGGCTTTCGTTTCCATGAGAGCGCGCGGGTGTATCCGTGAAATGACAATGGAGTTCGCACGGCCAATCGAAAACGGACCTCGACAAAGTCGTGTCGTTGTGCAAGCATCAGCGTTACGACATGCGATTGAGAGAACCCGCATCGCGAAAATTCCTTCAAATGGGACTTTTCACAATTCGCAAAATCTGTTTACAATCAAGGCGGCAGAATCAAATCGCTATTGCATCAACCCGATGGGAAATGTTATTCGATAGTCGTCTGAGTGTTCGAACCCCGCGTCAAAATTTATTTTGACGGCGCCAGGCGGATAAAAGGATAGTTTCATGTTGCACTTCACGTGCGATCTTTGTGGACAGCCGATGAGCGACCATCGATATGTCGTCAAGCTCTCCGTCTATCCGGCGTTCGATCCCGATGAAATCACCGCCGAGGATATCGAACCCGATCAGCTTCAACTTGTCTCCGATACGATCGAGCAAATGGAGACGTCCGGGCAGACGGAACTGGAAGATTGCGGCACCAAATCCTTCCGCTTCGACATCTGCCCCGAATGCCGCAAGCGATATCTGAAAGACCCGCTGGCACGCGAGTCGGGCCGGCGTTTGAAGTTCAGTCAGAACTGATGGTCCTTGTTCATCGATTCGCTGCTTCCGCAAAGATATTGAACCGTAACATGGCCCATCAGCAACGTGCGTTTCGCCTTCGCCGACGATTGCACGCTCCCGGCTTATGGGCGTTCTTGCTGCTGCTGGGCCTGGTTGCGAATCATTTTTACTGGCAGAGTGCAGCCGAATCTCCGAGGTCTGCTGCTCCCCGGTCTTCGAATGTTGCGACGGGAGATTCTTCATCGGGCTTGGCGACGTCTACTGAGCGATCACAGTCAGACGACATTTCGCCCGACAGTACCAATTTACCGGATGGGATTGACCCTCCTCGCCGCGCAGTCGTCAAACGCGTCGTCGATGGGGATACGCTGCTGCTCGACACGGGAGAACGCGTGCGGCTGATCGGTGTCAACACGCCGGAAACCAAACATCCCGATCTGCCGGTCGATCCACTAGGCCTCGAAGCGGCCGAATTCGTCGTGCGGAGGGTACAGGGCAAGTCGATCGAATTACGCTTCGATCGCGAAAAGGTCGATCAACATCAACGATTGCTCGCCTACGTTTATGTGGACAATCAGTTTCTCAATGAAGAGCTGATCCGCGAAGGTTACAGCAAAGTGGTCACCCGCTTCCCGTACAGTTCGTCTCAAAAAGCGATCTTCATCCTCGCCGAAGAGGAAGCCAAAAAAGCAAAGCGAAGAATCTGGGACCGCGCGAAACGCTGAGCTTACATCTCGTTCCCAAGCTCCGCTTGGGAACGCAAGTCTTCGAAGCTCTGCTTCGCCAACAATCTTCGACGTTCCCTACCACTGGCGGACAAGCCGCCAGTGCCACCCAACGCGGAACGCTGGCTAATCGCGAATCTTGATGACCAGCAGGGTCCGGTCGTCGAGGTGGCCGCCGTCCGCGAGGTGCAGTTCCAGCCGATTCCAGATCGATTGCAGGATGCCTTCCGCGGAGCCGTTCTGGTTGGCGAGAATGGCATCCATGATCCCTTCCGAGCGAAACATCTTGCGAGAAATGCTCATCGCCTCGCTGATGCCGTCGCTGTAGCAGACGAGAAGATCACCGGGTTCAAGATGAATTTCCGACGATTCATATTTGGCATGATCCATGACCCCCAGCAACATTCCATGTGACGTGAAATTGACCACGTCTCCATTCTTGCGGATGTAAATCGGCGTCGGATGCCCGGCGTTCGTATAGGTGAAGGTCATCTTGTGGGTATCGAGCATACCGTACAACAGGCTCATGAACTGATGCGGTGGAGTCGTCAGATACAATGCCTGATTGATCCGCTCGACGACGCGAACGGTATCGGTGGCGCACGTCTTGCTCTCGGCTTCGTCGAGCAGCGTGTGCAGCGACCCGCGCACGATCGACATCACGAGTGCGGCGGGAATGCTGTCGCCCGAGGCGTCTCCCACCGCAATCGCCGTTTCATGATCGCTGCACGCGATCAATTCGCAGAGATCGCCGCCGATTTCGGCCCGGCTTGTCGAGCGCAAGGCCGCGTCAAAGCGGTTGTCTGCCGAGGTGAGGCAACGAAATTCAAGGGGTTTTCCTTCGCAGGCGAGTTGGAGTTCGCGGCGGAGGCGTTGCTGAGTCTCGCTCTCGCGCAGCAGCACCGTGCGTTCCAGCACCGAGGCGATTTGCGTGGCGATCGATTCCAGAACATGTTTGATGCGAGCCGAGGGGGTGCGGACGCGTCGATCGAAGACCCATAACGTGCCGAACGGGCCTGCCGATGAATGGACGGGGATGCACATTCCGGTGGCAGTCCCCATCGGCAGCCAGCAGGCCATTTCGGGCATCTGGTTACGATTGATGAAGACCGTTCCTTCGGTGAGAGCTTGAAGGTCGAACGGGCTTTCTGCGAGTTTGCGTTTGAGGAAGGGAAAATTCTGCCCATCCAGTCGGTATCGAACGCGCAGTCCAAGTTCCTGACGATCGGGATCGAGCAGGAAAAAGCCCGCGGCGCGGAAACCCGTCAATTCCAACCCGGCGGCGAGAAGTCGCTGCAATGAACCATCCAAATCCTGTTCGCAAAAAAACGACTTACCGACGTCGACCAGCGTCGTCACCTGCTGGGCCCGCGATTCGAGCAGACGGGCCGAAGTCGCCAGTCGGGTGAGCATCTGGCCGAAAACTTCGGCGAGTTCGACGACCGAAAGATAGGAACGGTCGGTTTTGGCGCGTTCGGGGAGATCGATTTTGAGTCGTCCGACGCGCGATTCGCCGTCAGTGACCTCCGTTTGCCAGCAGACCTGTTCTTCCTGGGCGAGGTCGTCGGCATCCTGTTCGATCTCGCTGGATCGAAACGACAACGGCCAGCCCGTGGCGTCGGTAAATTGCCGACACATACGGTGAATCCAGCGCTCGGCGTCCGTCTTGAGCGTTGTCATATTTTCCGATGAAGGAAAGTTTAACGAAGTTAACGACGGCGTTCCCCGTTCCGCAGTGAAGGGAGCCCGTCGTTTCTTTTTCATCGGAACATTGGCTCGCCTCGACGAGCCGAACTCAATTTCAACCGGTCATGCAAACCGTAGCGGATGTGGGGATTGATCTTTGATGATCCGCAAGAGCAGAACTTCTCACACGAAGGGACCAGGCGATCCTAACCCGAATCAGGAAATCGTGCGTGCATTGTGCCTTCGCGTCATTGTGTGAGTCTCGTTCATTCCAAGTCATCTTGGACAACACAAGCTTATGAGAATGATGACACGTCATGAAACTCGTTCAGTGCGGTATCGCAGATACAGGCACCAGACGCCGTAGACCGGCAAACCGATGAGGGTCAAAAGCAATCCCATGCCCGCTTCGAGCGGTTGTCCCACGAACACATAATACAGGAACCACGCGTAAAAGAGCAGATATAACACGGGAACGACGGGGTATCCCCACGTGCGATAGGGCCGATCCCATTCGGGATGCGTCTTCCGCAAAACGATGACGGCGGCGACGGCGAGACAATAAAAAAAGCTGGAGGTGAAGGTCACGAAATCCGTCAGGATATCGAAGATCGATCTCTCCTTCAGGCTTTTGACATGTTCCACGAGAATGCCCGACGCGACCACCAACGCGATCGCCATCACCGCTTCGACGATGATGGAAATCGCCGGAGTTCGATAATTCACATGCACCCTGCCGAGCGAACGAAAAAACACCCCGTCGCGGCCCATGGCGAATGCGATGCGCGGGCCTTCGAGAAAATTGCTGTTCACTCCGCCGAACATGCTGCACATGATCACGCCCGACATCATTGCCACGCCCCACTGCGCCATGTTGGCGCCGTATCCGCTGAAGAGCTTGTGCATCATCGCTTGCGGGACTTCTTTTTCGGCGTGAACCATTTCTTCCATCGTCAACACACCGTGGTAAGCGCAATTCGCGCCGACGTACAATACGGTCAGTATCGCCATGCCGATGAACATCGACCGCGGCACGTTGCGCTGCGGATCGTGAACCTCTTCGGCGATCGGCGTGATCGAATGCCAGCCGTTGTAAGCCCACAGGACGGCGAGCAGCGCCGCCGCATACTGCGTCGACCAGTCGGGCGAAATGGGAGTCGTCTGCGACTGATAAGCGGCGAGCGAAACGCCCTCTTCGCCCCCCATCGTCATGAGAAACGGCAATAGAGAAATGACCGCGAGAAACCCGGCTTTGATGACGGTGGTCACGACTTGTACGCGTCCCCCCCAGATGACTCCGCGCACGTTGATCCAGGCCATCGACGCAATGAGCACCGATGCCGAAAAGATGCTGACCCACGTCGGCAAGTTCGAATGGCCGAGCGCCGTCCCGACCGCACCGATGAACGCGACGGCGAGGGCGCCGATCGACGCCGGTTGACCGAAGACGAACTGGCTCCAGCCGAAGAGGAACGCCGTCGGCTTGCCGTAGGCTTCCTTGAGATAGACGTACAATCCGCCGGCGCGCGGCAACATCGCCGCCAGTTCGGAGAAGCAGAACGTCCCCAACAGGCAGATTCCCCCCGCGAGAATCCATGCCGAGATGATCGTCCCAAAATCGCCAACATCAGCGGCAATTTTTCCCGGTTTGACGAAGATCCCCGAGCCGATGACGTTGCCGACGACGATTGCCGCAGCGGTCCCGACGCCGAGCGCTCGCAGCAGTTGCGGTCCGTCAATGGGATTGGGTTCGCCGGGATTCGCTGCGTTGAATTGCGACAACTTGGTCTCCGGCTCAGCACAGTATTAAGGCGATGTATTTTGCAATGTGGTCGGGGAAGGTTCATCGAGAGGCAAGAGCCGTTAGAAATTTGCCCCCGAAGGCGTCGCAGTGCCGCTGCCGCCATCCTTGCGGGGTTTTTCGCCGGAGACATCCAGCGTTTGCAGGCAGAACGTCAAGCTCTCCTCAAACTTCGAACGCGGATCGACGTTCTGAGGCATTACCATGACCAGTGCAACCTGGATATCCTGGACCTGATGCAGATAGAATGAGACCTCGTAACTTTCGCCGTTGATCGGCTGCTCGGGAGCTTTCGTCGCGAACGTGTAGTTCTTAGGGACGAGGTAACCGTTCGCCTTGGGAAATTTTTCGGTGTCCCAGTCATCCTCCTGGATGAAAATCCCCAATGGCCCCGTCACGCTGTCGATGACCGATTTATGAAACTCGGTCGCCCGTTCCGCCGCTTTCTCTTCGAGCCAGATTTCGCGATTGCTGCAGAGGTACATATAACAGGGTAGCGTTTTCGATGCCTCCCCCGTGGCGCTCTCGATCGTTCCCTGCCAACCGGCAACAAGCCCCGGCAACGTGGCGTTGATGTATGTCGGCTGACGATTGTCTCCCTGAAAATTCGGATTGCGCACCGTGTTGCCTTGTTCGTCCCGAATGTTTTCCGGAGGAGGCGTCGGATAAATTGTAAACAGCTTAGGGACGCGCAGCTTGACACCCGGCCCGGCCCATTCCGGGGACAGCAACTGATCCTGACGCTCGCGAAATTCAAAGTACCGCGATGTCTCGGCGAGGCGCTGCTCATATTCCTGAACGCCACAACCTGCGAAACCGAACAGGAGCAGAATGGCGATGAATCGCAAGTTGACCGGAGATGGGTGATTCTGAAAGTTCATGTTGCGATTACCTCGTTTTCACCCTTCAATGATTCACTCACTGGGGAAAAGATGCGACTCATTCATCGGCTCGATAACGGATGTCCCCCGAGACGAGCACGATCTTCGCCCGGCCTGTCACTTCCCAGCCTCCGAACGGCGTATTGCGGCTGGCCGAGCGAAATTTGTGCGGCTCGATCGTCCACTTCGCTGCGGGATCGATCAACGTGATGTCGGCATCGACACCGGGTTTGAGCGTCCCTTTTTCCAGTCCCAGAATATTGGCGGGATGGATCGTCAGCCGGGCGATCAATTCGGGCCAGGTGAGATGCCCCGGCTCGATCAACGTGCGGACACAGAGCGGCAGCAGCGTTTCCAACCCGATGATCCCGTGCGGGGACAAATCGATTTCGCAATTCTTCTTCTCTTCGGCGATCGGTTGGTGATCGGAACAAATGGCGTCGATGGCGCCATCCTTCAGACCGGCGATCAAGGCTTCGATGTGATCCTGACTGCGGAACGGCGGATCGATCTTGCAATTCGGATCGAACGACCGCATCGATTCATCGGTGAGGGCCAAGTTATGGATGGCGACCTCGGCCGTGATCTTGACTCCGCGGGCTTTCGCGCGGCGAATCTGATCGACGCTGTCCTTCGTCGAAATGCACATCAGATGCACGTGACCACCGGTCATTTCCGCCAGCGCGATGTCGCGTCCCACCATGATGTCCTGAGCGGCGGCGGGCATTCCCCGCAAACCGAGCAGCGTCGAATAGAAACCTTCATGCATCACCCCCCCCTTGACCAGTTCCGGCACCTGGGGGTGATTGAAGATCGGACGATGAAACATTCGTGTGTATTCCAGCGCACGCCGCATGATCTCGGCACTGGCGATCGGACGCTTGGCGTCGGTGAAGGCGACTGCCCCCCCCTCAACGAGTTGACCGATCTCGGCGAGTTCTTCCCCTTTGTTCTCTTTGGTCACCGCTCCCAACGGGAAGACGTTGCAGCGGCCGATGCGTTCGGCTTGCCGCATGATGAACTCGGCGGCGGCACGATTGTCGACCACGGGATCGGTATCGGGAAGACAGGCGACGCTGGTGAAACCGCCGGCGACGGCCGCCGCGGTTCCCGATGCGGTCGTCTCGTCCTCTTCGAAACCCGGTTCGCTAAGCGCCACGTGCAGATCGACGAAACCGGGACAGACGATCAAACCCGTGGCATCAATCACTTCATTGGCGAGAGTCGATGTCCCGTCGAGGCCGACAATGCGTTTGTCGCGGATGAAAAGATTTCCCACCCGGTCCAGATTCTGGCTGGGGTCGATGATTCGTCCGCCGCGAATGAGGGTCGTGCGCATCAGTTCCCCCCCTGTCTCGGCGTTGCCGTCTGCGGATTGTTCTGAGCGGCCTGATGCAAAAGGTACAGGCACGCCATGCGAATCATCAAGCCGTTCGTCACCTGATCGATGATGACCGAATGCGGACCGTCGGCGACTCCCGGAGTGATTTCGACACCCCGATTGATCGGGCCGGGAGCGAGCACCAAGACGTTCTTCTTGGCCCGGCGGATGCGAGAACTATTCATGCCGAACAGATGCGCGTACTCGCGAATCGAAGGGAAGAACGCGCTGCGCTGGCGTTCGAATTGAATGCGGAGCAGATTCAGGCAATCGGTCTCGGGCAGGATGTCATCGAGATTGTGCGAGACTTCGACCCCTAATTTTTCGACCTGTGCGGGGATCAGCGTCGCCGGTCCGCAGACGATCACGCGGGCACCGAGTTTCTTGAGTCCCCAGATGTTTGATCGCGCGACCCGGCTGTGCAGAATGTCGCCGACCAGCGCGACGGTCAATCCTTTCAGATCGCCGCGGTGTTCGCGGATCGTGAAGATGTCGAGCAATCCCTGCGTCGGATGTTCGTGAGTCCCGTCACCGGCGTTGAGGATCCCCGCCTTGAGATGCTGCGTGAGCAAATGCGGAGTCCCCGGCGAACTGTGCCGCACCACGACCAGCGATACGCCGAGCGCTTCGATGTTGCGGGCGGTATCGACGAAACTCTCCCCCTTCGACAAGCTGCTGGCCGCCGAGGTGAAATCGATGGTGTCGGCACTCAGGCGTTTGGCGGCGAGAGTGAAACTGGTTCGCGTGCGGGTCGAGGGTTCGAAGAAAAGATTGGCGACGACAGTCCCGGAAAGTGCTCCGAGCTTGGTTTCTCCCTGAACTGCGAGACGCTTAAACTCGGCGGCCTGGTCGAGAATCATCGTGATCTCGGACGCATCGAGTTCTTCCAATCCCAAAAGATGACGCTTCGTCCAGCCCCCTGGGGTCGACATCTCCTTGTCGAGCGAAGTCGTCATAACTGGTTGGTCCTGATCGCTTTAATCATGCGGTGACGTTTCTGGGACCGCTTCCACAGGGGCCGCGCATACGTCCCCCACAATATACGTCCCCGGTTGCGCGCGAAAACGAACACGATGGAAATCTCGACGTGATGAATCTTACCGTACCGCGCGTCGGCGTTCAATCATGTGGTTCAACGGGGGGTTGAAAATCATTTTTTTCGTAACCGTCAACGCGGCGGGTGCGGGAGCTAAGACTTGGCGTGTCCCCGCAGAAAAATGCCTCTTGTCGCTGCGCGACCCTATCCGACGTAAGACGGGTGACGAGCAACCGGTGCTACGCTCTTGGACTTTGTGTCCCCGGTCCCATCAGGTGCATCCGCTAATTGGTGGTCTCCCCCGGTGGTGTATCTGTAGCTGGCCTCTGAGAGGCCGGTCCGAGGTCGCAGACCTCGGCTACAAAAGACCTCGTGTCGCTGCGCGACCGGGACACAAAGCTGTCCCGGCTACCCGAACTTGACAAATGTCTTCTGACCGTCTTTAATCAATAGTCATTGACGATTCCTGGTATGTGAATTTGCATCATGAATACTCATATTTTCAGAACCGCGATATCGTTTCGTGTCAATCGGTGTCGGCACCATCTTTACGAATTGTCCATCGCCAGGCAATTCCCGCCGCAAGGCGCCGGTGCGATATCACGAAACATGGCACGGCTCTCGCTTCCGTCATACATAACGCGATCGCGTTTGATAGAGCCGGATCACTTTCAGAAACTCATTGTCCACAGTCACGTTAGAACGACAATGGTATCTACTCATGTCTTAAATAAAGGTGGCCGAGGCGTCAGCAGCCCGGCTGATTTCAACACTTTGGGTTCCGAATAACGTGCGCACGTTATTCGGAAAGATTCTGAATAAATACAAGTTCAGGCCCGTTAGACCGCCGTCTCTGTATTGGAGGCTCCGTCAAAACCCATTTGATTACTGGAAAATTGAGGCAAATTGAAAATTGACCAAAAGGAAATCCCTAATTTGCAAGGATTTTTCGGTCGCCGTAAATCGTGTTAAGTGAATTGCTTAACGG
>JBJXGP010000232.1:0-2641 GCA_046160425.1 Planctomycetaceae bacterium
ATGTTCCGGGTCTAATTCCGTGCCGATCAGTTCGCCGTCGCTTCCCATGTCCAAAGCGGTCGGCGAGCGACCCAGCGCGGTCTTGTAAATCATGTCGAGCAGGGCATCGGCACGTTTTTCAGCGGGGAGATCCTTCGTCATCGCCAGCCAGTGGATCGCGCCCGCCTTCAGTTGTTCGCTCAAGATCGCGCCGTTGGTCAGTTCGAGCGCTTCGAGCGTCGTCGCCAGCGAATCGCGTTGAGTCACGACCTGTTCGCGACCCGGCCGGCCCAGCGCGCGGAGCAGATTGTCGGTCTGCACCAGCGAGGCCCGCACATGCGACGTGAGCGCGGGGTCGGCGATGAGTGCAAAACTGTTCGTGAGATCCCACGGCAAGTTTCCTGCGAGCAACTTCGCCGTCGTCCATTTTTCGGCATCGATGTCGGCGGTTTGCCAGTCGGGGAGTTCCGTCGCGGAGACATGCCACGACTCATCGCTTTCGAGCGTCCATGAAAGTTCTTCACTCTGCCAGCCCGCCGCGTAAAAGCGGAAACCCGCGGGATTCGGATCCTTGTGCTCAAGTCCTTTATTCTTCGACGTGTCGGGCCAGTTGGCCGCTTCGACGGCAATTCTGTTTGTCCCTTTCACCAGAAATGACGTCAACTCGAGCGCGATCGGCGCGGACCAGTTCTCGCTTGCGGCAACCTTCTGGCCGTTGACGTAGAGAATGTATTCGTTGTCGGCGGTCAGCACGGCGGAGGCCCGCGTCGGGAGTCGATCGAGTTCGATATCCTTTCGCAGATAAATGCGTCCGCCGGGATCGAGTTGGCCGGCATCCTTGTGCGACCAGATCCATTTTCCCTCGCCGTTCAGCCGGGAGACCGTCCCTCCCCTCGCCTGCGAGACGGCGGCTAATTGTCCTCCCTGGCCTCTGCCGTCGGGCTGGAACATCACCGGCGCGATCGTTTGCCAGCGCCCCGTGAGCGTCGAAACGGCGTCGACGAATTGTTCGGCGGTCATCCGCTTGATCGACGGACCTTGAAATACGAATTCATCGGCGGTATTGGGCGATGACGTTCCCGGTTGCGAAGGGAGTTGATACGCCCGCGACGTCGCGATCAGTTCGAGCAGATGCTGCATATCGTAGCCGTGCTCGACAAAATCGACCGCGAGACTGTCGAGCAGATCGTTGTGCCACGGCTCGGCATCGAGGTTGTCGACCGGCTCGACGATCCCCCGGCCGAGGAGTTGTTTCCACATGCGATTGACCAGCGTGCGCGAGAATCGCCCGTTGTCGGGATGCGTCATCAACCCCGCGAGCGTGCGCAACCGCTCGGCTTTGGAAATCTGCGGAGCGACCGCCCCGAGTTCGGGATACAGAAAGCCGACGGCGGCGATCTCGCCGGTCGGCTTGTCGCAGTGATGGATTTCGAGCGGCCCTTCGGAAAAAATCGCAGCGAAGGCGTAGGCCTCGTTCAATTTCCAATGGTTGACGAAGCTGTCGTGACACGAGGCACATTTGAGGTTTGTCCCCAAAAAGACCTGCGAGAGATTCTGTGCCGCCTGCATCTCCGGCCGCTGGCTGGCATTGACCACGCCGCGCCAGATGATTCCCTTGGTGAAGCCTTCGGCTCCGGGAGCGGCGGTGACCAGTTCGGTCACGAACCGGTCGTAGGGTTTGTTCTCGTAGAGTGCCTGATACAACCAGCGGGTGATCTGCGAGCGGCCGTTGTCGATGTAACCGGGACCGAAGTAATCGTTGCGGAGCGCATCGTTCCAGAACGTCAGCCAGTGATCGCTGTACGCCGTGCGGTCATCGAGCAAGCGCCGCACGAGCCGCTGCCGTTTGTGGGGATCGGCATCGGCGAGAAATTCATCCAGTTCGCCGGGACTCGGCAACAGGCCGATCAGATCGAGATGCACGCGGCGGGCGAAGAGTCGATCGTCGACCACGTCGGGGACATCGATACCGCGTTCGATCCAGTAGGCATCGAGCCAGCGGTCGATCAGATGCGCGGAACTTCCATCCGGAGGGACCGGCTTATTAGGTTTGAGCGGAGCCTTTCGAAACGATTTGCTGAAGCTGAATCCCGATTCCCACGTGAGACCGCCATCGATCCAGCGTTTCAGCAGGCCGATTTCTTTATCGGTCAGGGGATCGGCATCAAGGGGCATTCGCTCTTCGGCGTTGTCGGTCGTGAGCCGCGCGATGAGCAGGCTCTTCGCCGCTTCGCCGACGATGACCGCCGGGCCGGATTCTCCCCCCTTGAGCCAGTTCGAGCGATTATCGAACGAAAGCCCTCCCTTTTTGCTCGCCACGCTATGGCAGCGAACGCATTTTTCGCGAATGACGGGAACGACGTCGTGGGCGAAGTCGATCTCTTTCTTCTCGGCCGGTTCGTCGGCGGCGAATGCAGCCGAAGGCACAAGAGCGGATACGAACAGCAACAGACACGCCATACGATTCATCGGACCACAACCTCCTCGTTCCCAAGCTCAGCTTGGGAACGCAAGTCTTTGCAGCTCCGCTGCATCAATCACCAATCATCTGAAAATGCGACACGAGGCAAACTGCTCCCGCTCATTCGTCCATGACGTCTTTTTCCTTGTGCGACGCCTGGTCGTTGACTTTGCCTTCGTATGTCTTCGTCAGATCCTGGAT
>JBJXGP010000233.1:0-13312 GCA_046160425.1 Planctomycetaceae bacterium
ACGCCTGCTCAGACGGTGAACTGGGTCTCCGAAGCGATGGCGCACGATCTCCGTGAGGGAAGGTTTATCACGCTGTTCATGGCTGAACTCGACGTCAAGCACCACACCCTACAGAATGCGAACGCCGGCCATGCGCCGGCATTGATCTTCAAAGCCGAATCCCGCCGTTGCGTGTACCTCTCATCGACCGGTTTGCCGCTCGGGTTTTCCGATGATCTCCCCTGCCAGGCGGGCGAGCGGCACGATATCGCTCCCGGCGATGTGCTCGTCCTCGCGACCGACGGTCTGATTGAGCGAAAAAATCCAGTCGGTGAATATTATGGATCGGCACGCCTCGAAGCGGCCATTCAAAGCGTATTCGACCGAAAAGCCGAACAGATCGTCGAGGCGATCAAGCAATCGCTTGCAGAGTTCGCCGGTACTCGTCCACCGGATGACGATCTCACGCTGGTGGTCATTCGCCGAACGGGTTAGCAGCCCGTTGAAAAATGAAAGAATTGCTCATGAATCTCCCGGTTGTGATTGAACATCGAGCGGACTACAATACGGTAGCTGTTTGATGGCCTGACTTGCGGAGTCCATGTCCGAATGCCCGAGATCATCATTTTTGAACGTCGGCCGCGCTGGGGGCCTGAACTCGAGCGGTGCGCTCAATATCCTGCGGCGAAGAGCGAGTCCCCCGCCGGAGACCGCATGAAAGTGACGTCGATCCGGAGTTTGACAGCCGTTAGAGCGGCGGAATTCGAGCGGGGGACGATTCTCGTGCTTGACGTTTCCGCGGGTGTGCCCGAATGTCTGCACCTGTTGGGCCGGTTATTGTCGGAGATCAAACGCTGTCACGTGATCGTCATGGGATCGTCATCGTCACATCCGCTGGAATGGATTTTTTATGAAATGGGGACTACGGTGTATCTGCCCGATTGCGATCACGGGGAACAATTGATGCTCGTTTGCCGACGATTGTTACCGGCGGGCTGAAGCGATTAGGAAGTGAGATCATCGTTCACTCGCGATTTCGGAATAATCTCACACAAAGTCACGAAGGCACAAAGATGACCTAAACAGACACTGTCAATGACGTGAACCTAATGATGTCGTCGCTGAACGAGAAAAAATCCTACTGTTATCCAACTTGAGTCACTGGAATTCTGAGATCGATATTTTGTTGACTTCGTGCCTTTGTGACTTCGTGTGAGGCTCGTTTTTATTCGAGACTCAAATTGGCCAATCTGCGAGCAATGATCCATTACTGGAGAGAAGAATTACATATGAATTCCGCTGTAGCGACTGAAGCCGAGTTCTTGCAGATCATCGGGCGGATTTCCGATCCCGAGATCCATCGATCGTTAAGTGACCTGCGGATGGTGAAAGGGGTCCGCTCGACGTCCGAGGGGATCGCCGTCGATATCGAATTGCCGACACCCGCTTATCCCGAGCGCGAGCGGATCACGCACGCCGTGACGCAAGCCGTGCAGAAACGGGATCCGCAAGTCGCAAACGTCAGCGTCAATTATTCTCATGTGGTGAAAGGGTTGGAGACCGGCGGGTCGATCGGCCTGCGGGTGAAAAACGTCATCGCCGTCGGCAGCGGTAAAGGAGGCGTCGGCAAAAGCACCGTTGCCGCCTGCCTCGCCTTTGGCTTGCATGATTGCGGAGCACGCGTGGGCCTGATGGATGCCGACGTGTATGGCCCCAGCATCCCGCATCTACTGGGTGTCTCGGGAAAGCCCTCGATCATGGAAGAAAAAGGGGCCGGAGGCGAAACGGTCAATCGGATCAAGCCGATCGACGCCGATGGCGTGAAATGCATGTCGATGGCCTTTTTCATCGAACCCGATAAGGCCGTCGTCTGGCGCGGCCCTTTATTGCATCGGGCGATTACCCAATTTCTGAAAGACACCGACTGGGGCGAACTCGATTACCTGATCATCGACTTGCCCCCCGGAACGGGCGATGTCTCGCTCACCCTCTCTCAACTGCTGGGGCTGGCAGGTGCCGTCGTCGTCTGTTCGCCGCAGCAGGTCGCGCTGCTCGATGCGGTGAAAGCGATCAGCATGTATCGGCAGGTGAAGATTCCGATTCTGGGGATGGTCGAGAATATGTCGGGCGAGATTTTCGGGCGAGGTGGCGCTCAACGCAAGGCGGCGGAACTCGGCATTCCCTTTCTCGGCGAAATCCCGATGGAGGCGCAAATTCGTATCCAGGGAGACGCCGGTAAAATCTCGTCGCTGTTCAAAGAGGAGAATCCGGCGAGGCCCTTTCTGCGAGCGATGTGCGAGCGAACGGCGATGCAGATTGCCCGCCAACTGCTGGAAACTCCGCGACTGCCCACGCTGGAAATCCTGTAACCCATTGTGCGTTCAACGGTTATCCATCTAAGGCGGCGGGTGAACTCTCACTTGGAATCTCTTCAAACTCCGCCTAGAATAACACATAGAGACAATGTTCGTTTATAATCCGATTTTCAACTTTTAATCTTGCGGAGCGCAGTGCCGGTGTCCACATCATTGGATGATCTCTATAACGATCATATCCTCGATCATTTTGAATGCCCGTACCACAAGGGGGCGATCAACCATCCGAGCTGTTCCCGGTCGGGAAAGAATCCCCTGTGCGGCGACGACGTGACGATCCAATTACAGATCAACCCCGCCGGCAAAGTCGAGCAGGCATTTTTTGATGGAAAAGGTTGCGCCATCAGTCAGGCTGCGGCATCCATTCTCTGCGAACACGTCGAAGGAAAATCGATCGACGAGCTCGAACAGTTTCAAGCGCGCGACATGCTCGACTTGTTGAAAGTCCCGTTGACCGCCAGCCGGCAAAAATGCGGACTGCTCGGGTTCCGCCTGCTTAAAACCATGATCTACGAACAACATCCCCATGATGGCGACGATTCTGCCTCCGATCAACACGAGCATGCGATCGATAAACCTCAGCCGGCCATTGTTGATCGCACTGAAGAATCGAAATAGACGACCGTGACACTTCGAACTGAATGGAATGCGGAAACCCTCCGCCACGATTTTCCCATCCTCCGGAAAACACTGCCGAACGGTCGGCCTCTGGTCTATCTCGACAACGCCGCCACGACGCAAAAACCGCAGTCGGTGATCGAGACCCTGACGCATTGCTACACCGATTATTACGCCAACGTGCATCGCGGCGTGCATCATCTCGGCGATCTTGTCACCGAAGCGCTCGAGGGTGCTCGCATCAAAGTGCAGCGCTTCGTCGGTGCCGCGGAACCCGAAGAAATCATCTTCACCTCCGGCACGACGATGTCAATCAATCTCGTCGCCAATGCCTGGGGGCGAAAATTCCTGCAGCCCGGTGATGAAGTTCTCGTCACTGAGATGGAACATCACGCGAATCTCGTCCCGTGGCAACAGATCACGCGGGAACGAAACGCGAAGTTGCGTTACATCCCGATTACTGCCGATGGCCGGCTCGATCTCAGCCGGCTCCCGGAACTCATCGGCCCGCGGACGAAAATGATCGCCGTGACGTCGATGTCGAATGTTTTGGGAACGAGCAATCCGATTCACTTGCTGGCCGATGCCGCGAAGTCCTGCGGTGCGCGGTTATTGGTCGATGCCGCCCAGAGCGTCGCGCATCTACCCACGAATGTCTTATCCCCCCGCGTCGATTTTCTCGCGTTTTCGGGGCACAAATTGTACGGTCCCACCGGGGTAGGGGTCTTGTACGGCCGTCGCGAGATACTCGAAGCGATGGACCCGTTTCTGTGCGGCGGCAATATGATTTCGGAAGTCTTTCGCGATCACTCGACGTGGGGAGAACTTCCCTCGAAGTTCGAAGCGGGAACGCTCCCCATCGTCCCGGCGATCGGGCTGGGGGCGGCGATCGACTATGTGCAGCAACTGGGGTGGAAGCAGATTCACGAGTGGGAAGCGAAGCTAACCCGCCGGGCGTGGGAGGTTCTGCATGACATTCCGGGACTTTCCATCGTCGGCCCAGCGCTCGAAGACCGGGGAAGCATCATCAGCTTTACGCTCGATCGGCTGCATCCCCACGATCTCGCCACGCTCGTCGATCAGATGGGTGTCGCCATCCGCGCAGGGCATCATTGCACCATGCCGCTGCACGAAATTCTGAGAGCCTCGGCGACCGCTCGCGTCAGCATGGCCGTGTACAACACGCTGGCCGAACTCGATACGCTGGCCGCGGCGATCCATCACGCCCGCCGCGTGATGCGGCTCGCCTGATGCGGGGACAGTCCATTTCACCATTCGCGATGAACCCGCGCGCTTTGTTTTTGTCTATATTTGGTAGTGGTACAATTTCAGGGGGGTGCCACCCAAACTTTACCACCGCCCTACACCAACCCCATCCACCCCAACAGCGAGCGGCAATATGTCGTCGGGATCGTCTCCGAAACCGGTGTTATCGAAATTCAGTCAACGCCGCACGTGGGCGTCGGATCAGCCGATCGGGTATCTGATGCAGCAAGCGGTCGAGAACCCGCAGTGCATTTCGCTGGCGGCGGGACTGGTCGATCCCGTCACGTTGCCGGCGGGCATCGTCGCTCGCGCGGTCGCTGACGTCTTGAATCACGAATCGCCGGCGCGCGAAGCATTGCAATACGGCACGACTCAAGGCTGCGAACGACTCCGTCGGCAGATCGTGAATCTCCTGTCGCAACTCGAACACGCACCCGAAACCGATTTCAGCCCATCGCTGGGAAATATTCTGTTGACGACCGGCTCGCAGCAACTCCTGTCGCTGGTTGCCGAAGTTCTGTTCGATCCCGGCGACATCTGTCTGGTCGCGGCCCCCACATACTTTGCGTTTCTCGGCACATTGGCCGGCGTGGGAGCACGGGTCATCTCGATCGACTCCGATCATGACGGGATGAATATCGAAGCCCTCGAAGCAGAATTGTCACGCCTCGACCGTGCCGGAGAATTGCCGCGCGTCAAGCTGATTTATGTCGTCGATTACTTCGACAATCCCGCCGGTAGCACGCTGTCTCTCGATCGGCGGCATACGCTGCTCGACGCGGCGAGACGCTGGTCTCGCGATCATCGCATCCTGATCCTGGAAGATGCTGCTTACCGCGAACTGCATTACGACGGACCGGACTTGCCGAGCATCTGGAGCCTGGACGACCGCCGCGAGCACGTCATCCTGGCGCAAACGTTTTCGAAAAGCTTCTCGCCGGGACTGCGCGTCGGTTACGGCATCGTCCCTCGTGAACTCGTCGGCCCTCTTTCCGATCGCAAGGGGAACGAAGACTTCGGGTCGTCGCACTTCAATCAGCAGCTTCTCGCCTCGGTCATCGACGGCGGCGACTATCAGAAACATGTCGAGGGTCTGCGCGTTCGATACCGCAAAAAACGGGATGCCATGCTGCGTGCGGCGGAGAAATATTTCGCGGACGTTCCCCAAACGTCATGGGTGAAACCCGCAGGAGGCTTGTACGTCTGGATGGCCGTCCCACCGCAGATCGATACCAGTTTTCAGGGGCCGCTGTTTCGCCGCGCGGTCGACTCCGGGGTGATGTACGTTCCCGGCGATTTCAGTTTCGCCGGTCCTCATGCGTCGCGGCCGCATCAATTCATGCGGCTGAGTTTCGGCGTGCAGGATGAAACCGGCATCGACGAAGGCATGCGACGGCTCGCATCAGCGGTTCGTTCGCTCATTTGAGCTGTAAAAAAAACAAACCGCCGCTGAGAAATCGCGGCGGTGATTTCTGCGTGGTGTTCTCACGTGAACGCCACGCCGGTTCGGCGATTTGGTGAACTCGCCGTGTTCTTATGCGGCCGGTTCGTGGCTGGAGTTCGTTCTCAATTCATCCCGCCATTGTTGCCGAATGCGATTGCGCTCTTTCTTGCTAAGCCCTTTGAGCATCCCTTTGTCGATGGGAGCTTCCTCCGGCTGCTGGCGGCTTTTTTTCCGATGGCGAGAGGAACGCGTCGGACGATCGTCTTCTTCGTTATGGCTGTCGTCGAAGCGCGATCCCTTGAGTTCTGTATGAACTTTCACTGCCTTGCCCGAAGGGGGAGCCACCATCTCGCGGCCCACGGTCGATTCGCCGTCGAGCAGCGGTTGTTCGGTGGGAGTGGAAGACCGGCCAAACGGCCACAACATACCGAGCAGACGCGAAAAGATTCCGGGAGAACGTGAAGTGGACATCCTTTTTTCCTTCTGTTCTGGGGGATCGGCTGAGACGTAAATCACATACCGGGCATGCAACCACAAACTGAGAAACAGGCACCAGGGAGCACCCAATGCCGTGCCTGCAATCCATATTGCGATGACTGATTTTGATTCCGCCGACATCAGCGGTTGATAATGTTCCAAGGCCATATGGGCAACGATTAGAAGCGTACTGCAAATAAACAGACTCATGCTCTCGCGGCAGCGTCTAAGCTCGTGCCAGATGAGCGTTACGAGAGTTAACCAGCATCCAGACAGCAGTGAATACCACATCCACGGAGAGCTGAAATCAAATCGCCAGGGGCCCAGTGAAAACGCCGTATGGGTCAGGGATAGGGAAGCATTACAGCCGATCAACAGGCAGATCGACCAGCAGACCGAAGCGACGACGGTCCAGCAGCGGTATTTCCCGCTGAAATCGCGCACGCTCTGTTGACGCACCCAGCGGATGATCAACGCCAGTTGAGCCGTCGCGAACAGAATCAGAGCTTGCAGCAAGCGGGGTAAAGTGCCGTCGTCGGCGGACAACAATTGACGTCCGGCTGCTCCCCACATGAAGTCAGGATCGGCGACCGCACCGGCGAGTTGTGCGATTCCCGCGATCAGCAATCCGCCGAGGACGCCGACGGTTCCGATCTTCCATCGTTGAGTCGGTATCAGTGCATGGACGGGTATCGAAGCCGAAGCCGTTACCGACGTCGGCGTGTCGTCGATGGGGTAGTGAGACGCGAAAACAGCGGGTGCGATCTGAGTGGGTTCCACGAAACCAGCCAGGCGACGCCTGCGGCGTTCATCGATATTCTTGGCCCCTGCAAACCCGGCGTTCATTGCCGTGAGCATCCATTCAAAGTGGGGATGAGCGGAAGTAAGTGTTGTGATGACTATCCATAGTCATATCCGTTCGATGGGCATTTCATCGTGACATGAAAGCCAGATGTGGTCAATCGGCAGTTCTGCGGATCGGGCACCACTCATCAACTGATAAAGAATTCATCGGCTGAATCGGGTGAGGGACATGCCTGACTCATCTCGAAATGGAGGGTCATTCTCTGAAGGTGAACTCTCAGTTTTTCCAGGTTCCCCAACCGGCAGTTATGCTGTGTCGAACCGGGGAACTGTAACGTTCAGTGAGAGTGTGACGATTTTCGTCAGTAAGCCATTATGGCATGATCCGCCTAGTTGCCAATATGGCGTGTTATTGCATCCGTTAGAGTTGCAGGTCATGCCATAATGGCACCAATTGGGATCGATTAACAGAGAGAGTCTTGTTGAGGTGTTGGAAAGTTGTGTATGTCGCAAGTCGTTTAATATAAAAGATATATGTAATTTGTGAATTGCAGAAGTGCCATTATGGCACGAAAAATCGAGGCAGTTTTTGTTCTGGCATTCTCTTTGCCATGTATTTGAGCAGGCAATCGATTCTGCCGAGCGAACTGGGCAGTCGAACGATATCACAGGTTTTTCAGTTTCATTTCAAAAAAGGAGAAGAACATGATCCGCGTCGCCAGAAATTGGAACCCCTTGAGAGACCTCTCCCGCATGCAACAGGACATGAGCGATTTGTTCGGCCGTTCCCCGTGGGTGGCCTTCGGAGACGTCTCGCTCGCACCCGCCATCGATGTCTACCAGGGTAAGAATGACGTCATCGTCAAGGCGATTCTTCCCGGTCTGAAAATTGATGAACTCGATATCACCCTCACGGCGGAAACGTTGACGCTGAAAGGCTCGTTCGAAAATGAAATGAAGGGCGAAGATGCCAACTGGCAACGCCGCGAACGACATCTTCAGCCGTTCGAGAGAACGCTCCCGTTGCCGTTCGAAGTCGATCCCGAATCGGCGGAGGCCGTTTACGAAAATGGGATCCTCTCGGTGAAGGCCAAACGTCCGGTTCATCAGCAGCCGAGAAAAATTCAGCTCAAGACGACTTGATGAAAGTATGAACGAGTCAGACGCGCTGCGATTCATCCCGCAGACAAAATCCAAATACAACAGCCTCATCGGACGAAAGGACATCAATATGACCACGACAACTACCCAGGCACCCGCTGTCGCGACGACGAATCGGCAGACCGTCGCACCGAAAGTCGATATCTACGATTCCCAAAACGAAATCACGCTGTACGCAGAGATGCCAGGCGTCGATGAAAATTCGATCGACATCTCGCTCGAAAACAATCTGCTTACAATCGCCGGTCAAGCATCCACTCCGGAGATGGAAGGCTATGCACCGTATCAAATCGAGTCGGCTTTCCCGAACTACGAACGGAACTTCAAAATCCACGAACTGATCGACCAGGACCAGATCTCCGCGACGCTCAAGGATGGCGTGCTTAAACTCCAGTTGCCCAAGTCGCAGCGCGTGCGACAGAAGAAGATCGAAGTCAAGAAGATCTGAGCGAGAACCTCAGAGTAGGTTCTCGTCGTAAAAAGTCGATGCATTGTGCGATGGGTGGCGTCGAACTTCCGCGGGGGAAAAGTCGACGCTGCCCGTCGTCGCTCTATGGCCGGCTCATGATGTTGAATGAACAGCAAGCCCGATCAGCGGTTGACGATGGACGACGGCGATAAAGTTTTGCAGCAACCGGGTCCGCACGACGGGCCTGCTGCTGCACCCGGCACGGCGACAACTTGAGGATCTCCCGCAGTCTTCAGCCGTTCCCGGCACATCGGGCAATGATCGAGATGACGGCGGATCTTCTCGGCCTCGTCGGCATCAAGTTTCCCGTTGACGTAATCCGGCAGTAGCGGGATGACTTCATAACACCCAAAGGCATTTACAGAATGCGCATTGACGTCGATTAGCGAACGATAGCTGTAATTCGCTGCCCAGCCGATAACGGTTAATAACAACGAGACAGCGACGGCTTTCGTCACGATGGATTTTCGCACCATCTGCCGTTCCTGCGAAGCGTACCGCTGCAGGTAGCCCGGCGGGCAGGGTTTCCATGATTCATTCGTATTGTGGGGAAGCGACATTGTCGTTCTCCTCACTCCTCAATCCTGTTGTACGATCATCTGATGGTCATGTGCGCGACTCACCGATTCAGCGTTTCATCCGACAATTATGCTCGAGTCGATATTTTTCTTCTGTTATTTCCCTCACAGAACGGGGAGTATTGGTCATTCCGTCCCTGAGACGCGAACCGTCGAGTAGCGAAGTTGAGGCGTCTGCGGTTCAACCGTTTGCGGGAGATTAAATGTTGTATGAATTTCCTCGGCCAATTTCTGCGGATGTCGGACAATGATCTTCTGACGGCTAATCGTCAGCAGTCCCTCGGATTGCAACGTCCCCAACAGCATCGTCACGGTTTCGCGCGTCGACCCGATCACATTGGCCAGATCCTGATGCGACAGTCGAATCCCCAGCAATGTGCCATTGGTCGTCGGTTTGCCGTATTGTTCGATGAGTTCGAGCAACAGATGCACGAGGCGATGCCGATTCGAGCGGAACAACAGCGATTTCAACCGGCGCTCGATCCGCTTGCGGCGAAAACCGATGAGCCTCGAGATCCCCAGCGATAAATACGGCGATTGCGCCATCAGGTTCTGCAACGCCTGGGCGGGTATAAAGACCACCAGGCTCGGCAAGATCGCTTCCGCCGATTCTTCGCGGCTGGCATCTTCGATCAGCGACAGTTCTCCGAACAGCTCTCCCGGTTCGATGTAGGCGAGGACGGCTTCTTTGCCGTCTTCGGTCAGATGGCCGATTTTTACCCGTCCACTCGTCAGCAGCAGTGCTCCGTCGCCCCGGTCCGCAGGCAAATAGATCGATGAATTTTTAGGAAAATGACGCAGCGTAGAGACCCGCTCAAGCAGTTGGATCTGCGACGGCGTCAATCGCTCGAACAAGCGGCAATTCTTGATGTACCAGTGCTTTTCGGGCATATGAATGCACCTGCCGAGAATTCGGCGTGGACTCGCCTTTTTCGCTGCCGAAATCATTACATGAAAATTTCTGTTCGTATCAGTTTAACGCGGATCGAACGGATTGAAAGCAAGAACTCGCCGAAAACACGCGCCGATCGTTTGAATTTCTTAGGATCTCTCAACGCTGCCAGATCGGATCATCGAGAATTTGCCGGGCGAGTTCGGCGCAGCGGCTTTCGTCGATGTCCGCGGTGTCGACCTCCGCAGCCGGCTGTGAGTCGGTCTCGTCCGCGTCGAATTCGGCATCCGAGGATTCATCGCTGACCGAGTCCGACTCATCGACGGCGCTGTGACCGGATGCCTGCTGCAAGAGGAACTCGGCTTGCTCGAACGGACAAAACCGCTTCAAACTCAGCAAGTAAGGTTGAAACTCGGCATCGACAAAAGCTTCCGCAAACGTCGCATAATGCGAGATCAGGTGACTGGGCTGACTCCTCAATACGAACTGATGGCATCGGCTTGAAATTTCAGGATAACCCGCCTGCAATGCCGATGCCGCCGTGAGCAGCAGAAATTTATCGCGAGGGAAACGCTGCCCCTTTTGCTCGCTGATGTATGCCAGGCGCAGAAACACCAGCATTTCATACGCCTGATTCGCCATGCCGAGTCTCCGCTGCCGTGATGTCTTATGCCCTGTTAAAAGGGGATGCGCAATCCATCGTATGAAAGTTCGACTCCCGCGGGAAGCCGGGCATTCGTAGTTACGTATTCGAGCGAATGCGAGACATGTGTCAAATACGTTTGTCGGGGACGAACCCGCGATACGACGTCGAGAGCTTGTGAGACGCTGAAATGCGTTGGATGCGGCTTTTCCCGCAGCGCATCGATGACCAGCACGTCGAGCCCTTCCAGCAACGGCCAGCTTTCATCGGGGATTTCGCTGACATCCGTGCAGAATGCGACGTCGTTGATCCGGAAGCCGAGCAACGGCAACTTGCCGTGCATCAGCCGGATCGGCTGAATGCGCTGGCCGAGAACCTCGAACGGTGCGGTGTCGATCGACTCGAACACCAGTTGCGGAATCGCCCCCGGATGATCGTTCGGATAAGGTTGCACGAAGGCATACGCAAATGTCGCGCGGATATGAATTTCGACGACCGGCTCGCAGTACAGCGTAATCGGCCGCTTCAAGTATTGACCGCAAATCCGCAGGTCATCGAGTCCGAACAGATGATCGGCATGGCCGTGCGTGTAGAGAACCGCTTCGACCATGCGGATTTTCTCGCGGACGAGCTGAAGTCTCAGTTCGGGAGGGGAATCGATGAGAAATATCCCGTTAGGCGTCTGAATCGCCACGCCGGTGCGGGTGCGATGATTGCGGGGATTCGTCGACGTACAGACCGCACAATCGCAACCGATGACGGGGACGCCGACGCTGGTTCCGGTCCCCAGCAGCGTCAGGGTGCGATCGTTGGTGTGCGAATCAAACATGGGGAACGTCGTTCGGTCAGGTTGTCGATCTCGAATGCTTTCTCCGGCCGTGGATTCGGAATCTCAGGCATGTCCCCACCGCGGCTTCCTACGGCAAATGTACTCTCACGATCCCCGTTCAGGGAAGGGAGTCTCGACTCTGTGTGCCACGGGTGGCTTGGCCACCCGTGTTTTACCGATGGTTAACGGCTTCACTGCTGGGCAAGCCAGCAGTGGCACCTTTTTTCAACGGACTGCTACACGCCTCGACTCTCGGCCAGACGGCCCATTTTCAGTTCGTCCGACGAATCACGCTGTTTTGTGAGCCATTTCACGGATCTACAGGAAGAATTCGTATATCAATATTCTGACCGCAACTCGCGATGCGGGTTCAGATGTGGTCGGACCTCAACTTTTTTTCGATTCTTCGGATATTTTTTTGAAGTTGAGGGGTTCTTCTTTCGCCGGCGGGGCATGTAGCTGATCTCTGTTTACAGAGTTCAGATGAGCGCCTACTTGTCCTCGCCGGCGTTTTCATGCGCGGGGCACTCTTTCGCCGACCGACTTTCGTTCGTGCCGCGACTCACTTAGAATTCGGTCTGTGGAACGAAGATGTTCTCGATCGATAGCAGCGGAGTATCCCTTGAAGCCCCCCTACGACTCTTCGGATCGCATTCGTCGCCAGTTGTGGCAGCGATTGCGATCGCTGCACGCGGCGGGAGTCCGGCACTTACCGCATCCGACATATCATACACAGTCGCTTTCAGAGGTGACTTCCGTTGATGCGATAACCGCCGTGGATGAACCCGCGCAGGGCAACGGAATTCAGAAAGATGAACCGGAAATGGCAACACCCAAGGGAGCAGTTTCAACCATCAAGTCCTCTGCCGGGCCGAAGTCAGTATCCCCGCCCGACCGCGAATCGAAACTGCAAGTCCTCGCCGGGACGGTGAGCGGTTGCCAGCGTTGCCCGGAACTTGCCTGCCAACGAACGCAAACGGTGTTCGGCGTCGGAGATCCCTGCGCCCGCATCATGTTCATCGGCGAGGCGCCGGGCCGCGATGAAGATCAGCAAGGGGAACCATTCGTCGGCCGCGCAGGGCAGTTGCTCGATAAAATCATCGAAGCCTGCAAGATGAAGCGGGAAGAGATTTACATCGCGAACATTCTCAAGTGCCGCCCCCCCGACAATCGCACACCGCTGCCCGAAGAAGCGGCGAATTGCCGCGAGTATCTTGACGCCCAGATCGCCATCGTCCAGCCGGAGTACATCGTCTGCTGGGGATCGACGGCGGCTCAGAATTTACTGGGAACGACCGACACGATCGGTAAACTTCGGAAGCAATTCTTTCAGCACGGCAATGCCAAAGTGTTATGCACTTACCATCCGTCGTACCTGCTGCGGAATCCGAACGCGAAAAAGGATGTCTGGGACGACATGAAATTCTTCTTTCACGAATTGGGAGTCGAGCTGTAGGGCAGGTTGTTATGAAGCGAGACTTCGACGCTCTGCTTCGCGTGATCGTAGGAGTACAGGCTTTAGGCGAACGGCACTTTGTAAAGTATAAAGATCGCCTACAAAACGGTGACGTGCATGTATGCGACATCGCAAATGGCCGCGAGAGCGGTCGGAGCATGTAGCCGTGGGCGTCAGCCCATGGAATGCAGACTCATCTCGGGACAGCATAGCCGCGAGAGCGGCGGCAGCGATTGGGGGTGTCTTGGATCTCCTGCCGCCGCATTCGCGGCTCCGTTTTCAATACTCACCTTTCTCCGTGGGCTGACGCCCACGGCTACA
>JBJXGP010000234.1:0-14399 GCA_046160425.1 Planctomycetaceae bacterium
CGTCAGGTCCATGTTCTCCGAGATAAAGCGGACTGCTCCGTCAGCCATCAACACATGCACGCCACCTTCGTGGAAGGACGTCAGGGGACCATTATTGAAACCCGATCCCGAGAACGCAGGAGCCGTGGCCGGATTGGGAGAGTAGCGTATCGTCACGCATCCGCCGCCGCCGTAACCCGAACCGCCGCCGAGAAACGGACCGCGGTGACCCGACCATCCGCCGGAAAGGTTCTTACGACGATCGACGCCGGCGATCGTGCCGGAGTCTTCCCCGACCATAATCGTATTCGACGTTCCATCGACGCAATCGCGAATCGGAGTGGCCTTACCGATCTGCAACATGCCGTTCTGGCCCATGACACCGTAGGAGGTATTATCGACGGCACTGGAATTGAACGGAGCAACGGGAGCGTATGCGCCGCCGATGCCGACATAGTCCATGGTCATCCCGACATCGGGGCTCGTCTGGCCCGGTGAGACGCCGTCGGCTGTTCCCACATAGAATGCACTCAAAACGCTGGAGGGGCACTTGTACCCCGGCACAAGTGCATTGATCAACGCGGCATTTGATCCCACACCGGTCCCATATCCACCATCGCCGGTCCAGCCATTGTACGAGTTGTAACCCCGTCCATTAGCGGGCGTCTGAGTCAGGCTATTGTAGAGGTTGGCCTGATCAACATACGGAAGAAGCGATACGCGCCAGTTCGCCTGGTAAATCGGGTATTGGGCTCCAATCGGGAAGGTGAGAAACGCGTCCAGATAGTTGTGCAACGCCAAACCAATTTGTTTCATGTGATTGCGGCATTGCGTACGCCGAGCCGCTTCGCGAGCTTGCTGAACAGCAGGGAGCAGCAGTGCAATCAATACGGCGATGATCGCGATGACGACCAACAACTCAATCAGTGTGAATCCTCGTGTTCGATTGACAGAACGGGATCTCGACAAAACATTCATTGAAGACTCCAAAAAAGTGCGGCAGAACAGTTCAAAACAGTGAGAGACCAAGGGTCCGAGAGGGAGAGCAGAAGACAAACGCGGTGGGTGTCGAAGGGGCAGGGAATTATAAGGGGGGTCAAGCGGGAGTGAAGAGGGAAACCAGCATCAAATCAAACTTTGTGGATCGGGCAAGACTGACATCCGGCAATCAATTTTGTAATCAACAGAACGGGCTACTTGGGCGCAGAAACACTCAATCTCTTCCCCTCATGTTTCACGGTGAATGACGGATAATTTCCGCCAATAGAGGCCTGCGGGGACAACTTACGGCTGCTTCTCAAGCCGTTTGAGTCCATCAACGACAAGCACCAGGAACTCATCAGCATACGAGCGCCTCCCACCTGTGTCAATTACTTAACCCGAATTATTGTCATTCGGCTTAAACGGGGCACAGACTTGTCGCAGGAAAGGGGCTCGACGGCAAAGCAGTCGTCACACCCTACAAAAGCCTGCAAACCAGCGCCGCCAACGGGCCTGTTTGTGGGTGATCACTTTGCTTTCATGCCAGATTCCGCTTTCTCGTCTTCCGCGCGGAAGAGATCCTCGTTCTCAGGCGTGACCTTTTGACCGATGCCTGCGACTTGAACTTTGGACTTGAGCACCAGCGTCTTAGGAGGAAGACAACTCTTGTCGTTGCACGACTGATAGCGAATGTGCAGTTCAATCTCGTCAACCTGCCCTGCGGAGGTCACGGGAACGCTGATCACCCCTCGAATCGCAACCTTACCCTCGTAGACGTGCAGTGGTTCCTTAAGCCCTGGGAACGAGAACTCGATCGGCTCGGGATACTTGATATCATCCAGCGTGCAGTTCTGTTTCGACTTCAATTTCACCGTGGTGGGAATGAAATTATCGGGCTGGGCGGGGTTGGCATTAATATGCCAGCCCTCTTTGATCGTCAGGTAGATGAGAATCTCGCATTCATCTCCCGCCGGAAAACGATCGACCGACAGATACGCCTTCGCCGTAACGACTTCGGTTTTTTTCGGAGCGGGTGAGGACTTTTCCCCATTCTTCGGGGCGCCTTGCGCAATCTCGCGACCGCTGACCGGGGCTTCTTCAATGACGTCTTCGTCCGCCACTGCCAGATGATCTGCCACGTTCAAGGTGAGGAACAACAGCAATGCCGCGGCCACGCATCGGCCGGCGATTCCCGGATTCGTGATCTGATCGTGTTGAGGATTCTCGATGCTCATGACTCGAAGAATATTCGTCAACCAGAAGGTTTTGAAGGGGCCTTTTGAGAATTTTTTCGCTACGCAGCGAAATATTTGGGTCTCGCAGAGGCTGTTGCACCAATCGCGTTATCGATACGATAACCGAGTTAAATGTGCTGCAGACGTTTATCGGATCAAGAACGCTTGTCTGCCCGCCTCGCAAAAAGTCACTGAGATAAGTTCCGACAAAAATTCTCCGTTAGAAAGTTTCGCACGTGACACCCCCTGTTTTACAGGCATTGGTCCTGGCTGACCAGATCTATGTTGATCGAGAGACCGGAAAAAAGGTGATCGCGGGAACCTTCAACGCGTTAATCTCCGCCAAGTTCCCCAGTCAATTCGAGCGCAAGACATGGGCGTACATCTGTTTGACTGAAGTTGCCGGCGAAACCGATATCATCTTGCGGTATGTCGACCTCAATGACAACTCGGTGTTGCTGGAATCGCCTCCGCTGGAAGTGAAAGCCGCGAGTCCTCTGCACAGCGTCGAAGTGATCACCGAAATCCCGCCGTTCCCGATGCCCAGGCCGGGAACCTATGCATTTGAGGTCTACTCGCATGGCGACATGCTCGGCTCGCTCCGCGTGACCGTGAATGCGCTGCCTGAGAAGGAATGACGCTTCGCAGGGGGATCGCTCACCGCGGAACGGGAACTTCGCGAAGTATCTGCTTCAGGATTTCGGCGGCGCGGGTTCGTTGTCCTTCGCGGATCAGTCCCTTGCAGTGAATGCGATGCGATAACACGGGGACGGTCATCGCCTTGACGTCATCGGGAACCACGAATTCCCGCCCTTCGAGAAAGGCTTTTCCCTGTGCCGACCGGTACAGCGTGAGCGCACCGCGGGTGCTGACACCCAGCGTCAATTCCACATGTTTGCGCGTGGCGGCGATCAGATCGAGCAGATAATCGTTGACCGAATCTTCGACCGTCACCTCGCGGACCATCTTTTGCAGCGTTCGCAATTGCTCCAGCGAGAGGACCGGTTTCAATCGATCGACAGGCTCCCCCTCGCGGTGACTCGTCAGCACGCGGCGTTCGACTTCACGTTCGGGGTATCCGATATCGACGCATAGCGTAAAACGGTCGAGTTGATTTTCAGGGAGGGCGAAAGTCCCTTCGTATTCGAACGGGTTCTGCGTCGCCAACACGAAAAACGGCGCTTCGAGCGGATACGTTTTCCCTTCGACCGACACCTGCCCTTCATTCATCGCTTCGAGGAGCGCGCTTTGCGTGCGGGGCGTGGTCCGGTTGATTTCATCGGCGAGCAGCACGTGCGTGAATATCGGCCCCGGCCGAAACTCGAAATTTCCCAGATTGGGAAGATAAACGCTCGATCCGAGAATATCGCTGGGGAGCATATCGGGTGTGAACTGCAAGCGAATGAACTCGCAATCCAGACTCTTGGCGATCGCCTTCGCGAGGGTCGTCTTGCCAACCCCGGGCACGTCTTCGATGAGGACATGCCCTTCCGCTAACAAGGCGACAACCGTCAATTCCACCGTTTCCCGCTTGCCGATTAAAGCCGTTGATATGTTGTCGATCAGTTGACTGATCTGATTATTTATTTCGGCGATCACAGTGACTCCATTCCGTCGATGTGGTTCAGAAGATATGTCCAGGATGGTCAGCAATCGAAGACGTGCCCGAGCAAAGGATTGGTTTCTTTTCCCGTGAAACGGGGTCGAATCGAGAGTGCATTATAGAGTCGATTCACGCCGGAAAAAACTCTAACGGCTTCCGAGAGGAAGTCTTGGTGGTGATGCAGCCAATTGGCGTTGAAAACGCCGCGAATGGACCCGCGGTTCTCCGCGGTTTTATGAAAGGGTGTCAGACTTTAGCGATTAAGCAACACTTACCGCCTGCGTTGAGAAAAACTGGTTGTTCTGTTTTTTTCGAGAAGACCGATTCTAACGGTCGAACTGATTATTAGCACGCCAATGGCCTATCTTGTTCAGTCCGAGGGTGTACAGGATTCAGCGACAACCGAGTGACAGAGGGACTTCTCGCTTCTTGAGACTAACGCATTGGACATGATTCTCTGTGAATTGCATCACAAAACCGACTGGTGCCTCGAATTGCTTCAAATGAGTTTCGCTGGGTGTGGCGATCGGCCCCGGATGTTCGCCGACGTTCCTTAAGGTTTTACGATACTCCGTTCGTATATTGTGAGAAAAATTCGGGAACGTCGATTGTATTCCTTCCAAAAATTTCGTCGGACTCGTCTGCCGACCTCCCACAAGCGGGGTGCCGTTGTCCCCTGCGCCGATGAAACCCCAAGCATCGGCAACACGTCACACGCCAGATTCATCGTGGAGTGCTGTTGGCTGACACTGTTATGCAGCCTCTGCGGTTGCCAGTCCGCCGGTCTCTCGCGTCTGCCCGATGCACGCCCCGCCATCGTGACTCATCCACCATCCATCCCCACGTCGGTGCCAGTAGATGTCGCGACACAGGAAGTCCCCCAAAATCGTGGCGTGAAATCCACTGTTACTGAGGAGTCAGCCGACAAATCGATAGCGACTGCGGAAGACCATCCCGTCCGGCGTGCGGAATCTGAGTCGGCGACTTACTCAGGTATTTTCGATCGACGTCGCGTCCCTCGCGGTAATTCTCCGGCGTCAATTTACCGTATGCGGGCATCGCCGTTCGATCCCCAATTTCAGCGTCGACTTCGCCCTCCATGCGGGATCCAACACCGCTTCCTGAATGACGAAACCGAGGCGTGCCAAGTGCGTCAACCGACGCCGATCGTATTGGCGGCTTTCGACGAAGAAATTCCAGATAACCTCGACACCGACTCAGAATCGCACTCGCCATACGACGCCCACGATAGTCAAGTCGGCAGAGAATCCCTGTTCGCCGGCAGTGCATGGGAACAGGCCAAACTCGACGCTCCCGAATACCTCCCCGGCGTGTGGGAGGATACCAAAGCCATCGTAAACTGGCACAACACGGCGTGGGTTCTGGGAGCGACAGGCGTGGCGCTCTCGCTGCGCGGCGAAGCCGACGACGGCGTTCGCCGAGCAACGGCACGACATCCCGATCGCTGGGGGGATGGATCGCACGTGCTCGGAAAGTTGGGTGAGGTCCAGTGGCAGGTTCCGATGATCGCACTGGTTTACTCGAACAGCATTTGGACAAACGATACGCAGCTCTACGATTTTTCCAAATCGCTGATCAGTGCCTATACGATCACGAGCGTGGGGACCGTCGCCCTCAAGGGTATTGTCAACACCGAGCGTCCCAGTGCGGAGTGGAATGACGGAGAATTCGGATTTCCTTCGTATCATACTTCCAGCTCGTTCACCATCGCCGCCGTGATCGAAGAGTATTACGGCATCGAAAACGCGGCCCCCTGGTATGTGCTCGCCGGTTTGATCGGGTGGAGCAGAATCGATGAGCGCGATCACGACCTTTCAGATGTCGTATTCGGTGCGATGTTCGGCTACATCATCGGCAAATCGGTCGCGGCATCGCATCTGCACGATGATCCCCGCGTTCGCATCCGACCAACGTACTCTCAACTCGACGAGAGCTACGGCGTGTCGTTCGAGACCTCGTACTGATACCGACGCGATGTCGAACATATCGCGCGCGATCGATCACGTCAGCTCCTTGAGCTTCTCGGCGACGGCTTCAACGTGTCCCTTTACCGAAACACGCGGCCAGATCGCGGCCAGTTTGCCCGACTTGTCGATCAGAAACGTCGCACGCTGGATCCCCATCGACTTCTTGCCGTACATGTTTTTTTCGACCCAGACGCCATACTTATCGGCGACGGCGTGATCGGGATCGGAGAGCAGCGTAAACGGCAACGAGAACTTCGCGATGAATTTTTCGTGCGATTCAACTTTGTCGGGACTGATCCCCAACACGACCGTGTCGTTGCTCGAAAAATAGGATGCGCGATCGCGGAAGTCGCACGCTTCGGTCGTACACCCGGGCGTATCATCGCGGGGGTAGAAATACAGGACAACGTTTTTCTTGCCCTTGAATTGGCTCAACTTCATCTTTCCCGTCGGAAAGGCCCGTAAATCGAACGCCGGTGCCTTGTCTCCAACCTCGAGTCCTGCTTTGGATTGCGCCATTTTTTGTCCTTCAGAAATCGACTGCGAAATTTCGACCGAGCTTGAAAGGGCATCATAAACGCCAGCCCCTCAAAAAACCAACGAGCGACGGCAACTCTATCCCCTCATTGAAGCTCGCAGTGAAGTGCATAATCTCTGATTTGACAAATGGTTAATGCAGATCACGGGCGATTGGGACACTCGATTTCGACCCAAACTCCCTGATATTGAACCAGAGAAAGAGCCAAACCCTTGACCCATTGACAGTTGAAGTTCATAATGAACCGGATCTGGCGACGCACCCTTATGATGAACGACCTGGGCTTTCGGATCATGAAAAAAGTAGAACTCGACAAATACAAGCAACTGCTCGTCTCACTTCAAGCACGCTTGAGGGGAGATGTACGGCAGTTAACCGATGAAACCCTGGATCGGCAGGATGTCGGTGTCGAATCGAAATCGCCAACCCATCTCGCCGAACTCGGTTCGGAAGCGTACGAGCAAGACTTCTCGTTAAGATTCATCGAAAACGAACAGGAAACCCTCGAAGAAATCAACGCCGCCCTCACTCGTATCGAAAACGGAGTTTACGGCATGTGTGAGATGTGTTTACTGGCGGGCGTTTCCGCATCGAAAGCGGCCATACTCAAAGCACGCTTGAAAGCCATCCCTTACGCCCGGAACTGTATCGAATGCGAACGGAAGCGCGAAAATCATTCACCATGACTCCTCGATTCCCGGCCAATCGCTGGGCCTATTATTGGCTGCTGGTTATCGTGGGAGTCACCGGCGATCTTTATTCCAAATCCGCGATTTTTCAACAATTAGGATTCCCGAATAAAGTCGGTCCCATTCTGTGGCAGACCGCAAATGGCTGGCTCACCTTTCGCTTCGTCACCAACTTCAACCAGGGCGCACTCTGGGGTATCGGGCAAGGATACGCGGTCGCCTTCGCCGCCTTGAGCATCATCGCCGTCTGCGGCGTGATCTATTGGCTCTTCTTTCGTAACGCGGCGGTCAGTCTCTGGTTGACGATCGCATTGGCATTTGTCTCCGCCGGTGCGCTGGGGAACATGTACGATCGACTGGCACTTCACGGCTGCATGATCAACGGTCAAAAAGTCTATGCCGTGCGAGATTTTCTGTTGTTCACGTTCGGAAATTTTCATTGGCCGGTCTTCAACTTCGCAGATATGTACGTTGTGACCGGTTCGATCATGTTGATATTGCAAACGCTCTTCGTTCAGCCCTCGGAAGCATCAACTCTCGCCTCGGCAGAAGTCCCTGCCGATAGTCCGCCATCGACACGACCGTCGTCATCTGAACCGACTGCTTCGACGACCTGACCCGCTCGTGTAAATGCAGCATCTTATTCCTGCGGTTGTCGCACTTCGATTTGCACGCGGCAGCCGGGGATTTTTCGAACAAAGTAGGTCCGGCTGTGGGGCGTGAACTGCGACGGAAGATATACGCTTTTCAGGCCGGAAAAATCGAGGAGATGTTCAAGACTCATTTCAGTTACCTGCGTCCCTTGCAGCGAAAGCGTGCCGAGCCGATCTTGCGGTTTGAGTCGTGCGATCCCGGCATCGGAAACCTGCGTCAGACTGAGATCGATCAAGACGAGCTTCGTCAGTGAGTTCAAATGCTCAACGCCTTCATCGCTGATTTGCGATCCGCTCACATCGAGTCCTTGTAAATCAGAGAGTCCGCATAACGACTCAAGTCCCGCATCGGAGAGCGTCGTTCCCCGTATTTCAAGCGTCAATTCCGGCAGATCCCTCAACAAGTCGATCACCTCAGGATCGACGGTCCCCACTTCGTGGATGATCCGGCGATCGATTCCGTAATCGTCACCGAGTCGCACTAACAATCCTTCAATGCCGGTCGCTCGTTGCTCGAACCGCTTGACGATCGCACCGCGTTTCACCAGTTCCGCGATCGCCCGCCGTTCAATTGCATGTTTGTCATCATCGTCGCCCTGACACTCGGCGATGACGCCAATGATCACGCACAAGACGATTAGCAGACTCGCAAGCAAACTCGCTCCGCTGCGGAAACCCTGCGCGTCGCGGCTAACCGTTTGCACCGCGCGTGCTTGGTGATTCGTGCTCATGATGACGGCGATTCCCCCATCGTCAGTAGTATCTTCCCGCGACGACCCGGTTGCTCTGCCGCTTGGATTCCTTCCACAACTTTCTCCAAAGAGAAACGCCGGCTTACCTCCGTCGTCAATACGCCGGCACGCAGCAATTTGGCGATGCGGCGGACGAGTCGCAACTTGGTCAATAATCCGGCTTCCTGCATCGCCTGGCTGAGCCAGAAGCCCGAAATGCGAGCACCGGTCTGAATCAATTGCCGCGACGAGAGCGGGATCGGTTCGTGCGAGAGGGTTCCGGAAACGACCAGGTGCCCCCGCCGACCGAGGCAGGCGAGCATGGCTTCGCCGGTCTTGCCTCCCACACAGTCCATTGCAAACGGTATTTCTCTCAGTCCCGTGTGCTGGTGAACCTGCTGTTGCAATTCTTCTACGGAGTGACGTTCGGGATCGAATGCGACCACCGCATCCCCCCCCAATGCTCGCAGTTCATCAACGGAATTATCGCGTCGAACGAGATTCAACGTATGAAATCCGAGGTATTTTCCCAGGCGGATCACCATCCGCCCGAGAGCCGAGTTGGCCGCACTCTGCATGACCCAGCCTCCGCGGGGGACTTTGAGCACGCTTTCGATCAGCATGAGCGCCGTTGCCGGGTTGACGAAAAACATGGCGGCGACTTCGTCCGAGAGATCGCGCGACACGGGAATGACCTGCCGGGCCTTCGCGACCGTAAACTCGCGCCAATGTCCTTGTTCGCCGCCGATGACGGCGACACGTTTTCCCACCAGAAATTTTGCGAGCAGAGATCCCGTTCCCTGCGTGACGATACCCATCCCTTCAAAACCGGGGACTGCCGGATATTTCGGTTTCTGAGTATAGACGCCGCGAATGAAATAGAGATCGGAGGGATTGATAGGGCTGGCCCGCATCTGCACGAGAACCTCCCCCGGCTGAATTACGGGCAACGGCAGCTCGCGGACAGTCAATACGTCAGAGGGTTCTCCTCCGCAATCGAAAATCACACTCCGCACGCCGCTCTCCCTGAAAGAATTCCGCCGCATCTCCTCGGCCTCGGGATGGCCCAGACGCTCCATCGTCTGGGTGTTGTCAGGCACAAGAAGATTATCATGTGGCGACGATCAACTATTAACACCTCGAATTTCAACGGTAGCAATCGCACCATAATAAATGACGCATCTATGATAACGAACTCTATCCCCATTTCATCACATTTTCGTATTATCGTCGTTGGAATCTTCTGAATCTCGATCGGTCCAAGAAAAACATACTCAGCATGCTGAATACAGAACGGACAAAGAATCAGAACTGGCCGAGAAGGGGATGGACTTGAACTGGCGTCCAGAACCGGTGGAATAAAGAGGATCGTTCGGTGGGAGTTCGCATTGAGTGGATTGGGGGGGAAATTCCAAAATGTCCACCCGCGATTGACGCACGGGGGGGGTGCGTGGTTAGAATATCGTAATTCTGAGTCTGCATCGATTTCAGGCTCAACACAAAGGCGATATGTCGGATTATTTTTATTTGTAAAGTGGGAGAAAATGATTATGTTCCTAAAGACTGCTGGATGGGTATCGCTTGTCGGCTGCGTCATGTTTATCGGAACTTCAGAAATCTACGCGGCTAGCATTGTAGTAAATGGCAGTTTTGAAACTCCGGTCGTGAGCGGTGGTTTTGTGCAAAGAAACGTAGGATTTGATTTCGGTGGAAGTGGTTGGGCCGTCGACACGGGAACAATTGATCATATTAATTCAACTTGGGAACCCGCCGAGGGAAATCAATCGATTGATCTCAATGGCCCAACTGCCGGAAGTGTTTATCAGGATTTATCAACCGTCATCGGACAGTCGTATTTGATCCGCTTTGCGTTCGCTGGGAATTACGCGGGAATCGAAGACAAGCGGATGGAAGTGTTGTGGGGTGGGATCCAAATTGCTGACCTGACTTTTACCCAGGACGGTGAGACCGCTACGGATATGGGTTGGATTTACATGGAGTTGAACGCTGTTGCGACCGGATCTACAACGCGTTTGAGGTTTAACAGTCTGACGGGAGCCATGTCCGGCCTGCAGGGGTTTACAACATTCTATGGCCCAGCCTTGGATGATGTTAGCGTTACTGCCATCGACGTCCCTGTCGTTCCCGAACCGTCAACCTTCTTTTTGCTCAGTAGCGGTATTGTTGCGGTTGCCGTCTATCGTCGTCGTCACGCAAAACGATCAAGTAATTGATCTCGTTTCGCCAAGATACCCCCTGACGCCACGTCGTCTGGGTCGCACAGCGACAAAAAACAGATCTTTACCGGCCGATCCGCCAAGAGCATTTCCTTCTCGCAATCAGTCGACCCACTGGATACAAAATCCCGTCGCCCGTTTCCGCATCCGGGGTAACTCCGTGACGGCTCATGCCGCCCCCCGGGGGCACAGCAGATTGCGCCTGTCAACGATTGCAATACATCGCGACAAACAGCGATTGCCATGCCATGCTCTCATCATCTGGGCTTGCGAGGCAATTCGATCGTCCCCTTTGCCATGTCGAGAGCGGCGATGGCCATTTTGCGCGTCGGATAGATCGTCCAGACGTGATCGAAATGCGAGAGACGAACGATCTGCTCGCAGACCTCGGAGAGTTCGCACAGAAAGATCTGCCGGTTTCCCGCACCCAGTTCTTTCCACAACAGTCGCAAGCCTTCGAGCACCGAGGAGCCAAAATACTGGACCCTGGAAAAGTCGATGAGGACGGATGAAATCTCGGCGCCGGTAAGTACGCGGCTCAAGTCTTTGACGGCCGAGAGAAATTCCTCCCCTTGATAGTTAGAAAGATGGCTTTCCAACTGAATGACCGCGATGCCGTTGACGATTTCGATTTCAAATGCTTTGTGATTTTCCATCGCTGTTCCCCTTGATGCTGAGGCCGATGCACATCGGCCGACAATGATCCGCATCACGTCTCGGATTGCGCATCCTCGAACGAATGACTTCGATTTTTGATCATGGTGATTTCGTTGCCGGTGCTGCTGAAGTGCAGTTCGTCCATAAACGTGCGGATGAGGAGCAATCCTCTGCCCCACGGTCGATCGAGATTTTGCAGCGAGGTCGGGTCGGGAACCGATTGCGGATCGAACCCCGGACCTTCATCGCGCACCACAAACGCCGCCCGCTCTCTCGTCAAATGGACTTCGACGTGAATCGACCGATTCTTGTAGGGTGACTTCAGCAAGCGTTCCTTCGCCAGTTCGTGATACTCGTTGTGATTCTGTTCCCTGAGAATCGAACTGACTTCAAGATTGCCGTGATAGTAGGCGTTGACCAGCGCTTCCTCGATCGCCACACCGACCCGCAATCGATCCGAATCGTTGCAGACCCCCATATAACGTGTGAGCTGCCGCAGATGACTGACGAGCGGCGGAATCAACGTCAGATCGTTGGGAAGTTCGAAGACCGAATCGCTTTTCGTCATGCGATGAAACATCAAGCGAGAGTGTGCGCGGTCGTCCCTCAATGAGGCGGCGACCATTTCGACCGTCTCTGATAAGTCGCGGGCCAGAGTTTTCTTCGGCACGTAACTCGCCGCCCCCGACCGAAGCGCCTGGACGGCGATTTCTTCGCTCCCCCTGGCGGTCATCAGGATCACGGGGATCAACGGATATTCCCGCTTGATGTGCTCGACCAGTTGCAAGCCGTTCATGTCGGGCATTTGCAGGTCAGTGATGACCAGATCGGGAAGGTGCATCTCAATCTGCGAGACGGCCTCGACGCCGTTGGTCGCAAACAGAACCTTGTACCCGGCTCGTTTCTGGAGCAAGCCGCTGGCAAGAGCACGGTCCGCCGCGGAATCGTCAACGATCAATACGGTCGTCATGGGATATACCCTATGTTGAGGAATCGACTCGATCGCACTCCTCGTTCCCAGATTCCGCCCGGGAACGCAAGCCTTCGCAGTTCTGCTGCGATAATGTAAACCGATTTTCCCATCGCCTTGGCGGACATGTCGCCGACGGCGCCCGAAAACCACCTCATGATACGTTAACCGAATCGGGCCTCGATCGGCAGATATAACTTACATTTTGGCGGGAAAATTTTCGTCGGCGAGGAGCTTTCTCAGCCGGCTCGTCACCAGTCCCACCACGTCTTCGAGTTGCCGTCGATTGTCGATGACCTCCTCCCACCGTTGTTCGTGTGCCGCCCGTTCGACGGTATACGCCAGATCGCACGCCGCGTGAGCGCCGAACGTTCGCATGGCCCCTTTGAGCGTATGAGCCGCCCGACGAGCCGATACCGAGTCTCGCGATTCCGCCGCGACTTTCAACTGCTCCAGCAACAGTGGGCATTCTTCAATAAATGCGTCTGCGACCACTTTCAGCAATTCAAAATCGTCGTTCGTCGCCTTGAGCGCCTCGGCGAGGTCGACGCAGTCATCATCGGATGGCGACTGCGTGCCGGCCTGCGCATCGGAGTCGGTCGTCACCGGCGTGAATTCTTCGAGCATATTGTACAACTGCTGGGCGCGAATCGGTTTCGAGAGATATTCATCCATCCCTGAGGCGATGCACCGCTCCTTATCCCCCATCATCGCTTGCGCCGTCATGGCGATGATGGGCGTGTGAATGCCGCGTTCTTCTTCCCGTTCCCGGATCACGCGCGTCGCCTCGAGACCGTCCATCTCGGGCATCTGCACGTCCATCAAAATCACGTCAAAGCGGTGATGCTCGAGGATTTGCAGCGCCTCCTTCCCATGATTGGCGACCGTGACGCCGTGCCCGCGCTTCTGCAAAAGCGTGACGGCAAGTTTCTGATTGTAGATGCTGTCTTCGACCAGCAGGATTTGCAGGGGGCGAAGCGCCATCGTCCTTTGCGTGGGAACGGGAACCGGTGCTTCCAGCAGACTTTCTCCCCCGAGGATCGCCAGCACGGTGTCGAACACCTCAGATTGATTGATCGGCTTTACGAGGTAACCGGTCGCTCCCACATCCTCGCAGCGCTTGATGTCGTTGCCGAGATCGATCGTATTGAGCATCATGAGCACGGCGCCCGCCTGCCGGGCGCATCTCCGCCGGATAGTATCGGCCAGATGAAAGCCGTCGACCGGGGACAGGGTGGAATCGATGAGCGCCAAATCGAATCGCGCGGGTCGATTCGCATCGGCCGCATCTGCGTCTACGGATTCACCATTACCCGTTGCCGCGATTTGATCCACATCGTTTGTTGGTGCCGATTGTATTCCCAGCGTGCAATCGAGATGCTGCAAGGCTTCCGCGACACTGGTCGCGACGGTCGGGATCAAGGACCAGCTTTCGAACATCTCCACCAGCATCTGCCGCGATGCCGAGTTGTCATCGACGATGAGCACCCGTTTTCCTTCAAGACGATTTCGATCGGTATCGGATAATCCGTATTCGACGTCCGAGACGAGACCCAGCCGGCACGTGAAGCGGAAGGTCGTCCCGACCCCCGTTTCGCTCTCGAAGCTGATGTCCCCTCCCATCAATTTCACGAGCCGGGAACAGATCGCCAAACCGAGGCCGGTCCCGCCGTATTTGCGCGCCATCGAATTGTCGAGTTGTTCGAATGCCTCGAATACGTGCCCCTGTTTGTCGAAGGGAATGCCGATCCCCGTGTCTTTAACCGCAACGGTGAGCAGCATTTCGATCGGCGAGGCGAGGTGAGCCTGCACGTCGACGAGAATTTCCCCATGTTCAGTGAACTTGATCGCATTGCCGACGAGATTAACGAGGACTTGTCTCAACCGCGTCGGGTCGCCGATGACCCGATCGGGAGTTTCCGTCGGAATCACCGAGATCAACTCCAAACCGCGCCCGTGCGCCTGAATGGCGAGCGTCTTGAGAACGCCCGCGATATTTTCGCGCAGGCTGAACTCGTCGAGGTCGAGTTTGAGTTTATCGGCTTCGATTTTTGAGAAATCGAGAATGTCGTTGATCAGCGACAGCAGCGCTTCCGCCGATTCGCTGATGACGTTGAGTTGGTCTCGCTGCTCGACCG
>JBJXGP010000235.1:0-9230 GCA_046160425.1 Planctomycetaceae bacterium
TCTCTTCGTGATGTCCGCGACTGCGATTGATTCCCTGACTATCGAAAAGATCAAACAGGCGATCTCCGAAAAACGGATCGTCGAGACGGCGACGAAACTCGTGGGGATTCCCAGTCCCACGCAGTCCGCCGGCGAAGTCGCCGATGCGTTGGCCGAGATGCTGACGCAGGAAGGGTTCACAGTTGAACGCCCCATCGTCGGTTGGCCGGCTGCTCCTGCGGTCGTTTGTCGCTATGACTCAGGTCAGCCGGGGCCGGTTCTGCAATTCAACGGGCACCTCGATACGGTCCATCTCCCGTTCGTACCGCCGCGGGTCGAAAACGGGAAACTTTACGGCAGCGGCGCCTCCGATATGAAAGGAGGGATCGCTGCGATGATTGAAGCGATGCGGGTTCTCCGAGAGACGAAGACGCTGCATCGCGGCAGCATTCTGGTCACCGCGCACGATCTGCACGAAGCACCGTGGGGTGATGGACATCAGATCGACGAACTGATTCAGGCCGGTTACGTCGGCGATGCGGTGTTGCTTCCCGAATATCTCTGCGATCGGCTCGCCGTCGTCGGGCGCGGGCTGGCGATTCTGGAAATCGACGTCAAGCGCGCCGGGGTTCCCGTGCATGAAACGTTAGGCGGGGGCGAACAACCGAGCGTCATTACGGCTGGTGCCGAGATTGTCCGGCGATTTCATCTGTTGGATCGTAAACTCGCCAAACTGACGCACCCGATGGGCCTCCGCGAGGCCATTTTCGTCGGTCAGATTCATGGTGGCGAAATCTACAATCAGTCGCCGATTCAGTTGCATATTTCCGGAACCCGTCGCTGGCTCCCCGGCCACGACTGGAACGAAGTCCGCCGCGAGTTGGAGGAATTGCTTCGCTCGATCGAAGAGGAAACCGGTAACGAGATCGTCTGCGAATACCATTTTGTGCGAGACGCCTTTGAGATTGATCCCGATCAGCACGTCGTGCGGGCGTTCGAGCAGGCCTGCCGGCAAGTGATGGGGAAACCGCTCCCCATCGGCTCAAAGCCGTTCGTCGACGATGGGAATACGTTCTCCAGCCGAGGTGGAATCCCGGCGATCACGCACGGTCCGGATGCCAAAGGGCCGCACACGCTTAACGAAGAGGTTCCGATCGCGGAACTTGTCCGCGTCGCCGAAGTATATGCCCTGACGGCGATCGCGTTCTGTCACTGTGAATCGGCATAAATTCGTGGCGACCTTTTCGATACGTATCGGATTCGATTTACGGCGTTCGATGGATTATGATGATCGTCGTGTGCAATGGGTGGCAGGGGCGCACCGCGTCCGCGGAAGCCCCGAATCAATGCTCCACAGACAGGAATGTCTGTGCCACCAGGAACGAGGCTGACATGGAACAGGCAACCATTCAGGGAATCAACGTGAATAAAAACGAACTCGCCGGGAGTCTGGCGGTCGAACTGACCGATGAGGAAACGCTGTTGACCGAGAATTTGCGGCATCTCTTCGTGCGGTCGCAGATGACGGACTTCGTCAAGGATCCGCTCGTCATGGCCCGTGCCGAGGGGATGTATTACTGGGACGTCCACGGCAAAAAATATCTCGATGCCCTGTCGGGAATTTACACGGCGAGTCTGGGGCACAGTCATCCGAAGATATTGCTGGCGATCGCCGAGCAGATGAAGCAACTCCATTTCTCGCCGGTGATGCATGGTACGAATCCCGTCGCCGTGCGACTTGCCAAGCGGATCATCGAACTCGCCCCCGGCGATTTGTGGGCGGTGAAGCTGCTTTCCGGCGGATCGGAAGCGACCGAAGCCGCGTTCAAAATGGCCCGGCAATATCACAAGCTGACCGGCAACGCGACGAAGTACAAAATCATCGCGCGGTATCAGTCGTGGCACGGCTCGACGTATGGTTCACTCTCGGCGTCGGGGCTGACATCCCGCAGAACGCAGAGCGAACCGCTCACGCCGGGTTTCGTGCATGTCTTTCCGCCGACGTGTTATCGCTGCCCGTTCGGCAAGGAGTATCCGACGTGCCAGATGACCTGCGCGACGCTGATCGAAGATGTGATTCGCGGTGAAGGCCCCGAGACCGTGGCGGCGATCATTGTCGAACCGATCGGGCACACCGGCGGGATCATCGATCCTCCCGATGAATATTTGCCGATGCTCCGTGAAATGTGCGACCGGCACAACGTGCTGCTGATTTTCGACGAAGTGATCACGGGGACGGGGCGGACAGGCGAGTTATTCGCCGCCGAGACTTTTGGGGTCACTCCCGATCTGCTCTGCCTCGGCAAGGGGATGAGCGGCGGATATGTGCCGTTGTCGGCGCTCATCTGCCGCAAGCATATCGCCGAAGCGTTCTGGGGCGATTCGAGCACGAACCCCGGTTTTGTGGAAGGACACACGTTCGAGGGAAACCCGGTCTCGGCGGCATGTGGTCTCGCGGTCCTCGATGAAATCGTGTCGAACGATCTGTGCGGCAATGCCCGCAAGATGGGGGCGCGATTGCGCGCGGGGCTCGAAGATCTCCGCAAGTACGGCGTGATCGGCGACATTCGCGGTAAGGGTTTATTTCTCGGCGTCGAATTCGTTCTCGATCCGGCGACGAAAGAGCAATTCAAAGTCCCCATCGGCCAGCTCATCGGCAAGCGGGGTTTGCAAAACGGACTCTTGACCCGATTCGATCCGCACTGGATGGCGTTCGGCCCGCCGCTGAACGTCACCGCCGAACAGATCGACGAGATTCTTTACCTGTTCGAGAAGAGTTTGGTTGAAGTGTTGGCGACATTGCAAAAGTACGCGATTGCCCCGCCGGGGTCTTGAGAAATGAATCGAAAGATTTCCTGATATGAAAACGATTCGGATACGTCCATTTGTAATACTGTCCGCAATGGTGATGTTATTCATTTCATCGTCATCATTCGCCGACGATGAGCCGAAGAACGATGCCGTCGGTCCCGTTCCCGAATATACGATTCATCGCGCGGGGACGCCGATTGTCGTCGACGGGAAACTCGACGAGCCGGCGTGGGTCGCGGCTCCGGACGTTGGTCCCTTTCATTTCACCTGGTGGAAAGAGGGGGCGAAAGAACGCTCGGTGGCCAAAATGCTGTGGGATGACAAGAACTTGTACGTCGGCCATATTTGCGAAGATGCGCACATCACCGCGCGCTACACCGAACGCGATGGAAAAATTCCGCAGGACGATTGCTTCGAGGTGATGTTCGCGCCGAACGTCAATCATCCGGAGGTTTACTTCAATCTGGAATGGAACGTCATCGGCGGACTGCTCGACAATCACCGTCCCGAAGGGCCGAAGAAGCCGCGTGCTCCCAAGTGGGACGCCGAAGGGGTCGAGGTCGCGGGGACATACGTCGGGACGTTGAACGAAGATACCGACACCGACGGCTATTGGGTGGTCGAGGTGGCAATACCGCTGAAGAACTTCGAAAAAAATATGTTGCATACGCCGCCGAAATCGGGGGACGGCTGGAATCTGAATCTCAATCGTCACGGCGGCGTGGTCAACATGCAGTACAGCCAGTGGTCGAAAGCGGATACTCCCGAGCCGAGCTTCCATACGCCACATCGCTTCGGTCGCGTCTGGTTCAGTGAAAAGCAAAGTCCGTTCGACGTTCACGCCGGTACGGATGCGAATGCATTCGAAAACCTGCAAAGTTCGCTTGGCCCTGTTGAGGGCGTCGACACACTCACACTGGCGGGCAAGCCGCCAGTGCCACCCGGAGTAGGAGAAGACTGGCCGAAATGGCGCGGGCCGCGCGGGGATGGAACGTGGCACGGTCCACCGATCGTCGAACAATGGCCTGCGGAGGGTTTGAAGCAACTCTGGAAACAGGAAATCGGCGGCGGATTCGCGGGGATCTCGGTTTCACAAGAGAAGGTCATCACGCTCGATCGCCAGAAGGAACCGGCGGAAGTCGAACGGGTTCTCTGTTATGCCGCCAATACCGGGGAACTGCTCTGGTCGCAGACCTGGCCGGTGACGTATGGCAAGCTCGATTACGGGAACGGCCCGCGTGCGACTCCGATGATTGAAGGGGATCGCGTGTATGTGCAAGGGGCACTCGGCGAACTCGTCTGCCTGTCGCTCGACGACGGCAAGGTGGTGTGGTCGACGAATCTCCTCCGCGAATTTCAGGGGCGGACCCCCGACTGGGGATATTCGGCGTCGCCATTGGTATCCGGCAAGATGTTGATCGTGCAACCGGGGGGAGAAGCCGAGACGAGCGTCGTCGCCTTGGATCGGATGACGGGAAAGAAAATCTGGGCCAGTCACAGCGATAAAGCGGGGTATACCAATCCGCTCGTCATCGAATACGGCGGATACGAGACGCTCTTGTGCTGGACACCGTCGCACATCCGCGGGATGAATCCACACACCGGCGAACCGTTCTGGAATGTCCCTTACGAGATTACGTATGGCGTGGCAATCGCGACGCCGATTTTTGAGGAGGGGATCGCCTTCATCTCCGGTTACTGGGACGGCTCGAAGGCGATTCGGTTCGGCGAAAAACCAGCCGATGCCAAGTTGATCTGGGAGGACCGGGAGAATCTCCGCGGACTGATGTCGCAGCCGTTCTACAAAGAGGGTTACGTCTATCTGCTCGACAAGGGCTACGGCGTCACTTGCTTTGAACTGGCGACCGGCAAGAAGTCGTGGGATGACGGCCACAAGTTGACGTCGCGCGGCCGCAATCCGCAGGTTTCACTCGTCTGGCTGGGTGAAGAGGACCGCGCGATCGCCTTTAATGCAGAGGGGGAACTGGTGTTATGCCGGCTGAATCCCCAGGGATATCACGAATCGTCGCGGACCCGGATCCTGGAACCGCGAGGCGAAGCCGATGAATCAAAGATCCCGACGTGGTCGCATCCGGCATATGCGCGAAATCGAGTGTTTGCCAGAGACGATCAAGTGATCGTGGCGTATGAAATGCCGTTGAAGCCTTGAATCCGGGATGGGGGCCATGTTTTCATATAAGGAGTTCTCTTCGTTATCGACTTCCCCTATTTTCTTGTTATGATAACGATTGAAGCGGGCATGCGACCATCAGAACTGTTGGCCTGGAAGCGAGACGTGTTTCGTGAATAAGTCCGAGAAAATGACAATTTCCAGAAACATGTGTCGGCGCAGAATTCTGTTGCCGACCGTCGGCTTTGCGTTCGCGCTGCTGCTGAATCTCGGCATCGTATCCAACCGAGCCGTCGCCATCGATCAATTCGATCCCCGCACCCAGGCCAGTATCGAGAAGGCTTGCGAGTTCCTGTACGCGAACATGCTCACCGGTATCGACGGTCGCGACAGCATTGCAGCTTACGCCTTGATGAAGGCGGGGGAGTCCGAAGAAACGCCCGAAATTGCGGAAGTCATCAAGCGGATCAACGCGAGAATACCGGGGGGAACTTACTCTCCCAAACTCGCAGAACAGCGATTTCAAGTCTACGTCGCATCGGCCGATCTGCTGACACTGGCCGAGGCCGACCCGGAGAAATACCAACCGGAAATTCAGTCGATCCTGCGATACATCTACTCTCAGCATGCGAGTCATGGCGGTTACAGTTATCCGCCGGGTTCGGAATACACCGATAACAATGTGGGAGACACCAGCATAACGCAATATGCGGCTCTTGCGATGTGGGGAGCGACGCAGGCCGGCGTCGACGTCAATCCCGAAGAGTTCGACCGCATTGCCGGCTGGTGCATCTCGACGCAATTGCCCGACGGTTCGTTCACATATCATCCGGGCAGGGAAAAGAATCCGATGCATAGTATGACGGTCGGCGGATTGCAGACGCTGTTGATCGCTCGCCTGCATCTCTACCCGAATGCTTATGCGATGAAGGTTCCCGATGCACCGGTCGCCGATGCCTCTAAGGAGAAGGAAGCTGAAGACCCTGCCAAGGCGGTGGCCAATAAATTCAAAGTTCTCGAGAAGGTGAATCTGGAAGAGGAGGCTGCGCTGGAAGCCTCGAAAACGCGAAAAAGCAAACGCCATACGAAGGCGAAGTCTCCCAAGGCGCACGATTACAAGTCTCGCACGTCACTGGAACAGATCAACGCCTCGATCGAAGCGGCGGAAAAATGGCTGGACGCACAGTTTACCGTAACGAATCCTACGGGTTGGAAGTGGTATTATCTTTACGGATTGGAACGCTACGCCGCGTTGACCGGACGGGATGCCATCGGCGGACATGACTGGTACGGCGAGGGGATCGTCGAAGTCGTCAACAGGCAGCAGGAGGATGGGAGTTGGGGTGTCACCAACAATGCCAGTTCCAAGTTGGCGGAAACGGCTTTTTGCATCCTGTTTCTCACCAAGGCGACGGCGAGGATTTTTAAGCCCATCAAGAACTCGGTGATGGTCGGGACGGGATTGCTGGTGGGAGGGCGCGGGCTTCCCGATAAACTCGATCAACTCGAAATGAAAAACGGCAAAGCGGCGGTGAAGAAGAATCTGGGCGACATCGACGAATTGCTCAAAGCGCTCGAAAATCCGCAATTGACCGACGTCGAATCGACGCAGGCGGATCTCGTGGAGACGGTTCAGCTCGGCGACCGTTCTCAGTTGATTCACCAAAAAGATCGCCTGTTGAAACTGGTTGAGCATCCCGATTCGGAAGTCCGGCGGACGGCTCTCTGGGCGCTCGGCAGGACGGGCGACATCCGCATGGCGACGCCGATCATCCACGCGCTCGATACCAATGACCTGGATGTCCTGGTGGAAGCCAACAATGCACTCTGCTGGCTGAGCCGGCGTCCGCGCGGAATGGGTCTGCCCGACTCTCCTTACGATGAACTCGACGAGGATGCCACGGACGAAGAAAAACAGGTCGCCTTCGAAGCCTGGAAGAAGCAGGCGCAGGAACTCTGGAAGGAATGGTACCAGAAAGTGCGGCCTTACGATGAGCGCGACGACTTGAACGTGCCGTTCCTGCGCAGCCGGCAGAAATCGCGTTCGTGACGGCGTTGGCTGAAGCCGCGATCGTTGTGGTGCTCTACGCCGTTATTGCCCCGTCGGTGTCGTGACTCGCATCTGATTTTTTCAGAGCCGATCGAGAATCTCTGCCACCTGCTGTTGTACGAACGAACGATACTTATCATCTTGAGCGGCCAAACGACATTCAACACGCAGCGTTGTACGGGTGAGGATATGGATCAAGAAGTGGCGATCATCATTGGTGCCGGTCCCGCGGGACTGACGGCCGCTTTTGAGCTCCTCGAGCGAACGGACATCAAGCCGGTGATTTTCGAGCAGTCGCCCGATATCGGCGGATTATCGAAAACCGTCAACTATAAAGGAAACCGCATCGACATTGGTCCGCACCGATTTTTCTCGAAATCCGACCGGGTGATGAATTGGTGGCAGGCGATGATGCCGATTCAGGGAGATCCCTCTGGCGAACTCGTCATCTCGTATCAGAACAAGAGCCGGCCGGTCCCCGTCCGCAAGGATGGCCCCGATCCGAAGCGCGCCGATCTCGTCATGCTGATTTGCTCGCGGCTCACGCGGATTTTCTATCTGCGAAGTTTTTTCAACTATCCGATTTCGCTGTCCAAAGAGACGGTTCTCAATCTCGGCATCGTCCGCATGGTGAAGATTCTGTTCAGTTATTTGAAGGCGGCGATGTTTCCCATCCGCGATGAAAAAACGCTCGAAGACTTCATGATCAACCGTTTCGGGCGCGAGCTCTATCTGACATTCTTCAAAGACTACACCGAAAAAGTCTGGGGGACGAAATGCACCGAGATCTCCGCCGAGTGGGGCGTGCAGCGGATCAAGGGACTATCGATCGGGAAGACCATCGTGCATGCCGTCAAAACACTGGTGAAAAAAGACTCCGGACTGGGGCAGAAGAAAACCGAGACGAGTTTGATCGAGCAATTCCTGTATCCCAAATTCGGTCCCGGCCAGCTCTGGGAAGAGACCGCGCGGCAGATCCAGGCGAAAGGGGGTGAAGTTCATCTCCGGTGCCCGGTCAAAGGTCTTAAAGTCATCGACGGGAAAGTTCGCTCCGTGACGATTCTCGATGAAAAAACAAACTCGCTCAAGGAATACACCGGCGACTATTTCTTCTCGACCATGCCCATTAAAGATCTGATCGCGTCGATCGAAGGCGATCAGGTGCCGGACGAAGTTCACGGCGTGGCACAGGGACTACTGTACCGGGATTTCGTGACGGTGGGAGTGTTGCTCAAGAAACTCAGTGTGCGGACCCGTCGCGATTCGACTCCTAAAATCATCGTGCCCGACAACTGGATTTACATCCAGGAACGAGACGTCAAGTTGGGTCGGCTGCAAGTCTACAACAACTGGAGCCCCTTCATGGTGAATTCTCCCGACACCGTCTGGCTCGGTCTCGAATACTTTTGCAACGAAGGGGACGAGCTATGGCAGATGACCGATGAGGAATTCTCACGCTTTGCCATCGACGAACTGGTCAAGATCGATTTTGTGGCGAAGGAAGATGTGCTCGACTCGACCGTCATCCGCATGACCAAGACCTATCCCGCCTATTTCGGAAGTTACGATCGTTTTCCCGTGATCCGCGAATATCTCGACCACATCGAGAATCTGTTCCCCATCGGCCGCAACGGCATGCACAAATACAATAACTCCGATCACTCGATGCTGACGGCCATGACCGCCGTCGACAACATCGTGGAGGGCATCGCCTCGAAAGAGAATATCTGGGCCGTGAATACCGAAGCCGAATACCACGAAAAAAAGTGATCGCCGGTGCTACCGCGGGGCTTCCTGGCCGAACGACAGCCGCATTTGCGGGTCGCGCTGCGTCTGGAATTCCTTGTAGAGCATGCTCGGCTGAATATCGCGGTTGTGCTGATATTTTTCGCTCTGGTATTCGGTTACCGCCCCTTCGATCGTGTGATAAAAAATCTGGCAGATCGGGATGCCGGCATAGATGCGGACCGGCTGCACGGCGAACATCTCGAGCGTCCAGTGCCCGCAGAAACCGATATCGCCGAAGCCGGCGGTGACATGAACGAAAAGCCCCAGCCGTCCGATGGACGATCGCCCTTCGAGCATCGGTACCAGATTGTGCGTTTCCGTCCGCTCGACCGTCCGCCCCAGATACAGTTGGTTGGGATTGAGCACCAATCCTTCAGCAGGAATGGTATAGCGGCGGAAGCGATTGGGACGCCGCATGTCGAGCACGATCTCCTCGTAGACGAGAAGTTCATCGTGCAGGCACATGTTGTA
>JBJXGP010000236.1:0-3437 GCA_046160425.1 Planctomycetaceae bacterium
TCCATTGTTCCTCCCACCGGCGGCAGCATGAACATGGTCCTCGTGGTGATGCCGGTCCTGTTGCTGGTCATCACGATCTCGGGGGCGATCCACTTCGTCAACTATTGGCAACACGCCGCCGCGCAGAACATCGAGACCGCCGTTCAGGAATCGATCAAGATGGCGCGCGAACCGGTGTTGCTCGCGGGAATTACGACGGCGATCGGCTTGATTTCCCTCGTCACCAGTACGCTCGTCCCGGTCCGCGATTTCGGCATCTACTCGGCGATCGGCTGCCTGCTCTCGCTGGTCGTCATCCTGTACGGTTTGCCGTCGATCCTGTATTACTGGCCCGCGAAGGCCCGTCCCGAGCAGGAGCAGCGACGCGTCGGCTGGCAATCTTATGCACAATTGATCCTGAAATGCCGCTGGCCCATTTATGCGTTGAGTTTGCTCTGCTTTGCGGGTGGGATCTATTCGCTGAAATGGTTTCGGACGGAAACCAAAGTCATTCGTTACTTCGATGACAGCTCTTCGATCGTCAACGATTATCGGTATCTCGAAGAGAATCTCGCGGGCATCATTCCTCTCGATATCGTGAGTCGTTTCGACAAGTCGTTCCAGGACGAAAAGACGATTCTGGACCGCATGGAAATCGTTCGCGAAGTGACGCAGGAACTCCGCAAGAATCCTGAAATCAGCGGCGCGATTTCGCTCCCCGATTTCCGTCCCGTGTCGGAGATCCCCCCCGCCGATGCCGGGTTCCGCGTGCAGGCCAAATTCCGCAAAGAGGCACAGATCACCGAGACCCGCATTCGTCAATCGGTCGAGACCGATGAAAATCCTTTCTTCGCCGTCGCCGGGCAATCGACCGATCTGCATCAACCGGGTGACGCCGGGATCGTCGCCGCCGGAGATGAACTGTGGCGGATCTCAGCCCAATCGGCCGTGATGTCGGATGTGACCTACGCGAGCCTGACGGCACAAATCGACGCCACGATTCAATCGGTCCTCAAGTATCATCCGGGAACGCAACACGTCGTGACGGGGACGGTCCCCTTGTTTCTCCGCACGCAGCAGGCGGTCCTCGACAGCCTGATCGTCAGCTTCGGGATCGCGTTCGCCGTCATCGCATTGATCATGGCGATCTACCTCCGGCATCCCGTTTCGGGATTGATCTCGATGATCCCGAATATTCTGCCGGTGATCGCGATCTTCGGTTTAATCTCAGCTCAGGGGATCGCCATCGACATCGGCACGATGATCACCGCATCGGTCGCGCTGGGAATCGCCGTCGACGGCACGCTGCATCTGCTGAGCTGGTTCCGCAGCGGAATCAGCCGGGGCTTGTCGCGCAAACAGGCGATCATCGAGGGGGTGGCTCACTGCGCCCCGGCGATGTGTCAAACCAGCCTGATCATTTCGCTGGGGTTGTTGGTGCTGTATCCGACGGAACTCCTGCTGGTCAGCCGGTTCGCGTGGGTGACGTCGTCGCTCGTGGGTGCCGCTTTGATCGGCGATCTCGTGCTGCTCCCCGCGCTGCTGATGGGAAGATTGGGCATGCTGATCGAGAGGAACATTTGCGGCGTTCCAGAAACCGTCCCCATCACGGCGGCCGTCGGGAAAAAATTGCAGCCGCACGCCATGAAAATGTCGCCTCGCGCGGCCCGCAGCAAGTTGGGATAACTTCTTCGTCGGCGTCCATCAACGGGTTCATGCTGTGTGATACCCATCGTGGTGAAAACCGCGAGGCATTGACATTTCCCGGCGATTTTCGAACACTTGTCTATCGAGCACGGTCGAGTCGAAGATCGCTCTTCCAGGGGCAGCGATCCCCGCGTAAACCGCATATCGATAAAATTTTATCGATACGGATTGATCTCTGCTTCTGGTATGATGAACGGCGTCACGCACTCTTTGGCACAACGACGACGGAGAAATGACCTTGGCCAGTTTTGTCGAACCATTGGGAATGAGGTTGCTCATCCGCAAGGATGAAAGCCGGCAGAAAACGCGCGGGGGGATCGTGCTCCCCGATCAGGCGGAAATCCCGACCATCACAGGTCGCGTCGTGGAAATCAGCGAACAAATCCGTCGCAATGACGATTTCCCCATTCGGAAGTACGACAAGATTTTATTCCATCCGAAGCATGCGATTCCCGTCGACTTCGAACAGGACAACCTGTTGTACGTCGTCCCCATTGAAGACGTCGTCGCCGTCTTTCGCCAGACGAAATCCAAAGCCCCGGCGAACAGCCCCGCCGAGGATCAGGATCGTGAGCCGGATGAAGAGGTAGGGTGACAAAATCACTCCGCTGCGGAAACCCTGCGCGTCGCGGCTAACCTGAGATGCTTACAGTGTGACAAACTTCTCTGTCGCGACAAAATCCCGGCGGTCGTCGCGGACAAGCACACCTGCGGCATGATCGGGGTCGTGGTCCCACAACGCCAGCCAGCCGCGATCGGCGATCATGCCGAGAACTTCGGGTTTCTTGCGGCGGATCTGCAGCACATCGAGATCGTAGGCCATCCCCCACAATGTGGGCATATGCCGCGACGTCGGGCAGAGATCGCCGAGATAGACCGCACCGGTTTCGCCGCCGTCGATCACGATTGCCTGATGGGCGGCGGTATGTCCGCCGGTGACGAGCGAACGGATGCCGGGGACGATCTCGACGTCGCCATCGATGAAATCGATGACGCCATGTTCGGCCAGCGGAAGAAGATTTTCCTGCGGATAGGCACCGCGCAACTCCGGCAGCCCGGCGGTGGCGATCATCCATTCCCGACGCTGCGCGATGTATCGCGCATTCGGAAACGTCGGGACAAGTTCACCGTCTTCATTGAGACGGGTCGCTCCCCCGGCGTGGTCGAAATGCAGATGCGAGAGAATTACCAGATCGATGTCGGAGGCGTCGAGTCCGGCGGCTTGCAGGTTTCGAAGCAGCGGATCCCCCTCGTCAGTATCAAAGATCTTCTGCAACTTGGGTGAGAGTTTCGAACCGTAGCCGGTATCGATCAGAATCGTGCGATCCGCCGAGCGAACGAGGACGCAGTTGGTCTCCTGAAGGATGTTGTTCTTTTCGTCGGCGGGGAAAACCCGGCTCCACATCGTTCGGGGAACGACGCCGAACATCGTCCCGCCGTCGATGACGAAGCGTCCTCCGGAGATCGTCGAAAGTTGAAAATTGCCGATCTGCTGCATTGTATTACGCCATTTTAGTCTTGGCGACTTCGCCCAGACCGAGTTCTTCAATCATCGTTTCGCGGATTTTATACTTCTGGATCTTACCGGTCACCGTCTGCGGGAACGAGTCTACGAACCGGAGATAACGGGGAATTTTGTAGTGCGCGAGTTTGCCCCGGCAGTACTCGCGGAGTTCAGGCTCGGTCAGCGACATCCCCGCTTTCAATTTGATCCATCCGGCGATCTCCTCGACATACTTGTGATCGGGGAC
>JBJXGP010000237.1:0-15032 GCA_046160425.1 Planctomycetaceae bacterium
ATGCATGATTGTCAATTGGATTCTCCCATCATAAAAGCGCTCCGCTACGCAAAACCTTCGCGTCGCGGCTAATCGTTTGAGCCGTGTTGTCCTCGTTGCTATGATGGAATGCAATGTGTCCCGTTCCCGCCGTTCGAAAGCCCGAACATGCTCCCGCGCATTCTCGAACCCGAAGTGATGGATACTGTTCTCGAAGCGGTCGATTACGACTCGATGGACCACTCGACGGTCAATCGCATGTTCGCGACCGACCTGATCCTCTGGCTGGAACAACTCCGCACCGACGACGATCTCTCTCTGCTCGATGTGGGGACCGGGACGGCGCAGATTCCGATCGAACTTTGTCGACGATTTCAGAACTGTCACATTTGGGCCATCGATCTCGCGGCCGAGATGCTCAAATTGGGTCAACGAAACATCGAGACGGCGGGACTGTCGCATCGCATCGTTCTGCAAGCCGAAGACGCCAAGCGGATGACGTTTCCCGACCGGCATTTCGATGCGGTGATCTCGAACAGCATTATCCATCACATCCCCCAGCCGTTGGACTCGCTTCGCGAAATGGCGCGAGTCCTGCGGCCGGGGGGCATGTTATTCGTCCGCGATCTCAGCCGGCCTGATTCGCTCCCTGAACTGCGTCAGATCGTCGAGACATACGCCGGGACGGAAAACGCCCATCAACAACAGATGTTCTACGATTCTCTGCACGCGGCACTGACCGTCGATGAAATGCAAGAGATGCTCGCCGCCGTTTCGCTTCCGCCAGAGTGGGTGACCATGACCTCCGACCGACATTGGACGATTGCAGGAGTCAAACCATGATGACATGCTCGAACACCGCACGTGCGATGCGACTGATGTTGCTGTTAGGGTTCTTCTCGGCGATCGGCATCGGGATTCATTCCGCCTCGGCGCAGAATGGCGATGCGAAACGCACCAGAATCGAAATCGGTACGCGCCGGCAGCTTCTCGTCGACGATGAAATTATCGAGAAGCAAGTCGGCTTAAAGCGGGAACTCGGGACGGTCGAAAAAGCGAATGACGGAAAACCGATTTTCACCGACGGCCGATTTTACGGCACGGTGCTCTACGACGACGAACGCTTCAAACTCTGGTATCGATTGCCGAAAAACGACGGTTACGGATACGCCGAATCGAAAGACGGAGTTCATTTCGAAAAGCGAGCGCTGCTGTCAGGAATCAATTTCGCCGGCGATTATACGCTGTCGGTGATGATCGATCCCCACGAAACCGATCCCGAACATCGTTACAAGGGTGGTTATGACGGCCCCGGCATGGCAGCGGCCTTGGCTCATTCGCGCGACGGGATCATGTGGGTTCCCTACAACGATGAGAAGCCCGTCACCGGGCGCGCCGCCGACACGTATAACCATTTGTTATGGGATGATGAAGCCAAACTCTATCGCTTATTCACTCGCACCGACTTCGGCACGGCCGGCGGTTTGACCGAAGTCCGCGGCACGCGCTCCATGACCAACACCGACGTCAAATCTCAACCGACGAACTGGGAACTGGTCGAAAATTGGAAATTCGAAAAAGAGGGAGAAAACGAAATATCGCGGCGGCAAATCTATGCGGTGACCGACTGGATGTATCACGGCATCCATTTCGCGCTGCTCTCGGTCTACGAGTGGCCGGGGGACACCAGCGAAGGACCGGCCGATCTTGAAAAACGTCACGAACGGGACGTGATGAATTTCTACATCGCCACCAGCCGCGACGGTAAAAGTTGGGACTTCAACTGGGTCTATGCCGAACAGCCGATGATCCCCCGCGGTTCCGATGGGGCATTCGATAAGGACTTGTTGTTCCCCGCTTCGGCGATCGTAACGCACGACGATCGACACTGGTTATATTACTGCGGCGGCAACGAACGGCACGGCACGCCGGAGGTTTCCTTTCCGCGAGGACTTGTGATCGGTCTGGCCCGATTGCGATTGGACGGCTTCGTGGCGTTGACTCCCACCGATGACACCGCGACGTTTACCACGTACCCATTTGTGCTCGAAGGGTCGGAACTCGAAGTGAACGTCGATGCTTCTAAGGGCCATTTGTCGGTCGCCGTGCAAGATTCGGCGTTTCAAGAAGTTCCTGGTTACGGACACGGAGATTGCCGGCTTGAACCCGGAGTCAACGACGTCCATGCTCAAGTGTCCTGGATGGGAAATCGCGATCTGCGAAAACTCAAAGGGCAAACGATCCGGCTCGAATTCAAGTTGTACCGATCGAAAGTCTATGCCTTTCAGATCCTCGATCCTAAGTAACGTTTACTCTTCGATTCGGGTGAATCCCCAGCGTCGATACACGGCATTCGCATCTGCCGAGTGGAGTTCATCGAACAGCAAAAGCGTGATGTCACAATCCGTACAACGCTGAATATTTTGCCGTCAGATGCCGGATCAGCGGTGTCGGCGACAAGCGTTCTCCCGTCACATGGAATAACAATTCCTGCGGCATGTAACGTTTGCCAGGTTGGTGGACCTTCTGGTTGAGCCAGTCCTTGAGCGGCTGGAAATCGCCTTTGCGGAACATGGCAGAGAGATCTCCCAATTCCCGATTCGCGTGCGCGAAAAACTGGGCGGCGTACATGTTTCCGAGAGCGTACGTCGGAAAATAACCGATCAAGCCCCCGCTCCAGTGAATGTCTTGCAGGCACCCCATCGCATCGTTGGGTACATCTAATCCGAAATCGTGTTTGAAGCGATCGTTCCACGCTTCGGAAACGTCGCGGCACGGCAGGTGCCCCGAGATGAGTTGCTGCTCCATCTCAAAACGAAGCATGATGTGCAGGTTGTACGTCACCTCATCCGACTCGACGCGAATGAACGAAGACTGCACGGTGTTGATCGCCGTGTAGAACTGTTCGAGCGTAACGTCGCCGAGCGATTCAGAGAATGTTTCCTTAAGCGGACCGTAAAAATATTCCCAGAAGGGAAGACTTCGCCCGACGAAATTCTCCCACATCCGCGATTGCGATTCGTGAATTCCCAACGAAGCTGTCTCGCCGATTGGGGTTCCGAACGCGGAATGTTCGAGTCCCTGCTCGTAGATGCCGTGTCCCGCTTCATGGAGTACTCCGAAGAATGCCTGCGGCAAGTCGTGCTCGTCGTAGCGCGTTGTCAGTCGGCAATCCCCCGGCCCCATGCCGCTGCAGAACGGGTGAGCGGCGACGTCCAAACGTCCGTCGTGAAAACTGAAGCCGATTTTCTTCGCGGCTTCAATCGCGAATTCTTTCTGCCGATCGACCGGATATTTGCGAGTCAGAATCTCGTCGTGCGGCGGTCTTCTCGAATCGCGGATTTCGGCGGCGAGTTCAACCAGTTCTTTACGCAATGGCTCGAAAACCGCGGCGATCGAGTGTGTCGTTGCCCCCGGTTCGAATTCATCGAGCAAGGCATCGTATGCCGGGCCATTGCCGCGACTTAGCGCGGTGGCCTGTTCGCGCTTCAAGGCGACGATCTGCTCCAGCCAGGGAAGAAAATCGGCAAATCGAGCATGTTTTCTCGCTTCGACCCAGGCTTGCTGTCCGAGGCTGGTCACTCGCGAAAGCTCTTCGACAAGCCGGCGCGGCAGTTTGACTGCACGGTCATAGCTCCGGCGCGCCTCGCGAACATTCGCGGAGTGATCGTCAAGCGCATTGAATGTTCCCGTCTGTTCCAGTTCGGTCAATATTTCACCGATTCGCGGCGAGGTGGCCCGTTCGTGAATGATTCCCGCCAACAGTGATAACTGGTTGGCCCGATGCTCGGCTCCGCCGGGGGGAAGATAAGTCTGTTCATCCCACCCCAGCACGTTGGCGCAAGAACTCAGCAAGGCGACTTGCTTCAAAACGTCGATCAATTCCTGATACAGTACAGCGGCCTCGGCCATGTTGCGGCGATCCTCTCTCACGAGCTAAGCAAATGGTATGATGTGCCATAACGAATTGGCGCTATTTTGGCGAAATGAGCCAAAACCTCAAGCATCAACAGACCGTGGATACCATTCAGATAGGGTAATTTATTGAATATATTTCGAGAGACATCATGTTATTTTCCCTGATGAGACATGTGAATCCGCGGCTTGATCATTCTTTCAGGCGAAGCATGCCGATGCGATCAAGCCGCGTAATCGCACTCCTGACGACTTGTGTCGCGATGTCGACGGTGGCGAACGCCCGCGAACCGATACCCGATCGGCTCGTTGTGTTGACGTTCGATGATTCCGTCAAGTCGCACTATACCGTCGCGCGGCCGATTCTGAAGAAATACGGTTTCGGCGCCACGTTCTTCATCACCGAAGGCTTCACGTTCACCAGCAACAAAAAAGATTACATGACGTGGGAAGAAATCCGTCAACTCCACGATGACGGATTCGAAATCGGCAATCACACGCGCGATCACATGAGCATCACCCCGGGCAATTATCATCTGCTGAAAGAACAGCTCGACGGCATCGACAAAAAATGCGAAGAATACGGCATTCCCAAACCGACATCGTTTGCCTGGCCCGGCAACAGTCTCGCTCTCGAAGCTTTACCGATCCTGCGCGAGCGCGGCATACGCTTCGCGCGGCGCGGGGGCGCTCCGGAATACCCGTATGAGCAAGGAAAGGGAGTCGCCTATGAACCGCTGGCGGACGATCCGCTGCTCGTCCCCTCCGCCGGCGATGCCCGCCCCGACTGGCAACTCGGCAACTTCATTCAAGCAGTCCGGCAGGCGAAAGACGGCAGGATCGCTGTGCAGCAATTTCATGGCGTGCCGGAAGGGGAACATCCGTGGGTACATACTCCCGAAGAACTGTTCGAAGTCTACATGCGATATCTCCATCTGCACGATTACACGGTGATATCGATGAGAGATCTCGAAAACTACGTCGATCCCGCATGTCGTCCGGATGACCCGTGGGCTGTCATCGCGACCCGGCAACAGCAACTGGTGGGCACGGCGAAATCGGCTGATTCAACGGAAACATCCCCAGAAACTCTGCCCACCCACGAATGTGAAACCGAGAGTTCGCACACGGAATGCGGCCTTACGCATGGGAGTTGCCGCTGTTCGTCGGAAACTCGATCCCATAAAATGAATCGTCGCTATGCGCAAGGCAGTCGACGGCGATGTTGTCGTTAAGGACGTCGATTATTCGCAATACAAATCACAAGTCAATCCCCTACCCTTCATCCGGAGAAAATCGAATGACCTCCTTGATACAGAAACTCACTCGTTGCCGATCGTGGCGCTTTGCGATCGCAATCATCGGACTGTTGACGTCAAGCTCCGCACTGCCGCACGGGGGAACCGTTTGCGCAGACGACTGGCCGCAGTGGGGCGGTCCAGAGCGCGATCTCGTCTGGCGTGAAACGGGGATCGTCGAGAAATTTCCGAAGAAAGGTTTGCTCCCTCGCGTCTGGTCGACGCCGATTTCGGAAGGGTATTCCGGCCCCGCGGTCGCCAATGGTCGCGTCTTCATCACCGACCGGCTCACCGACAAAAATCTCGAACGGGTTTTCTGCCTGAATGCCGAAACCGGAGAGATCATCTGGAAGCACGAATATCCGTGCGTGTACGAAGTCAGCTATCCGGCGGGGCCGCGTTCGACGCCGGTCGTCGATGATGGCCGCGTCTATACCGTCGGCGCGATGGGGGATATGTTCTGCTTCGATGAGGAAAAAGGGGACGTACTTTGGCAGAAGAATTTCCGCACCGACTACGGCACCACGATGCCGAACTGGGGCATGGTCGCCTCGCCGCTGGTGGATGGCGATCAGCTCATCACGCTGGTCGGTGGACCGGGATCCCTCGTCGTCAGCTTCGATAAGGCGACCGGAATGGAACTCTGGCGAGCGCTCGACGATCCGGAAATCGGCTATGCTCCCCCCGTAATCTTCACCGTCGAAGGCGTAAGGCATCTCATCATCTGGCATCCCAAAGCGATCACGTCGCTCAATCCCGATAACGGCGAACAACGTTGGGAAGTCCCCTATGAAGTCAAAGTCGGCTTGTCGATCGCCACGCCGAGGCTCGTCGGCAACCGACTCTTCGTTGCCAGTTTTTACAACGGGCCGAGGATGCTCGAAATTACTTCTCCCACCGAAGCAAAAATCGTCTGGGCCGGCAAAAGCAACAGTGAAGACGAGACCGACGGCTTGCACCCTATCATGTGCATCCCCTGGATGAACGAAAGTCACATCTACGGCGTGTGCAGTTACGGCCAACTCCGCTGCCTCGATGCACAGACGGGAACAAGAATCTGGGAAACGACGAAAGCAACCGGCAAGGGCCGCTGGTGGAATGCGTTTATCATTCCGCATGAAGATCGATTCTTCATCCACAACGAACAAGGTGAGCTGATCATCGCGAACCTCACACCAGAGGGTTACACAGAAATCAGCCGAGCTTTGCTGGTCAAGCCGACGCGTGCGGTCTCGCGGCGGATGACGATCTGGTCGCATCCCGCCTTTGCCATGAAAAGCGTCTTCGCCCGCAACGATGAAGAAATTGTTCGAGTCAACCTGGCGGCGGAGTAGCAATCGGTGTCCCGTCTTTCACCCTCGCCCGCTTGCGGGAGAGGGCGGGGTGAGGGTTCTTTTCTGCGGTTCAATAATTGGGGTTCCATGTTCAGGAGCAATCATCGCCGATGACAACGAATTACGATGCGATCGTTTTGGGTTGCGGCGGCTTCGGCAGTTCGGCGCTCTATCATCTCGCGAGGCGAGGGGTTCGCGTGCTGGGGATCGATCGCTTTTCGCCGCCGCACGATCGCGGGAGTTCGCACGGCGAGACGCGGATGATCCGCAAGGCCTACTTCGAGCATCCCGATTATGTCCCTTTACTCAAGCGGGCTTATGCTTTATGGCGCGAACTTGAAGAACAGACCTCCCAAAAGCTGTATCACGAGACGGGACTGCTGATCGTCGGCCAGCCCGACGGCCCCACGATTCCAGGAGCGAAACTCGCCGCGAGGATGCATGACCTGCCGCTCGTCGAAATACCGCAATCGGACTTCAACAGCAAGGCCCCTGGTTTTCGCCTGCCGGAAGGGTATGCGGCGTTGATCGAACCCGAAGCGGGATACCTGATGGTCGATGAATGTCAGCAGGCGCATCTCGATCTGGCACAAAAGCACGGTGCTGTGCTGCAAAGCGATGAAACCGTCATTCATTGGGAAAGTGACGGAAAAGGCGTCATCGTCGAAACCGATCGCGGACGTTACTCGGCGAGTCGGCTGGTGATCACCGCCGGTCCGTGGGCGGGCCAGGTGTTAAACGCGTTGAACATTCCGCTGACGGTCTCGCGAAAACCGCTCTTCTGGTTTCCGATCAGGAACGCACAAAGCCCGCTCTACACTCCGGGTCTCTGTTTCTTCTACGAGATGCCGTGGGGAGAATTCTACGGATTTCACTGCCGCGATGGAGAGACCATCAAAGCCGCCGAGCACTCGGGGGGAGAGGAGGTCGCCGATCCATTGACAGTCGATCGCACTTGCACGGCAAGCGACCTGATCGGTCTATCGCAGTTCCTCGAACAGGGAATGCCCGATCTTTCTCCGGAACCGATCCAGAGCAGCGTCTGCATGTATACGCGAACTCCCGATCGAAATTTCATCGTCGATCGCCATCCCGAATACCCGCATGTCGTGCTGGGTTGCGGCTTCTCCGGACACGGATTCAAATTCACTTCGGTCATCGGCGAAACGTTGTCGCAACTCGCACTCGACGGCCGCACCGATCACCCCATCGACTTCCTTCGTCTCGATCGCCCGGCCTTGCAGTCGAAACGGTAACGCATCGAACACGGAGAGTCGTTCGTTTTTTTCATCACACAGGAAACTTGTCATGCAGCGGACTCCCGATTACCCACGCGACCCGGCGCAGGAACAGATCGTTTCTGCCGATGCCCTGCGCCAGTTGATTGTCACGGCCTTCATCAAAAAGGGGGTATATCAAGCCGATGCAGAGATCGTCGCCGCGCGGATGATCGAAGCCGACTTGCGAGGCATTCATTCGCACGGCAGCAAAGCGCTCGCAAGATACCTCGGAGAAATCGATGACGGCGATATCGACCCGCGCGGACAGGTGCTGACCATTAAAGAAACCGCTGCGATGGCGGTGCTCGATGGCAGCCGGTCGCTGGGACACGTCGCCGCGACGCGGGCCATGCAGATGGCGATCGACAAGGCTCGGCAGGTCGGCACGGGAACGGTCGCTGTCCGTAACAGTCAGCATTACGGTGCCTGTTCGGTCTATGCAATGATGGCAGTCGAAGCAGGGATGATCGGCTATACGACGACCAGCACGGGAACCGCCACCGTCGCCGCTTACGGCAGCCGGCAGGCGGCGAACGCGAATCATGCATTCGCCTGGGGAGCACCGACCCGCAGCGGTCCCCCGTTCGTATTAGATATGGCGTGTGCCGAATCGTCGTGGGGCAAAATCGACAGTTTGAAAATGTACGGAGGCAAGATCCCCGAAGGATGGGCACTCGATGTCAACGGAGAACCGACGGTCGATCCGCAAGCGGCGAAGACCCTCGTGCCGACGGCGGGAGCGCGAGGTTACGGATTGGGTTTCATTGCGGGACTGCTCACCGGTCCGCTGGCGGGGTCGAGGATGCCGATTCATAAGCCGCGAAATCCCGCCGCGGGAGGATCCGAACATTTCTTCTACGTTATCGACCTGCGACATTTTACGGACGAAGATCGTTTTTATGACGAGGTGGAAAAAACGATGACCGACATCCGCGCGCTGACGCCGGCGCAAGGCTTCGATCGCGTGCAGATCCCCGGCGAACGCGAATGGGAACGCGCGCAGCGCTGGCGTGACAGCGGTATCCCTTTGCATCGCGACCACATCCGGGAACTCACCAACTGCGCCGAAAGGCTGAAGATCGACGTGCCGTGGTGATGATTTTCACAAAAGATCTTGGTTTCGCTGCTATTTTCGGATAACATAGTTCAATGTCGTTCCGTTCCAAATAAGGTGACACATGAATCCGATCTTGCCGTTCGATCAGATCCTGGAGGCTGCCGATCATCTTTCAGCAGAAGAGCAACAGGAATTAATTGCTATCATACATCGGCGATTGACAGATGCGGCTCGTCAGCAACTCGTTCAAGAAGTCCATGAAGCACGCCAGGAGTTTGCGACAGGTCAATCTTCTCCGACGACCCCCGATGAGTTGATGCGTGAGATCATGAAGTGAGACGGCGACTGTTGCAGTCGAAAGCATTCGTGCGAACGGCCCGGCGTCTAGTGAAGAAATTTCCGGATGTGCCGCCCCTGCTACACGCCACATTAGAGTTACTCGCCGAAGACGCATTTCGTCCCATCCTCAAGACTCACAAGCTCAAAGGGGAGTTACGAGGTTCATGGGCGTGCAGCGCCGGATACGATCTCCGGATCGTCTTTGAATTCACGGAGCACGACGGTGCCGAGGCGATCCTCCTGCAGTCACTTGGAACGCACGATGAAGTGTATTAACGTCGGCCATTTTGATGAAATTGCCTGATACACGTCATCAACTCGAAATATCCGATTCCCCCTTCACACGTCGCTCATTTTCTGTCGCGGGGTGGGACGCCGGTAGCGGGACCAGAAGCTGGCATGTGGCTTGGTGCGAGCCGTCTCGGCGGCTGCCCTTCGAGCCGCTTCGCGCACGCGTCGGGATTGCGGATGATTCAGAAAGGTAAACGCCGTCAGCGTCAGACCGGCGGCCATCGTGATCAGGAAACTTCGCCAGAAATGGCTGTTGGCGATGAGTTCCAGAAACGGATACGAAGGTTCGACCTGTGACACCGCCGGCTCAGCCCCGGAAGTAAAATCGCGGGCGTCGCGGCTCAGTTCGGGATTGACCGGGATTAGTTCGGTATCCGTGCGCCCGATCTGGAAATCGACCTTCGCCATCTGTGCGGCAAACTCGGGGTCGTTCTCGAGTGCATCGCGCACGCGTTTCAAATAAGTGATTTCCCGTTCCAGTCGCACCAGACGGATCTGATTCGCCGTGTACTGGGCACGAATTTCGAGATACTTGTGAAGCTTGGGGGCGAGCGCCACCGTCGCATACAATCCGACGGCGGTGATCAGGCACCCCCAGAAAATCAGCGAGACGAGCCAACTCCCCGGCGCTTCTTCATGTTCTTCGTGGATGCTGTCGTGAATGACTCTCACATGCGGCTCGCTGATGCTTTTTGATGTTGCGTTGCCGGTTCGTTTGCTCTCTGTCCATGAGCGGGTGAGGTTGCGACGGTCGGCCCTTCCACAGCGCGACGTCGGTTCGATCAACAAGCGGCGAAGTGGAGCTTCGCGGACTTGCGTACCCAGACGGTTAGCGAATCGTTCCCCCGAACCGGGCATTTTCTCCTAACAGTTCTTCAATGCGGAGTAACTGGTTGTATTTGCAGATGCGGTCGGTTCGACTCGCCGATCCGGTCTTGATCTGCCCTGTGCCGAGCGCGACGGCTAGGTCGGCGATCGTGGTGTCTTCCGTCTCTCCCGAACGATGACTCATCACCGCCGTGTAGCCGTTTCGCTGCGCCAACTGCACGGCGGCGATCGTTTCGCTCAAGGTGCCAATCTGATTGACCTTCACCAGAATGCTGTTGGCGACGTGTTCGTCGATGCCGCGCTGCAGGCGTTCGACGTTGGTGACAAACAAGTCGTCGCCGACGAGTTGCGTGGATTTCCCCAGCGTTTCTGTCAGTTTCTTCCAACCATCCCAGTCATCTTCGCCGCAGCCATCTTCGATCGAGCAGATCGGGTATTTCTCCGTCCACGATTCGAGCAGCTTAACCATGCCTGCGGAATCGAGCTTTTTATCTCCCATGAGATACCAGCCGGGTTGCGTGATCTCTTTATCGTGTACTTTCTTGCCGAAAAACTCGGTCGAGGCGCAATCGAGGGCGATTTTAATTTGCTCGCCGGGTTTATATTTTGCTTTTTCGATGGCGGTCATAATGACGTCGAGAGCCGCTTCGCAGCTTCCCAGATTTGGTGCGAAGCCCCCTTCATCGCCGACGGCCGTGCTCATCCCTTTGTCGGAGAGAACTTTTTTCAGATGGTGGAAAATCTCGACCCCCGCGCGCAGAGCATCGCTGAAGTTGTCGAAGCCGAGCGGCATGACCATGAATTCCTGCAAGTCGATGCCGTTGTTGGCATGAGCACCGCCATTGATGATGTTCATCATCGGCGCGGGGAGGCAGTTAGCGCCGACACCGCCGAGATAGCGGAATAGCGGGAGAAACGACGCTTGAGCCGCCGCATGAGCACAGGCCAGCGAACAGGCGAGGATCGCATTGGCTCCCAATCGCGATTTGTTGGGAGTCCCATCGAGGGCGATCATCAGCCGATCGATTTCCGACTGATCGTAAACTTCGCGTCCCATCAGTTCGTCGGCGATTTCCTCGTTGACGTTTTCAACCGCTTTGGTCACCCCCTTGCCCAGCCAGCGGTCTTTGATTGTGTCGTCGCGCAGCTCACACGCTTCGTGAGCGCCCGTGCTGGCGCCGCTGGGGACGGCAGCACGGCCGACGGTCCCATCCTCGAGCGTGACTTCCACTTCCACCGTGGGATTACCCCGGCTATCCAGAATCTGACGGGCATGCACCCCGTAAATTGCCATACTCATGGTTGTCGATCCTTACACGTTCTCAATGTCTTATTCGAGGTCAGACCATCGATGCTGCTTCCCGGTAAACGTCTCACGGGGAGGGCGTGTTGTAGCACAAGAATGCCCCCCGATCCATCAAACTTCGGCGATTTCCCGGAATTCGACCTCGGTCTCTTTCTGTATTCTGGATTTCACTGGAACGAACGACAGACCACTTTTTCTCGCGTACAGGAAACTTCACTCAGCAGGAATTCATCTTCTGCGTATCGACGCCTAATGAACCCGGCTTGAACATTGGGGAATGTTTGCCGTATCTGACGGTCCTGCCGGGGACCGATGCCCTTGTTCCTCGACGATGATGAACATTCTCGGTAGACCGCCGATAATGTATGCCGTATCCCATTATTTCACTTCATGTTACACCATAAATTGGCATCGAGGGTCGCCGTTTTTACGATCGGCAGAGAACCACCGAAAATCGTCGGCTTTCCGATCGGCAAAACATGGCGGGCTGCCGATACGATTCGTTCGACATTCCCCAGAGCTCGTCTCGACATAATTCGAGATTTTGCTTACATTTCCGCCGGTTTTCGTCGCCGACCGTCTCATCGTTCCCGGCGGCGAATATTTGACGAACATCGAACCGGTTTCACTTCACATTCCCCTTCGATATGGAAACCGTTCGGAACATCTTCTTCATGGCCTCGTTGAGAATCATGGATCGCATGAATTCGACTATCACGGTGTCTCCCCGCACAAAGGGTGTTCGACCTATGAATCATTTTCGAGTATGGCTGGGATGCTTGATCGGACTGGGGCTGACGGGTTGCCACTCATCGGCTTCGCAATTCGGCCTCGGACGAAAATCAGCGGCCACCGAATCCGAAGCCATCGCAACGGCGACTGAAGATAAGCCGGTCGTTGATTCCACACCCCCGGCGACGAAGAGTCTACCCCCCGCGAGAGGGAACTCCGCAGCACTACTTGCTCAAGGGCAAAACGCACTACAAGCGGGGGATTTGGAGCAGGCCGAAAAACACTTTCAGGATCTGCTGCAATCCGATCCTCAGAACGCGACAGCCCACCATCGGCTGGCGGTCATCGCCGATCAGCGACAGGACTACGCCGCCGCAGAGAATCATTACGTGCGGGCTCTCGAGGGGAATCCCAAGGATGCCAATCTGCTGAGCGACATGGGCTATTCGTATCTGCTGCAGGGAAAAACAGAAGCCAGCATGAAGTTATTGAAGGATGCCCTGCGCGTCAACCCACAACACGTCCAGGCGGCGAACAATCTGGGCGTCATCTACGCCAACGCCGGTAATTCCGAGCAGGCCCTCGCCATGTTTCGTAAAACCGGTTCCGAACAAGAGGCGCAAGCCAAGCTGGCGCACGTCCTCACGAAAAATTCTCAAAGTCAAATCGCCGGGATGGAACGCGCGGCGAAAGGGCCTAACGCTCGAGCGAGCGGTCTCAATGCGATTCCTGCATCGAACGGGCAGGCCAATTCAGAGCAAGCATCAAACTTACAGAACCAACTTCTCCAACAAATGCGACAGGCCCGGCTGGAAAGCCAGGCGCAACGGGAAGAACTGGCACAACAGCAGCGTGAACTCGCACAGCAGGAAATGGACTTCGCGAAACGCAAGCAATACGAACACAATCTGGAATTCCCGGCAATCGATGTCTCCGCTGCGCAGAATGAACTCGGTCAGGTCGAGGGAGAGTTTGCCGAATCCGGTGGATCGTCCCGCTACGAAAACCTCCCCTACGATCCGCAGTCGTTGCCCCTGAATGTGACGGAAGCCTCATCGAATTCGTACGGGCAGGCACAGGGGCCTGATGATCTCTCGAATGGCGGACCTTCTCAAAATGGTGACTACAAGCCCTATCGCACGGTGTCTCCCCCATCGTCGGGGGGAAATGAATTTTCACCGAGATCACGTCCCGGCGCGACTCCAAGGCGAAACAGTTCACCCGCCGATTCTGAAGTGCTTGACCCTAACGCCGTCTGGCCCCCGGAAGATAGCAACCAGCCAACGGCGGCAATGAATCCGAACTTCAACGACCAAGATTCCCAAGCGGCACAACCGGAGACATGGCCGGGCCTGAACCGATCTCGAACCAATGCCGCGCGCGGACAATCAGGGACGTATCATCAACGCGCAGGCAACTCGTCGCACAACAATCAGCCGAATCGGCAAATGAATGCGGATGCGATCTTGCTCGCCGAGGGAAGCCGTAACGAACTCGATCGGTCGCAACAATTCAATGGTTATGCGGACGGGACCGAAGAACATATTCGGCCCGTAGCCGCGTTCGAAAATCAGTCGTCGGCGAATCCTCGACAGTTCATGCAGCAGGATACGCACGCCGGCGAAGATCAAACGTCGTCCCGCAAGGCGGCGATGCTGATGGGCCTCAACGCCGGCCCCTCACAACTGTTCCCGATCAATCCCGATCTGGCATCGCAGTCTGGCGAAGTTCATGAATCGTTTCCCGCAACTCAAACGCGATTGGGATCCGAATATGAACGGCCGGCGCAAATGATGCCGGCCGATGTGGAAATGCAGAACTGGCCCGCTCAGCCGGGACAACGACAAGGTCCGCGGACCAATACCCGCATGGGGTATCAGTATCGTCAGCCCAATCAGGCACAACCCGCCTCGCAATCTCGCACGGATGAAGCAGGCTACCCGACGGAGGATTTGCGCTCGGCGTGGGATGAACCATCGCCCTCCGAGCGCGCCTTGCAGAACGACTTCAACGACGATCGACGTTGATAAAAGTTCGCATCTACGGGCTGCCTTGCCGTAACCCCGAGATGATTCCCCCAGAATGATTCACGCTGCACGGCGAATCTCTTCGGGCAATTCGGATACCGCGGGATTTTTTACGGTGAGCGGCCCCAGACAGTGCTCGTAGGCTCGCAGCAATACCGTCGACTCGTGATCCCAGTGAAACCGGTTCTGAATGGCAGCTTGTCCGCGCGTTCCCATCTCCGACGCTTCGTTCGGATGGTCGAAGACCCACATCATGGCCCGAGCAATATCGGCCGGATTTTCAGGATCGACGACCAGGCCGCAACCGGTCGATTCGACAATCTCGCGCCACAGCGGAAAGTGCGAGGCAATCACGGGAATGCCCGCCGACATATATTCGAAGAGTTTATTCGGCTGCGCTTCCGTATGATTGGGAGCCGGCAGAAACGTCACCAAACCCATTCGCACCTGTGCCAGTATCTTCGCGACGCGTTCACGGGGCTGCCAGCCGGTGAAGTCGACCCGCTGCCAACCCGGTTGCCGTCGCATCTCTTCTTCCAACGATGCCGGTGTGAATTGACCGACCAGGTCGACGCGCGCCGGCAGTTCTTCGGGGAGACGTCCCAGCGCAGCGATCACTTGACCGATGCCGCGCGTCGCGGTGATA
>JBJXGP010000238.1:0-3923 GCA_046160425.1 Planctomycetaceae bacterium
TGATGCAGAAGTTCCGCCCGACCCACGCGGATTGGATCTCAACTGGGACAGTGCGTCCACACAGGATCTCGCCGCACGGCTTGACGATTCCCGTCCGGTGGTCCGCGACCGCGCCATTGCCGCGCTCGCGGGACAGGGCAACAAATCGGTGCGATTGTTGACGAAGCTAGTTACAAGAGCCGAGAGTACGCGGCTCCGCCGCAACGCGGTCTGGATACTCTCGCGGATCGGCACGATTCCTGCGAGAACAGCATTATGCACGGCGCTCTACGACAATGACCCGAGCGTCCGGCAATCCGCCGTTCATGCGCTGGGGGTACTCAGGGAGCGCTGGGCCATCGACCGCCTGACGAAAATCGTTGTCGACGATGAATCGCCGATCCGGCGCGAAGCGGCCACGGCACTCGGTTTGATCGGCGATTCCGCTGCGGTCGTCGCCATTCTGGAATCGCTGCGCACCGCCAATGATGAATTCCTCGAGCACTCGCTGATTTATGCGATGATCGAAATCGGTGACGCCGAGGCGATCTATCCCGGTCTGACGGACGCCGATCCTCGCGTACAGCGGGGGGCATTGATCGCCCTCGATCAGATCGCCGGCGAATCGCTGGCACGCGAGGCGGTCTCGCCGTTGCTCGCCGCTTCCGACGCCGAATTGCAACGCATCACGCTGGAAGTGATCGCTAAACATCCCGCATGGGCCGATGAAATTATCGGCTTGCTCCGAGAAGCCGTGACCGCGACGGAATTAACTCCCGCCCATCAGGCGATCATCACCGGAACGGTGACTGCATTCTCGGAAAACGAAAGCGTGCAGTCGCTCGTCGCCGAATCGCTCGCACGTCCAGAAGCACCGACCGCAACGCTGTTGACTTTGCTCGATGCGATTGGCCGAATCTCACAACCACAACTTCCGGAAACCTGGCTCGCACCGCTCGGCAATTTACTGTCGCACGCCGACGAGAACGTTCGGCGTCAACTGCTGGCGAGTCTCATTCCCTTCGACACGTTATCGCTGGAAAGTTCGCTACGAACTGTGGCGCAAGATACGGCGCAGCCGGCCGGCATCCGACTCGGGGCGCTGACGCTCGTTGCCCGGCACGGCGCCGCTCTCGAAGAACCGGAGCTACAGTTCCTGATCGAACAACTTCAGGCCGATTCCCTTCCCGTCGATAAGCTGTCGGCGGCGAACGCCCTGGCAACTGCGAGTTTGACGCCCGATCAGTTAAAATCGCTGTTGGCTGTCGTCAAACAGGCCGGTCCGCTGGAATTGCCGTCGCTGCTGCGCGCTTACGAATCGGCCGCGCAAACGGAACGGATCAAAGATGAACTCGCGACAGAAATCGGATCCGATCTGCTCAAGTCGCTCGCCGATGCTCCCGGATTGGACTCGCTGCCGGCGTCGCGCATTCACGCGGCGCTCGCAAAATATCCAGCGGAGATCATCGCCTCCGCCGTTAAGCGATTTCCCATTGTCGCTGCCGGTAACGAAGAGCAACTGGCAAAACTGACCGAAATCGAATCGCAGGTCGAACAGGGTAACGCCGAGTTGGGCAAGCATCTGTTTCTCAGCAACCGCATGGCCTGTTCCGGCTGTCACAAGGTCGGCGGGCAGGGGGGAGCGGTCGGACCTGACCTGTCACAGATCGCAAAAATTCGCACGACGAGACAACTGGCGGAAGCGGTTCTTCTACCCAGCGCGACGCTCGCCAACGGTTTCGAAAGTTACACGCTGGCCACGCAATCGGGTCAGGTGATGACCGGCTTGATCCGCCGCGAAACGGCCGATGCCATTCATCTGGTTTCGACGGATGGGAAGGAAATCCGCATCCCCCGTGCCGAGATCGAGGAGATCAAACCGAGCGAACTTTCGATCATGCCGCAGGGTCTCGACAAGCAACTGACGCTGGAACAAATGCGAGACCTCGTCGCTTATCTTTCGACTTTGAAATAGACTGTCAGAAGAGAGGACAACTCATGAAATCGCTCTATCAAATTGCGACAGTGGTGGCACTGCTCTCATTCACGACGGCGCTTCAGGCCCAAAGCCGGCAAGCTCCGCCGGGGATGTTCAAGGATCTCGACGACGAAATCCTCGGCGATGCAATCCTCATTCACGATAAGCAACTCTTCATCGACGATTACATCATCGGCGAGATGGACGGTGTGCAGAAACGGCTCAATCAACCGGTGAAGCATCCGAACAATCCGCTGATCGTGCGCGACAAACCGTGGGAATCGGAACTCACGTATGGTGCCGTCGTGTACGATGAGTCCGACCTTTTGTTCAAGGTCTGGTATACGATCTGGACGCGAGAAAAGGACAAACCTCCTGCAACTGGTCTCGGTTACGCCACCTCGCCCGACGGCATCGAATGGACGAAACCGGCCATCGACGATACGACGGGAACGAACCTGATCGTCTTCGATCCCCCTCAAGTTTACGTCGACGGTGCCGGTGTTATCATCGATCCCAACGAAACAAATCCTCAGCGCCGATTCAAGATGACATACCTCGCCAAGCCGACCGGCAAAGAAAGCTCGTTGTCGAGTTGCGTCGGATATTCCGCCGATGGGATGCACTGGACTTCAGAGCCGCAGAACCCGGTCTTCCCGTTCAGCGATACGCAGATCGCTCCCTTTTGGGATACACATCTCAATCGTTATGTCGCGTTTTTGCGATTCGGCCCTCCCAACGTGCGGATCATCAGCCGCATCGAGAGCGAAGATTTTCTGCATTGGTCCCCCAAAGTCACCGTCGTCAAGAAAGGCAACCTCGATGGTCCTTTCGCGACCGAGTTATACACCATGTCGGGCACCCCCTACGCAGGTGCCTACATCGGACTACTCAATACCTATCACGGCGAGACGATCCAGCCGATCCCCGACGACAAGCCGTGGATGGATCGCGTCGACAATCAACTCGTCTTCAGCCGCAACGGCGTCACGTGGAATCGCGTGCTGAGCGACGGGGCGATCACGGCGGCGGAAATGAAAACAGACCGCGACTGGAAGCAAGCGGCCGAACAGGCGACGTTTCTCCCTTATGGGGAATTCAAGAAAGAGTGGGACTGGGGACAGGTTTACCCGCATCATCCGTTTCTCGTCGTGGGGGATGAAATCCGCATCTATTACACCGCAATGAGCGGACGTCACTGGAACACGTATCACAAGGATGAAACCAAATACGCCATCGGCCTCGCGACGCTGCGTCTTGATGGTTTCGTCTCGGTCGATGCCGGCAGTGAGATGGGGACGCTCACGACGAAACCGCTCGTGTTCTTCGGGGATACGCTTGAGATCAATGCGAACGCCGAGGGGGGTTCGCTGGCGGTCGAAGCGCTCGACGTGGACGGCAACCCGATTGAAGGATTCGGAAAGGCAGATTGCGATCCAATCACATCCGATCAGGTGCGTCATGCCGCAAGCTGGAAAGGGAGCGCCGACTGTCAACTCTTGCAGGCCCGGCCGATTCGGCTGCGGTTTTATCTGCAAAATGCGAAGTTGTACTCGTTCACTCCGCGGATCACGCAGAATCACTATCTGCAATCGTACGATTGAGCGAGTGAAGATCACTTGGTGGCATCGAGTTCGGCCTCAATCCTCCGGCGCCTGAGGAATCGCTTTCTGGCCTGTTCCGGCGTCCTCGGTTCACGGTAATTCGCTTCCCAGGCGAGAAAGCCGATGTAACCGAGAAATACGCAGATCACCGTGGCATTCAAGCCGAAGAAGAACTTCATCACTCCCGGCCGGGCTTGCGATGCCAACCGGCTCTGCGAATTTTCGCCCGGGATAAACTGCAAGTCGACCGGAGTGCCTGCCCATTGGCCGAACGTACTGAAGTAAACCGTATTGGTCCGTTCGCGACCGGTTGCAGGATCATGAAATCGATAACGCACCCGGTAACCTCGCTGTCTGTGGCG